>JADMJQ010000338.1:10256-12582 GCA_018780415.1 Roseateles sp. | reverse complement strand
CCGTAGCGCCGCGCGCTCGGGCGCAAGGGCCTTTCGCGGCATAAACGGCCGCCTTCCCGCCTTCGCTGCGCTGCGTCGGGCCCCTTCCATTTATTCCACGGTGCCCATGCTCCCGCGCTTCATCGCGGCGCTCTTGGTCTCGCACGGCGACCGACGAATGCGGGGCAGAAACCAGCTCAACACCACGGCCAACGCCAAGGGATCAACACACCGGAATCCGGCTCCCTCGGAACTTAGGGCAGGTGGTTTTGAGGCCCGCTTTGAGGTCAGTTTTGAGGCGAGGTCGTTTGAACGGAAGGTGGAGTTTCATGGACTGGCAACGCAGATCGAAGTCGAACGAAATGGCCGAGTCACGCTTGAGCAATCGCGCCATTTTGTTCAAAGCTGGGGTGTTGCCCTGGCCCGGCATGCCGCCGTGATCCGCGCGCGTGGGCGCAGCGGATTTCTTTCCGTTCAACTTCTGGAGTTCATCATCATGGAACACACAAAACACATGCTGTCGGTGCCCTTGTCGCACCTGGTGCGGTCGAATGACAACGTGCGCCGTCACAGCGCCGGTCAGGTCGAGGAACTGGCGGCCCTGATCGCCTCGCAAAGTCTGCTGCAGAACCTGGTGGTCACCGAGCAGCCGCTGATGCGGGGCCGCAAGCTCACCATGCGCTTCGCCGTCGCGGCAGGTGAGCGGCGTCGGCGCGCGATGCTGCTGTTGCAGCAGCGGGGCCGCTTGCCCAAGGATCACGAGGTGCTTTGCGAACTGGTGCCGCTTGAGCGGGCCTTGGAAATCAGCATCGCCGAGAACAGTGGCCGTGAGCCTTTGCATCCCGCCGATGAGTTCGATGCCTTCAAGGCCTTGATCGACGAAGGCAAGGGCATCGAGGACGTGGCGGCGCGGTTCGGCGTGTCGGTGTTGACGGTGCAGCGGCGACTGAAGCTTGCGGCGGTGTCACCGAAGTTGTTGGACCTGTACCGGGCCGATGACGGCACGATCAACCTCGACCAGTTGATGGCCTTGGCCGTCAGCGACGACCACGCGGCGCAGGAACGTGCCTGGTTCGAGGCACAGCCCTGGGATCGCGCACCCGCTGCCTTGAAGCGCGTTCTCAACGCCGACGCCGTGGCGGCGAGCGGCAATGCCTTGGTGCGGTTTGTGGGCATCGAGGCCTATGAGGCAGCGGGCGGTGTCGTACGGCGCGATCTGTTTGATGACGAGCAAAGTCGATTCCTGTCCGACCCGGCCTTGTTACAGTGCTTGGTGACGGACAAGCTCGACGGTATGGCGGCTGAGCTTCGTGCGGAGGGCTGGGCCTGGGTCGAAACTTGTGTTCGCTTGGATCCGCAGGCCATGCGGCAGTTCACGCCGTGCCGGCATGACGTCCGCAAGCCGACCCGGCAAGAGCGGGATGAGTTGGCCGCGTTGGCCACGCGCAGCACTGAGCTCGACCAGCAGGAGCGGACGCTTGACGATGCGCCCGAATGGTCCGAGGACGAGGACGAGGCCGAGCGGATCGAACTTGAGCAGCAATGCATCACCGTGCGACGCACCGCGATCCAGGAAGCCCGAAAGATCTGGTCACCGGATGTCAAGGCGCATGCGGGCGCGCTGGTCACCGTCGACCGTGAAGGTGAAGCCGCCGTGATGCGTGGCTTGATGCGTGATACGGACCGCAAGGCGGTGGCCGCTGCGATCAAAGTTGCCGATGAGGCTGAAGGGCAGGGCCTTGAAGCCGTCGAGGCTGCTGCGAAGAATCATCCAGCGGCATGCAGCCAAAGCCTCGTCAAGCGGCTTGCTGCTCATCGCACGGTGGCCTTGCAGGTGATGCTGTCGCGCAACACGCCGGTCGCCCTGGTAGCGCTGACGCACGCGTTCGTCACGCGGGTCTTTGGTGAAGACCATCGCCGCGCTGCCTCAGCCCTGCAGATCGCGCCGCAGTTGTCGGCGTACGCGCTGGACGCGGCAGCCGACGACATCAAGGACGGCCGTGCTTGGCGCGCGCTCGACGCCGCCAGGCAGGATTGGACGGCGCGATTGCCGGAGCAGCAGGGCGAGTGGTTCACTTGGTTGCTCGATATGCCCCAGGCCGAGCTGCTTGATCTGCTGGCGCTCTGCACTGCCTTGACCGTGAATGCCTTGCCCGGCGCCGGAGCGGCGGCCGATGCGGACGTGATTGCCGAGGCCCTGCAGTTGGACATGGCCGACTGGTGGGAGGTCAGCCCACAGAGCTACCTGAACCATGTGCCCAAGGCGCAAATCATTCAGGCGCTCGATGAGTCCGAGCCCGGTCAGTCGCACGAGGCAGCCGGTGCGTTGAAGAAGGCGGCGAGATCG
>JADMJQ010000338.1:0-10246 GCA_018780415.1 Roseateles sp. | reverse complement strand
CAGCGACTGCACGGCTGGCTGACAAGCGCTGGTTGCCGACGCTGCTGCGGCGACCTCAGCGTGCCTGCGTGTAGGGCGTTTTGACATGGTCAGGCAGGTTGCTCCCGCCTGACCCAACAGGATTGGAGGAAATCATGTGGGTATTTGTTGCACGCGAAGCGTCGCCAGACGCGCCATATTGGCCCGGGCGGCAATTTCTTGCGGCCATTGACGCGCTGGGATGGCCATTGCTCTGGGTGCTGCTGTTCACGCATGCGCCGAAGCCGGTCGGACTGGTCGGGCCATTCGTCACCGCCGTGGCCGTGTTGAGTGCGCTGGTTCGGCTGCACCGCGCGCTGTGGGTCAACCATCGCTATCGGTTCACGACCTGGCGCTGGGGGAAGATCGTCGCGGCGCTGCTTTTGATGGGCGCGGTGATGAAGTTGACGATGCCTGCTTGATTCGCGCGTCATCCAAGAACGACGTGCGAAGACCGGCATGTGCGTGGCGCAGTCGGCATTGGTCGGGTAAGCTACGAGTCGGTGTTTGTCGCACGCCGTCCGTCCGCATCGGAGAAGCAACCACAGCGACCTGGAAAACCAAACACATCACCACCCAGACTACTCTTTGCAGGCGCTGGGCGAGCGGACCGTCCTCTAGTTGCCTGCTAGGAGCGTCCATGTCTTCAAGTCAATATCATCCGTCGCGTTTCGCTGTGGCAACATCTGCCTTGGGGGCCGGTGGGCTGGATTTTTGGTTTCTGCACTATCCCAACGAGCAGTCCCAGCGCCTTACAGCAAGACTGAAATTAGCCGCAAAGCTGCTTGGAAAAACCACCGGGCTGGGGCACAGCAAGGCACTCGAAGCGGTAGCGCAGGCTGTGCGATTTCCGTCCTGGCATGCCTTGTCCTCACACCTGATCGTTGGCGAAACATCGCCGAAGGATCAACTGCCTTCGGGGTGGTTCGACGCTCTAGGCGGCTCCCTGGTTCTGATGCTGCACCCCGAGGATGAGGTTGCGCTGCCGAAGCAGCAGCTTCAGGCGTTTGAGCAGTTCGGTCAGACCTTAGCCATGCTCACGGACCAGTCGAAGCAGGTCGTGTTGGACGGCGTGCCGGCTGTTCTATGCGGCGCCCGATCCTGGGCTGAAGTCTGTACTCGTACTCCATTGAAGGCTCGAACGCCGCTGTACACCTTCCTCGTGGACGAGGGCGTGAGCACGAGCACAACAGTCGGGCATTTCGACGAGAGCCCCGCATGTACCCAACTCATCGAAGAGCTCGACAGCGTCTGGCAGGGCTACGGAGAGTTCACAAAACCGCAGCAACGTAAGGCGCGCGCTTGGGTGGAGAACGCGCTCGCTGCCCAACCTGGATTTCTCGAAGCGGGACTGGCACTGGCGTGGATACAGCACGATGCCAAGGAGCCAGGAGCTGCCGCAACGGCGAGTAGGTTCATCAAGCAGGCAGAGGCACTGATGCCGCCGGGCTACAAAGGCAAGGTTGCCTGGGGCTCCCTCACAAACCGGTTTTACCATCGGCTGCTGTGGCTCCGGATGATCCAGCACCATGAGATCGGTGATCTCGTTGGCGCGTGCAAGCTTGCTCGCAGGATGTTGCGCCTCAATCCGGCGGACAACTTGGGTGTGCGTTTTGTCTTGCCGTTGATGCAGCTCGAACTTGGTGACTATGTCGCGGCCAGTCGAGCTACCAATTGGTTGCTCAAGGACGATGCAGGCCTCACGGCTTCCGCCATTCGAGCGTTCTGCGAGTTTGCCGGTGGCAACAACGCTCTTTTCAGACGCGAGCTGGCACTGTGCCTGTTCTCGCTGCCGTTCATGCGGCTGTTCTTGTCGAATATCCCAGGTTCGCTGCCCGAGGGCGACGACGGATTCCGATGCGTGAAGCCCGACATGGAGACGTTCTCCACACTCGCATGGCCAGCCTACAACGCAGTGCCGGGGTTGAGAGCTGCGTGTCTAAAGATGTTGGCAGAGCCGTTGGTGCTGCAGGCCGAGGGCGAACTGCGGCGCTATTGGATGGCATTCTGGCGCAAAGGTACGAGCGCAGTGGGCAACTGGGATGGCTACAACGCTCTCAGCACCCGGTGGTTGGGTGTGTGCGAGCGTTGTGCTAATCATTGAAGTCAGACGATCGGCCAAGGCCTCGCCTCGCTTTGTCTTGGCCCGAATCGTTTTGGCAAAAAAATGTGCGCGTCGTACAGCAAATCACGTCACGCGCATTCCTGATAGGCGCTCCTGTTTTTGCGGGAATCCCGCTGACGCCGGTACGGCGGCTACTTCCGAGAATGACTTGAAGCCTCCCGTGCAAAATCGGTAGTAGGCGTCGGCACCGTTGTGATTGTTGGCACCTCACCCATAGGTGAGGCCCCTCGACGAAAAGTGTGAGGCGATGCGCGGAATGGCCAAGCTACGTCAGTGCGCGACCGTGGGACGTGCTTGGCTCCACTGTTCAAGGTCGCTGCGCCGCCACCCTACGGCGCGCTTGGCCAGTCGCACGGGGCAGGGGAATTTGTTGGCGGCCATCAGTCGGTAGATTGTTGTGCGGCCCAGCCCGGTCATGCGGATGACCATGGCCATGCGCAGGAAGGGCGGCAGCGAAAGGTCTGCAACGGGATTGGGTTGCGAGTTCGCTTGAGGTTGAGGCTGGCTGTGACTTTGAGTGGTGGGCATCGGTAAGCTCCGGCTGCAGGGTCTGATGAACTTTAGGCTCGGGATGCGGCAGCAGGTGCGATGATTTTTAGGTGAAAACTGCTGGTGGGCCCAAGGGGCGGGTGTCCCGCAGCCTATCCGCAAGTCACTTCCATTGTTCCGCGGCTTCTCGCAGACGCCGGCCTGCCATTCGTCGGCGCAGGCCGGTGCGTAGCCCGATTTGCCTGAGGTCTTGCCCTCCCAGCGCACCGGATAGACATCCGTGCGACCACGGAACAGCCGCCGGAACAGCGCCACTTTGTCGACGGTGGACAGGCTGGAACGCGGTGGTTCGGGTTTGGGTTGCTTGGCGTCCGACAAGTGCGATGTCGGCGTGCGCCATTCGGTCCCGTGCGATTCCAGCAGCGCGACCAGGCGGGCGTTCTCCACCCGCAGCGCCGCGAGCGCGTCATGTTCAGCCATCAGTCCGCCGCGCCTCCAACTGCCGCCGTGTCTTATCCAGTTCCGCTTCCAACAGCCTGGCATCCGGCAGCACGGTCTGGTATTCGGCGGCCATCACCTTGTTGGGCAGTCCGTCCAGTGCATAGTGGGCTTCGTTGCTGCCTTTGCTGGTGCAGAGCACCAAGCCTACGGGCGGGTTCT
Source organism: Roseateles sp. (assembly GCA_018780415.1). Taxonomy (GTDB): domain Bacteria; phylum Pseudomonadota; class Gammaproteobacteria; order Burkholderiales; family Burkholderiaceae_C; genus Paucibacter_A. Next base: position 6,954 of record JADMJQ010000338.1, on the reverse strand, counting down.
CGCCGGGCTTCATCCAGTGCTCACGGGCGTAGTTCAGATACATATGCATCTGGCCCGCGTCGGCGTGGCTGAACTTGCCAATCTTGAGATCGATGACCAGCAGGCATTTGAGCCGGCGGTGGAAGAACAGCAGATCGACGCGAAACCAGCTGTCATCCAACCGCAGGCGGCGTTGGCGTCCAACAAAGGCGAAGTCATCGCCCAGCTCCAGCAAAAAGTCGGCCAGATGCTGGATCAGCGCGTCTTCCAGGTCTGATTCCGAGTACTCGTCCTTGAGTTGGAGGAACTCCAGCACGAAGGGGTCTTTGAGCGCTTGCTCGGGCGTGATCGCGTCGCCCGGCTCGGCCAACTCGGCCTTTTGCAGCATGGCCGCCTTGTTGCGGGAAAGGGCGATCCGTTCATAGAACTGGCTGTTGATTTGGCGGTCAAGCTGGCGCACGCTCCAGCCGCAGCGCAGGGCCTCGGATTCGTAGAAGCCGCGCACCGAGGGATCTTTGACGGACAGCAAGCGCACGTAGGCCGACCAAGGCAGCGGGAAGGCGGGCGCCATTGCCGTCGGCACACCAGAGTTCAGATACACCGTCGCGGAAATCGCGGAGGCGGTCGATTCGCCAGACGCCGTCTGCGAAATCATAGGTGCGGCCAATTTCGCAGACGGTGTCTGCGAAATCTGTTCTGGCGGCCAAGCCATGTAGAAAAGCCGCATCTGCTCCAAGTTTCGCTCTGAAAATCCCCGCCCAAAACGCGTCGTCAAATCGACCGACAAGCGCTTGAGTAGCGCATGACCGTAGGCGGCGCGATCTTGGCCGCCCTGTTCAAACTCGACGATGCGTCGGCCGATTTCCCAGTAGCTGACTGTCATCAGCGCATTGACGCTGCGTGCGGCGGCGTGACGGGCCGCTTCCAGCAGGGCAACGATGTCGCCGTGTATGCCAGAGTAGTCAGGGCTCTCGCTGGTGCGGGGTGGGATCAGGTCAGTCATGTTTTGTTCAAGGGAAGATTTGTTGCGTGGTGTCGTTGCCGGACGTGATCGGCCGGGGTCACAGCGCCAGCCGCCCGAGTGCGCCGGCTGCGACGGCTCTGCGCAAATGGCTGAAATGCCGTTCGAGCATGTTCAGGCTGCTGCGGGGGTATGGCCCTGTACGATCTGCGGCACGCTGAGCGTTCGGTTGACAGTTGTTGCCTGTGTCGTCGATATGGGCAGTGGTTCCGTGCGTTCGTGCGCTCCCAAGATTCTCTGGATCTCCGCACCCAGCAATCGCCAAGCGGCGCGCTTCTCGTCAGCGTAATCGTGATGCAAGTAGTGACGGCGAACGCGGCTGCCGGCCAGCACATGGTTCTGGCAGCGATCAATCACGTCGGGGCCGACCCCCAGGGCTTGCATCGTTGTTGCCGCCGTGCGCCGCAAGTCATGCGGCGTCCACTCGCCGTTTACACCGCCGTTCAAGACCAGCGTGTTGTCGTTGCTGCGGTTTTTGAGGGCCTTGCGGTTTTTGAAGCGCATCTGGCGGTCGCCCACTTGCTTGCTCACACTCTTCACGCCGACGTGGCTGCGTGCATCCCGAGAGGGGAAGCACCAAGCGGTTCTGCCGGTCAGGGCCGACAAGGCTCTGAACTGTTCGATGGCGAAGTCGGACAGGAAGACCCACTGATCTTGCTTCTTGCCCCGGAAACCCTTGGCATTTTCCTTGGGGATGAACCAAATCGCGGCGTCGAGGTTGACGTGCGACCACTGGGTCATGAGCAACTCGCCGATGCGGCAACAGGTCGACAGGCATAGCCACAGCGCGATTTGAGTTTCTGATTGAACCGGGCGTTTCGCCTTGCGTCTGTCAGGTGCCGCCGAATACGCCGCCTGGCTGCTCGCAAAGATGGCGCGTAGTTCTCTGATCTCGTCGGCAGTCAAGGTACGCGAACACACATTGCTGAGGTCGTAGTCGGGATCAAGCAGTTGCTCGATATCGATCAGGTCCGCCGGATTGCCTTCGGTCAGCAGGCGACGCCAGGGCTGGCGCTTTTCGGCCCAGCCGAACATTTGGCTTATGTCGCGAGATAAGTTGACCGCCATGCGATTGACGCCACGCGCGACCATGTTTCTCAAGACGCTTCGAAGGTCCTGCTCGGTGATCGTGCGGACGGGCCGTTGACCGAGCGAGGGCAACAAGTCTTTCTCGAAGGAGCGCAGAATCTCGGCGTTGCCATCCTTGCGGGCAACTCCATCGCGCAGCCATTGGTCAAACATGGATCGGAGCGAGGCATCGGCCGCCAGTCGCTCGGTCTCGGCTTGCAAGGTCAGCTGAACCTGACGCTGCGCTTCGATCCGGCTGGCATTGCGGCTGTCGTTGGGGTTCGTTCCGGCCTTGACGGCCTCGCTGGCCAGTTCACGGGCGCGGCGGATGTCGTCCAAAGAGGAGGTCGGCCATGTGCCGCAGTAGTGCCAGCCGCGACGGCCCTGCCACCGAAAGCCATAGCGGAAATGGACCGACACCGACTCGTTGCCCGTCACGCGAACCGAGCCGACCAGCCCGTCACCATCACTCAGGGCATCATCCCGCCAGGCAGGCGGGATCGCCTTCAACTCAAGGATGGTCCATTTGCGGCCTTTGCCGGATTTTGGGTAGCGTGTCATCAGTCGTCCAAGGGGTACACAGAGGGGTACACGGCGTGCAAGCTGTCTCGGTATTTGTTGGCGCCTTGTTGAACTGATTTTAGTTCATAAGTAATTGATTTAAAAGAGAATTGTTTGTTTCAGGAGGTGCCAGGAAGGACCGGTGAAAAAGATCTATAACTACCTACGAACCAAGGGGTCGTGGGTTCGAATCCTGCCAGCCGCACCAAAACTACAAAAAAGAAAAAGGCCAGTGAGAAATCACTGGCCTTTTTTCATTGCCGGGCCGAACACGTGAGCGGCCATTTCCGCGCTATAGCCGAGTTCTAGGAGTATTTCCAGGCCATGCTGACCTGGGGTCGGTCCCGCTTGAGGTTCGCGTGCTTGGCTGCGTGAGAAACGCGGGGCCGCCGCCGGCTGCAACTGTCCGTCGACCTGGACAAAATTGCGCCGCGCCCGCTGGTGCGGGTGTGTGGCGGCCTCAGTGAGCGTCAACACGGGCGCGAAGCAGGCGTCCGAACCTTCCAGCAGCGCGCACCAATGCTCGCGTGATTGGCTCTTGATGCGGGCCGCCACGCGTGCACGCACCTCCGGCCAGCATTGGCTGTCGTATTGCCGAGCCGGGTCAAGGTCGCTCAAATCCAGAAGCCGCAACATTTCACGGTAGAACTGGGGCTCGATGGCGCCCAGTGTGATGTGCTGGCCGTCCGCGCATTCGAAGCTGTCATAGAAGGGCGAGTTGTGCAGGAACAGGTTCTGCTCCGGTTGGTCGGGCCACATGCCGCTGCCTCGCATCGAGTGAATCAAGGTACTGAGGGTGCCGACGCCGTCTATCATCGCCGCGTCCACAGCCTGGCCCCGCCCGCTGCCGCGGGCCTCCAAGATGGCGCAGAGCAGGCCGAAAGCCAGGAACATCGCGCCGCCTGCCATGTCTCCGATCAGGGTGGCCGGCAAGCTGGGTGCCGAGCCCTTGCGGTGGGCGATGGAGGATACGCCGGTCAAGGCGATATAGTTGATGTCATGCCCCGCCGCATGGGCCAAGGGCCCGGTCTGACCCCAGCCGGTGACGCGCCCGAACACCAGCTTTGGATTGCTGGCTTCAAAGCGCTCAGGCGCCAGCCCCAAGTTCTCCATCACGCCCGGCCGGTAGCCTTCTATCAAGGCGTCTGCGCCATTGATCAAGGCGGTTGCTGCGCTCAAGCCGGCCTCGGTTTTCAAATCCAGGCAGATCGAGCGTTTGCCTCGGTTCATGGCGTTGCCGGTGTTCAGCACCCGCAGAGCCGCGGGCCGCTCGATCACGATCACGTCGGCCCCCATATCGGCCAGCAACATGCCGCAAAACGGCGCCGGGCCGATGCCGGCCATCTCGATCACACGCAGGCCCTGCAGTGGGCCGCTGGCGCTTGGATTGCTCATGGTTCGGGCTGCTCAAAGTGGTTTGGCTTAAGCCCGACAATACACGCATGAACAAGGCATTCATCAAAGAAAGCGACAACCAAGATGACGACGGCGAGGGCGAGGGCGCGCTGCCGGCCTTGCCGCAGGGGACGCGCAACTACATGACGCCCGAGGGCTATGCCAGCATGCGGGCGGAGTTCATGACGCTGCTGGACGAGGAGCGACCCAAGATCGTCGAAATCGTCTCCTGGGCCGCCAAGAATGGCGACCGCTCCGAGAACGGTGACTACCTTTACGGCAAAAAGCGTCTGCGCGAAATCGACCGGCGCCTGCGCTTTTTGACCAAGCGCCTGGACATCGCCGAAGTGGCCGACCCCAGCCTTCACTATGGCAAGGACCAGGTCTTTTTTGGCGCGACGGTCACCTACGCGAACGCCAAGGGGGAGGAGCGCACCATCACCATCAAGGGCATCGATGAGTCCAACAGCTTGGCCGGCGAGGTCAGCTGGATTGCGCCGATTGCGCGCGTGTTGCTGAAGTCACGCGAGGGCGACGAGCTGCAACTGATGACGCCCGGTGGCCTGGAACAGATCGAGGTGCTGGAGGTGCGCTATCCCGCGCCCAAGCCCCCAGTGCCCTAAGGCTTGACGCGCCAGACCCGCAGCACGGCGGGCGAGCGTTTTAAAGTGCGCAGCACATCGGCCAGATGCAGGCGGTCACGCACCGACAGCAGCAAGTTCATCTCGGCGGTTTCGCGTTGCTGCGACTCGTCGCTCATCAAGATATGGGTGATGTCGGCCTCGGCCGCGCTGACGGCTGCCGCCACTTGTGCCAGCACGCCCTTGCCGTTGTTGAGCAACAGAGACACGGCGGCCTCGAAGGAGCGGGTCAACTCCTCGGCCCAATGCACATTGATCCAATGCTCACTGTCGCGCGCAAACAGCTTGCGGCCGACCTGGCATTCGGCGGTGTGCACCAGCAGCCCTTCGCCGCGCCCCAGATAGCCCTTCACTTCATCGCCGGGGATGGGTCGGCAGCAGGTGGCCAGCCGCACCGACGCGCCTTCGCTGCCGTCCAGGGTGACCTGGCCCTGGGCGGGTGCGTCATCGGCCGCGAAGCGGCCCATGCTGAGCATCACCGCATCGGGGCGCTGGCCTTGCTCGGCCAAGATGCGGGCCAGCTTTTTGGCCACGATGGTGGCGATTTTGCGGCCCAGGCCAATCTCGACCAACAACTCGTCAACATGGCGATTGCCGGCCCAACGCGCCAGTTGCTGCCAAAGCTGGGCGGCGTCGGCTTCATCGTCATCCAGGCTGGGCAGGGCCAGGCCCTCGGCGCGCAGCGCCTGCGAGAGCATTTTTTCGCCCAGATCGCGCGACTCGTCTTGCTCCAAATTCTTCAAAAAGTGACGAATCTTCGAGCGTGCGCGGCCGGTGCGCACAAAACTCAGCCAGGCCGGGTTGGGCCGAGCGCCGGCGGCCGTGACGATCTCGATCACATCGCCGCTGCGCAACTCGGTACGCAGCGGGACCGCTTCCCCATTGATTTGGGCCGCCCCGCAATGGTCGCCCACATCGGAATGGATAGCGTAGGCAAAGTCCACCGGCGTGGCACCCTTGGGCAGGGCCATGATCTTGGATTTGGGTGTGAAGACGTAGACGGCGTCGGGGAACAGGTCGATCTTGACATGCTCGAGGAACTCGTTAGCGTCACGCGTCTCGTCCTGAATTTCAATCAAGGACTGCAGCCAGCGTGCGCCCATTTGCTGGGCGCTGTGGGCGCCGCCCGAGTCCTTGTAGAGCCAATGCGCGGCTACGCCTTTTTCGGCCACCATATGCATGGCCTCGGTGCGGATCTGAAATTCCACCGGCGTGCCCAAGGGGCTGACCAGGGTGGTATGCAGCGACTGGTAGCCATTCGGCTTGGGGATGGCTATGTAATCCTTGAAGCGGCCGGGCTGCGGCTTGTAGAGCTGGTGCAACACGCCCAGGCTCAAATAGCAATGCGCCAGGTCCGGCACCACCACCCTGAAACCGAAGATATCGCTGACCTGGGCAAAGCTCAGGTGCTTGTCCTTCATCTTTTTGTAGATGGAATACAGCGTTTTCTCTCGACCATCGATTTCGGCCTTGTGCACCGAGCCTTCGAAAGCCTTCAGCACATCCTTTTCAATCCGCGACACCAGATCGCGCCGGTTGCCGCGTGCCTTGCTGATGGCCTTGCTCAGCGCGGCGTGGCGCCAAGGGTTGATGTGCTGGAAGGACAAGTCCTGCAATTCACGGTAAATCTGGTTCAGGCCTAGGCGGTGCGCAATTGGGGCGTAAATGTCCAGCGTTTCGCGGGCGATGCGGCGGCGTTTGGGTGCTGCCATGGCCTCCATCGTGCGCATATTGTGCAGGCGGTCGGCCAGCTTGATCAGGATCACGCGTACATCGCGGGCCATCGCCAGCAGCATCTTTCGAAAGCTCTCGGCCTGCGATTCTTCCTTGGTCGAGAACTGCAGCTTGTCCAGCTTGGTCAGGCCGTCCACCAGCTCGGCGGTGGGCGCCTCGAAGCGTTCGATCAGCTCGGTCTTGGTGACGCCGCAGTCCTCCATCGCGTCATGCATCAGCGCCGCCATGATGGCCTGCGCATCGAGCCGCCATTCGGCACAAATGCCGGCCACCGCGATCGGATGGGTGATATAGGGCTCACCGCTGGCTCGGAACTGGCCCAGATGCGCCTCATCGGCGAACTTATAGGCTTCGCGCACCCGCTTGATGTCGGCCTTGGGTAAGTAGCTCAGGCGATGCAGCAGGGCGTCGAACGACGCCGCTTCGGCCGCTGTCGGCTCGGCAGGCGTGCGCAGCCCTGAAAAACCGGACAGAGCCGCAGGTAGGCGGGAGACAGCAAATGATCGAAAACCCATAGGCCTAATTTAACGCATCGGCGGCGCAGCGATGGCCCGA
>JADMJQ010000302.1:224-2021 GCA_018780415.1 Roseateles sp. | reverse complement strand
TGTCGCTGACCTACATCCTCGGCACCTTCCTGTGCCGCCACCTGCTGCCGCGCGTGGGCCTGCGGCGCACGGTCGCCATCGCCGGCGGCATGACGCTCACCGCGGGCACCACCATGGGCGTGCTCGGCCTGCTGGGTGTGCAGAACACCTGGGCCATCATGCTGCCGTTCTGGCCTCGATCACCTTCCAGAACTACTTCCGCATGTACGGCAAGCTGTCCGGCATGACCGGCACCGCCGACACCGAGGCCTATGAGTTCCAGGAGATCTACGGTCTGGAGACGGTGGTGATTCCGCCCAATCGTCCGACCCGCCGCAAGGACGAGCAGGACCTGGTCTACAAGACCACGGTCGAGAAGTTCAACGCCGTCGTTGCCGACATCAAGGACAGCCATGAGCGCGGCCAGCCTACCTTGGTGGGCACAACCTCGATTGAGAACTCCGAGTACATCTCGAAGTTGCTGACGGCCGCCAAGCTGCCACACAAGGTTCTCAACGCGAAGCAGCATGCGCAAGAAGCGCTGATCGTGGCTCAGGCGGGTCGGCCGGGCATGATTACCATCGCTACCAATATGGCCGGTCGAGGCACCGACATTGTGCTGGGCGGCAATGTTGAGAATCAGATCAAGCTGATTGAAGCCGACGCCAGCGTGGCCGAAGCCGACAAGGCGCAGCAGATCCAGACCTTGAAGGAGGAATGGGCAGGCTTGCACGAGCAGGTCAAGGCCGCCGGCGGCCTGCGCATCATCGCCACCGAGCGCCACGAGAGCCGCCGCATCGACAACCAGTTGCGTGGCCGTTCCGGCCGCCAGGGTGATCCGGGCGCGTCGCGTTTCTATTTGTCGCTGGACGATCAGCTGATGCGCATCTTCGCGGGTGACCGCGTGCGCGCCATCATGGACCGCCTGAAGATGCCCGAAGGCGAGGCGATCGAGGCCGGCATCGTCAGCCGTTCGATTGAGAGTGCGCAGCGCAAGGTCGAGGCGCGCAATTTCGACGTTCGTAAGCAACTGCTTGAGTACGACGACGTCTCGAATGACCAGCGCAAGGTCATCTACCAGCAGCGCAATGACATCCTGGAGGCGCAGAGCTTGGTCGAACAGATCGGCAATTTGCGGGCCAGCTCGCTGGGCGAAGTCGTGCGCAGCTTTGTGCCGTCCGAAAGCGTTGAAGAGCAGTGGGACCTGGCCGGTCTGGAGCGCGTGCTGCGTGACGAATGGCAGCTGGAAGTGGCGCTGACCGAGATGGTCAACAAGAGCGACTCCATCACCGACGAAGACGTGCTGGAGCTGGTCGTGAAGACCGGCGACACCGTATTCGCCGACAAGGTTGAGCGCGTTGGCATCGACCAGCTGACCCCGTTCATGCGCATGGTGTTGCTGCAGAGCATTGACCAGCATTGGCGCGAGCATCTGGCCTCGCTGGACTATCTGCGCCAAGGCATCCATCTGCGCGGCTATGCGCAGAAGAACCCCAAGCAAGAGTACAAGCGCGAGGCCTTCGAGCTGTTCTCTCAGCTGCTGGATGTGGTGAAGATGGAAGTCACCCGTACCTTGATGAATGTACGTATCCAATCGCAGGAAGAAGCCAATCGTGCGGCCGAGGCCATCGAGGCTCGCGCCGAGCGCGTCAGCAACGTCACCTACACCCACCCCAACGAAGACGGCTCGGTGTCGCAAGAAGCCGCTGCCGACTTTGATGCCGCGAAATTCGGTCATGTCGGTCGCAATGACCCTTGCCCTTGCGGCAGTGGTAAGAAGTTCAAGCTCTGCCACGGCAAGCTGGCCTGACCGCCCGA
>JADMJQ010000302.1:0-214 GCA_018780415.1 Roseateles sp. | reverse complement strand
CCCCCTTCTCGTTTTTGCGTGACGCGATGAGGGCGGGCCTTGAGCTGCTTTTGGCGTGCATATTGCACACTTCAGGCGCGCGCTCACTCAATCGGGGGGGCGTCCAAATTGCAACCTTCCCCTAGCATTCACCCCTAGTTTGATGGTTTCCTTGAATGCGGCGGTTCCCGCAGCGTTCGGGTCCATTTTTCATGCCGAACGAGGGGAATTGGGA
>JADMJQ010000299.1:11284-14476 GCA_018780415.1 Roseateles sp. | reverse complement strand
TGGGCGCTGATCGCCAGCCTCTACATCGGCAACGTGATGCTGCTGGTGCTGAACCTGCCGATGGTGGGCCTGTGGGTCAAGCTTTTGAAGATCCCCAAGCCACAGCTCTATGCGGGCATCCTGATCTTCGCCACCGTCGGCGTCTACGGCATGCGGCAAAGCTCGTTCGATCTATTCTTGATGCTGGTGATCGGCCTGCTGGGCGTGCTGATGCGGCGCTTTGACTTCCCGACCGCGCCGGTGGTGGTCGGCATGATTCTGGGGCCGATTGCCGAGGCGCAGCTGCGCAATGCGCTGTCCATCGGCGAGGGGCATTGGGGCGTGTTCCTGCAACGGCCGATGTCGGTCGGCCTGCTCGTCATCGTGGCCCTGGTGCTGCTGTTGCCGCGCATCTGGCCGCGGGTGATGCGCTGGCGTGAGGTCAGGCTGAAGGCGCAGCGCAATGCAAATAGGGCAGCATCACGTTGATGCGCCGGCCGCCAGTGCGAGGTCGCGCTGGGCCTGCAGCGCTGCTGCGTCGGGCTTGACTTGAGTCGGCCAGCCCAACAAATGGCGCTCGGCCAGCGAGGTCAGTGCCCGCATGCCGGCGGGGCTGTCGTTCAGGCAGGGGATGTAGTGAAACTGCTGGCCGCCGGCATGGAGGAAGGCTTCACGCGCTTCCATGCTGATTTCTTCCAAGGTCTCCAGGCAGTCGGCGCTGAAGCCGGGGCAGATCACGGCCACATGTTTGACGCCCTCCGTGGCCAGCTTTTTCAATGTCGGCTCGGTATAGGGTTCCAGCCATTTGGCCTTGCCGAAGCGGCTTTGGAAGGTGACGACATAGTCGGCCTTGCTCAGGCCCAGCGCCTCGGCCAGCAAGCGGCCGGTCTTCAGGCATTCGCAGTGATAGGGGTCGCCTAGGGCCAGGGTGCGCGCCGGCATGCCGTGAAAGCTGATCACCAGTTTCTCAGGGCGACCGTTGGCAGCCCAATGCGCGCGCACGCTTTCGGCCAGCGCGGCGATGTAGAGCGGCTCGTCGTGATAGCGGTTGATGAAGCGCAGCTCGGGCAGATGGCGGGTCTTGAGTGCCCAAGTGGCCACATCATCGACCACGCTGGCGGTGGTGGCGCCCGAGTACTGCGGGTAGGCCGGCAGCACCAGGATGCGGGTGGCGCCCGCGGCGCGCAAGCTGTTCAAGGTGTCGGCAATCGAGGGCGAGCCGTAACGCATGGCGAAACGCACGGTGACGGCGTGGCCGCGCTCGCCCAGATAGCCTTGCAGCAACTTGGATTGCTTTTCTGTCCAAGCCTTCAGTGGTGAGCCTTCTGCGGTCCAGACACTGGCGTACTTGGCGGCCGACTTGGCCGGACGCACGCGCAGGATGATGCCGTGCAGGATCGCCAACCAGATCAGCCGGGGGATTTCGACCACGCGCGGGTCGCTCAGGAACTGCGCCAGGTAGCGGCGCAGGGCCGCCGGCGTCGGCGCATCGGGCGTGCCGAGATTGCAAAAAAGCAGGGCGGTTTTGGCAGGGCTGCCATGGGCGTAAGGGGCTTCGGGGCGAGTCGTCATGCGCTGAAATTTTTCACTGTCTAGATGGGCTCAGGCGCTTGGCCTAGCGGCGGCCGCGGGAATGGCCAAAGCTGTGAGGCACCGTGTCTGCAAAATGCAGCACTTCAAAGTTGACGATGGGCGCGGTGATGTCAACCGGCGGGCTGCCCAGCCCTATCGTGCCGCTGCCATGCAAGGTGCAACTGCCGCGCTTCAGGCTGACCACGTCACCGCTGCTGCCGAAGCGCACGAAGGTGCCGTTGTAGCTGAGGTCGGTGATTGAAAAACTGCCGGCATGCCAGTCGATGCGGGCGTGCGAGCGTGACACTCTGGCGTCGGTGATGCAGTAGGTCGCTTGCACGCTGCGGCCCAGAATGATGGGCATATTGTCGATGTCGAACACGCGGTCCAAATCGAGCCAAACCAGCCGGATGCCGTCGGGTTCCACCGCATGTTGAATCTCGCCAAACTGTGTCGCCGCCACATCGCCCTGCATCGCTTGGTCCAACACATGCACATGGACCGGCTCGGCGCGGCCGCGGATGGCGATCAGGTCCAGGCTGCGAAAGCGCAGCTTCTTGGCCGTGGGCAGGCCGGTCAGGACCTCGGCGGTGATCAGGGTCTCGTTGTCGCCGGCATGGTTGAGCAAACGGGCGGCGACGTTGACCGCGTCGCCGAAGCAGTCGCCGTTCATTTCGACCACTTCGCCGCGCGCCAGCGCGACCTGCATGCGCAGCGCCCGCAGGCTTGGCGAGGCGCCTTGACCCTTGCCGCGGGCCACCACGCGCTCCAGCATTTCATGCATGCGGATGGCCGCCATGACCCCGTCATTGGGCAGCTCGAACACGGCCATCAAGCCGTCGCCCAAGGTCTTTACCAGGCGCCCCTTGCATTCATCCACCGCTTGCGCGATCAGCCCGACCGTGTGGGTCACCAGGGACGTCGCCTCGGCATTGCCCAGCGTCTCGAAAAGCCCCGTGCTGCCACGCAGATCGGCAAACAAAACAGTGCGCTCCCGGATTTGGGTCATGGTCAATGAATGAAAAATGGTTCAGCTGTGAAATTCTTGGCAGTGTAGCCGTGCCAGATGGCAGCGCTGCGATAGACGGTCAAACGAAAAAAGGGGCTGGATCGCTCCAGCCCCTTTCGTCTCTGTCAGGTGCTGATCAGAGATTGTCCAAATAGGTCCGCAATTTGTCCGACCGGCTTGGGTGCTTGAGCTTGCGGATCGCCTTGGCTTCGATCTGGCGAATCCGCTCGCGCGTCACGTCGAACTGCTTGCCGACTTCTTCCAGCGTGTGATCGGTCGACATCTCGATGCCGAAACGCATGCGCAGCACCTTGGCTTCGCGCGGCGTCAGGCTGTCCAGAATGTCTTTGACCACATCGCGCAGGCCGGCCTGCATGGCGGCTTCGATCGGCGCCGTGTTGTTGGTGTCTTCGATGAAGTCACCCAGGTGCGAATCGTCGTCGTCGCCGATCGGCGTTTCCATCGAGATCGGCTCTTTGGCGATCTTCATGATCTTGCGGATCTTGTCTTCCGGAATCTCCATGCGCTCGGCCAAGACCGAGGCATCGGGCTCAAAGCCAAACTCCTGCAGGTGCTGGCGGCTGATGCGGTTCATCTTGTTGATGGTTTCGATCATGTGCACCGGAATACGG
>JADMJQ010000299.1:10259-11274 GCA_018780415.1 Roseateles sp. | reverse complement strand
GGTGATGGCCTGACGGATCCACCAGGTCGCATAGGTCGAGAACTTGTAGCCGCGACGGTATTCGAATTTGTCGACCGCCTTCATCAAGCCGATATTGCCTTCCTGGATCAAGTCGAGGAACTGCAGACCGCGGTTGGTGTACTTCTTGGCGATCGAGATCACCAGACGCAAATTGGCCTCGATCATTTCCTTCTTGGCATCGCGCGAGGCCTTTTCGCCCTCGTTCATCTTCTTGTTGATGTCCTTCAGGTCCTCGATCGGCACCACCGCCTTGGACTGGATGTCCATCAGCTTTTGCTGCAGCTCTTGCACCGGCGGCAGATTGCGCGCCAGCACATTGGCGAAGGGCTTGCCGGAGGCGATTTCCTTTTCGGCCCATTGCTTGTTCAGGGCATTGGGCGGGAAGCTCTTGATGAAGTACTCCTGCGGCATGCCGCATTTGTCGACCACGATCTTGCGCAATTCGCGCTCATAGCGGCGCACATCATCGACCTGCGAGCGCAGCAGATCGCAGAGCTTCTCGATCGTCTTGACGGTGAAGCGGATCGTCATCAGCTCTTGGCTGATCGCCAACTGCGCCTTGTTGTAGGAGATGGACTTGTAGCCGTCCTTCTCAAACGACTTGCGCATCTTGTCGAAATTGACCGACAGGTTGTCGAGTTTGACCAGCGCGGCATTCTTCAGCTCTTCGAGCTTCTTGGTCAGCGCCTTGGAGCCGCCGTTGCCGTCGTCGTCGTCTTCTTCGTCGAATTCGTCGAAGTCTTCCTCGGCCACATAGTCGTCGGCCTCGTCGGCAGCGACAAAGCCGTCAACCACTTCGGAAATCGTCTTCTCGCCGGCGCGGATCTTCACGCCCAGGTCGATGATGTGAGCGATCGTGGTGGGAGAGGCCGAGATGGCCAGCATCATCGCTTGCAGGCCGCCTTCGATGCGCTTGGCGATTTCGATTTCGCCTTCGCGCGTCAGCAGCTCGACCGTGCCCATTTCGCGCATATACATGCGCACCGGGTCGGTG
>JADMJQ010000299.1:0-10249 GCA_018780415.1 Roseateles sp. | reverse complement strand
GAACTCGGAGTCCACCGTCGACAGCGCCGCTTCGGCGGCTTCTTCGGCTTCTTCTTCGGTCGCGGTGGCGGTGGCGCTGCCTTGAATCAACAGCGTAGCCGCGTCCGGGGCCTGCTCGTAGACCGCAATGCCCATGTCGTTCAACATGGAAATGATGGCTTCGAGGATTTCCTCGTTGACCAACTTCTCAGGCAAGTGGTCGTTGATTTCCTGATGCGTCAGGAAACCCCGGGTCTTGCCCATCTTGATCAGCGTCTTCAGCTCATGGCGACGCTTGGCGGCTTCTTCTTCGGTCAGCGCGGTTTCTTCCAGGCCAAACTCGCGCATCAGCGCACGTTCCTTGGCCCGCGACACCTTCATGCGCAAAGGCTTGGCCTTGGGCTTGTCCTCGGCAACCTCGGCCACTTCAGTTTCAGCTTCCGGCTCGCCTTCCAGGTCGGCCTCCAACTCCGAGAAATCTTCCTCGTCCAGCTCGGCGGCCTTCTTGGCCGGCGCAGCCTTCTTGGTCTCGGTGGCTGCCTTGGGCTTGCGGCCGCGCTTGGGCTTGTCGTCGTCGGCGACCGGGGCAGCGGCATCGCTGGCGACGGCTGCTTTTGGAGCTTTGGCGACTCTCACGACTTTGCCGGCGGGCTTTTTGAGCTCTTCAGCGGCGGCGGCGGTGGGCTCGGTCTTCTTGGCAGTCATGCAGATCCTCGGGTGGATGTTGGCGGGCGGGCCGGGGAGTAATTCAAAAATAAATCTGAAAAAATGTGGCTAGCAATGCAGCAGCCACCTGGGGGCGGTTACTGCGCTTTTCAAGGCGAAGCTCGTCTCAGGTGGCATTCATACGCTCTAGAACAGGTCGTTTTCACAACCCTTCTTCAAGCGCGGCGCGTGCAAGCTAGCGTGGACGTTTGAGTTTGCAAACTTGTGCGGATACAGGTGACCTTGATACCGCTATGGGTGCCCAGTTTCGCTGGGTGGTCGGGTCCGGCAAGCTTTGCCGTCACTCTTGACGCGCGCGGAAAACCCTTAATTATCGCTCAAAGCCGAGCAAAGCACAAATTTCACTAGCTTGGCGTGATGCTGATCGCCTTGAGCGCCTGGATCTGGGCACGCAGGCGCTTGTAGCGATCGAAGGCCTCGCCGCTCGGATTGCTGGCCGCGAGACGTGTGGTTTCAGCCTCCAGCTGCGCGATCCAGAGCTTTTTCATCAGGTCTTGCAGCTCGCCGAATTCCGATTCGTCCCCGCTGTGCAGCCCGCCAAGCAGGCGCTTGGCCCGCTCAAGCAACCCATCGTCGGCCAAGGCGGCTTCCAGGACCGACCAAGCGCCGGCGCCATGATTGAGCAAATATCGCTCAAGCCAGTTGATCAACTCCCCATGGATGCCGGGCAAGTCGTGCAGCAAGTGCTGGTCATCCGGACTCAGGCGCTCCCACCAGGCGCTATTGAGCAAGAGCATGCGCAGCGCATGGTCGGCCGGCACATTCGGCGCGCTGCGCGGTGTGCCTATGGTTTCGTCCTCGGGCTCGCCCCGGCGTTTCCAGTTGGCGCTGGGCTTCCAGTCTTTCTTCCATTCCTTTTTCTTGGCCGGCCTGGCTTCACCAGCGGGGCCGCCATGGCCCTCTTCGGGTGGGTGCTCGCGGCCATCGTCGTGTGAGGCCGGTTGCTGATGCTGTGGCTGCGGCGCGCCGACCTGCCACAAGCCCATTAGCTCCTGATCCGGCAGCTGCGCACGCCGCGCCAGGTCACCCAGCAGCTGACGCTTCAACAGCCCCTGCGGCAACGCCTGCCAGAGAGGCTTGGCAGTGGCCAACATGCGGGCACGGCCTTCCGCGCTGCTCAGGTCGCAGCCCTCGCCGGCAACCTCCATCAACTGCCTGGACAGCGGCACCGCTGCGGCGATGCAGGTCTCGAAGGCATCGGCGCCGAGGTCGCGCACATAGGAGTCGGGGTCATGCTCGGTCGGTAAAAACAGGAACTTGACCGTGCGCACGTCCGTTGCGTGGGGCAGGGCGGCCTCCAGCGCGCGGCCGGCGGCGCGGCGGCCGGCGGCGTCGCCGTCGAAGCTGAAGATCACCGACTCGGTGAAGCGGAACAGCTTCAGCACATGCTCGGCCGTGCAGGCCGTGCCCAGCGTCGCCACTGCATTGTTAAAACCATGTTGGGCCAGCGCCACCACGTCCATATAGCCTTCCACCACCAAGGCATAGCCGCGCTGGCGCAGGCCCTGGCGCGCTTCATACAGGCCATACAGCTCGCGGCCTTTGCTGAAGACCGGCGTTTCGGGTGAGTTCAGGTATTTGGGTTCGCCCTTGTCGAGCACGCGGCCGCCGAAACCAATCGTTTCGCCCTGCACATTGCGGATCGGAAACATCACGCGGTCACGGAAACGGTCGTAGCGTTTTTGTTCTTCGCCTTCCTCCCCCTGGGTGATCACCATGCCGGACTCGGTCAGCAAGGGATCGTCGTAGGACGGGAAGGCGCTGGCCAGGCTGCGCCAGCCTTCCGGCGCGTAGCCGAGTGCGAACTGGGCCGCGATCTGGCCGGTCAGGCCACGCTTCTTCAGGTAGTCGATCGCGCGTGGCGTCTTTTTCAACTGCGCGCGGTAATGGTCGCTGGCACGCAGCAAGACCTCGGTCAGAGTGGCTTGCCGCTGCTTTTGCTGGGCGGCGCGTTCGCGCTCCTCGCTGGAGCGCTCGTCCTCGGGTACCTGCATGCCGGTCTGCTGTGCCAGGTCCTGCACTGCTTCGACAAAGCCCAGGCCGCTGTGCTCCATCAAGAAGCCGACCGCATTGCCGTGCACGCCGCAGCCGAAGCAATGGTAGGTCTGGCGTGTCGGGCTGACGATGAAGCTGGGCGACTTTTCGCCGTGGAAGGGGCACAGGCCCTTGTGGTTGATGCCGGCTTTTTTGAGCTCGACATGGCGGCCCACCACCTCGACGATGTCGACGCGAGAGAGCAGGTCTTGAATAAAGCCGGGTGGAATCACCGGGCGAGTCTAAAGCAAGGCCGTGGCTCGGCTGCCGAGCGTGGGCAGCCAATCGGCCTTGGCGAACGCTCCGACCCAGGCCTGCACCTGAGTGGCTGGCATTGCCGCAGCGATGCCATTGCCCTGGCCTTGCTGGCAGCCCAGGCGCAGCAGCGCGCGTGCGTGGGCGGGCGATTCCACACCTTCGGCCACCACGGTGCAGCCAAAGTTCTCGGCCAAGCGGATCACGCCTTCGACCAGGGTGCTGTCCTGCTCGTCAATCAGCATGTTCTGCACAAAGGAGCGGTCGATTTTCAGCACATCGACCGGCAGGCGCTTCAGATAAGTGAGGGTGGAATAGCCGGTGCCGAAGTCATCCAAGGCGAAGCTGACGCCAAAGCCGCGACATTGCTGAATCAGCCTGTGCGTGGCGGTGATGTCGGCCAGCGCGGCCGACTCCAGCACCTCCAAGCACAAATGACTCGCCACCGGCTCTTGGTGGCGCTGGATCAGCTCCTGCAGGCGTTGCGCGAAATCGGGCATCTGCAGTTGCCGGGCGGTCACATTGACGCTGACGTTCAGGCTCAGGCCCGCCCCCAGCCATTGCGCGCTTTGCCGCAATGCCTGCTCCAGCACCCAGTCACCGACCTGCACACCCAAACCGGTCGATTCGATCAGCGGTAGAAAGTGCAGCGGCCCGAGCAGGCCGCGGTCGGGGTGTTGCCAGCGCAGCAAGGCTTCCATGCCCAAGACATCCCCGCTGCGCATATCGATCTTGGGCTGGTAGAACAGGCACAACTCACCGGCGTCCAGCGCCTGCTGCACACGCGCCATGGCGATCAGGCTGGCTTCGTTGCGGAGTCGTTTGGCGGTGTCAAAGAGTTGATAGCCATGGCGGCCCGAATGCTTGACCCGGTAGAGCGCATGGCCGGCATGGCGCAACAGGGTTTCCGCGTCGGAATTGTCTTGTGGGAAGAGCGTGGCACCGATGCTGGCGCTGACGTGGATCACGATGGTGGCCGATGATTTGCCGAGCGCTGGCGAGCCGTCGGCATTCAAACAGTAGGGCTCGACCATGACCGTCAGCAGGCGTTCGATGGCGAGCCGCACCTCTTCCGGGCCGGCGCCGCGCAGCAAGAGGCCAAATTCATCGCCGCCGAGTCGGGCGAGGCCGTCCGACCACTGCGGCGCACTGCGCAGCGCGGCCTGCAAGCGCTGACCGATCTGGCGCAACAAGGCGTCGGCAATCGCGCTGCCATATTGGCCGTTGACGCGTTTGAATTGATCCAGGTCGAGTCGGCAAATGCTGAGGCGAAACCCTTCGCTTTCGGCAGTGCGCAGGCCGCTCTGCAACATCTGCATAAAAGCGTCTGCGTTGGCCAGCCCGGTCAAGGGGTCGGTTTGCGCTTGCTGCTGAAGGCTGTGCTGCTGTCGCAGGCTGTCGGTCAAGTCAGAGACACTGACGACGTGATAGCGCAGCGGGCCGTCGGGCTCGGGAATGCTGGAGACGGTCAGCTGCAAATGGCGCAACGATCCATCGGCTCGCTGCGCCTGCACCTGCCCCTGCCAAAACCCCTGTTCCCGCATGGCCTGTTGCAGCTGAGCCGAGGTCAAGCCCGAACGCTGCAGGCACGAGGCCTGCAGCGGTGCGGCGGGCCGGCCCATCAGCGCCTCGCGGGTCAGCCCAAGCATGCGGCAATAGCTGGGGTTGGCGTCCAGCACCAGATGGTCAACGTCGGTCACCAACAAGCCCTCGTGCAAATGCTGGAACAGACTCACGCTCATCCGTTGCCGCTCTTGCGCGGTATGCCGCCAACTGACGTCGCTCAAGCTCGTCAGCAAATCGGTGGCCAAGCCTTTGCTGGTGCGCGCCAGTACATGCGCTTTGAGCTCAAACCACAGCCAGTCGGAGGCAGGGCCGGGCAAGCGGAGTTCTTCGCAGCAAGTCTGCGGGCCGTTGGGAAGCAGCAAGGCATCAAGTGCCGCACTGACCCGATCTTGGTCGAGCGGGTGGGCGTTGGCGAACCAGTCGGCGGGCCGGCTGGCGCGTTCGGTGAAGGCGCCCGCCACCTGTCTCCATTCGGCGGACGCGTAGCTCTGGTAGCTGCCGTTCGGCCCGAGCCGCCACTCGGCCAGGCTCATGCCATGGGATGCAAAAGCGGCGCGCCAACGTTGGCGGTCATGGTGTGCTGCGTTGATCAGCCTGCGGATCAGCAGCGGCAGGGCCGCCGCGCTGGCCGCACAGGCCAAGAGCAGCGCCAGGTTTTGTGGCGGCGTGGCAAGGGTCGAAGCCGATCCCAAGCTCAGCGCGGCAGCCGCCGTGGCGGCCATGGACACCGCCAGCGCAAGGCCGGACGCCCGGTTCAGCGGGGCAAAGAGCGCCAAACCGCAAAGCAGCAGATACGGCAAAAACAGCCATGAAGTCGCGCCTGGGCTGCCCTGCTGAACGGGCAAGAAAACCAGCGCCGCACTTGCGCCGCAGGCCAGCCACACGAAAAACTTGCGCGAAAAATTGGCGACCCGTCCAGCAAGATGTGGCCGACCTGTGGTCGGCAAGTTGTCCATCTTGAAGCTGGGATCATCCACGGATTCGACAGGGCTTAGGTTTTCAAACGGTGATGAAGCCAATTGAGGTATTCACCCGCCAGGATGAACAGGTGCTCAATATGATTCAAATGCGGCGCGGTATTTTCTACGCGCGGCGATGCTAGCAGTTAGGCCGGCAGCGCGGCCAAGGAATGCCCCCTTGATTCAAGCGCTTGAGTATGCGAGTGCGCAGGCGTTGCGGTTAGGGCCGGCCAAGAAAAAAAGCCACCCGATTCAGGTGGCTTTCTTTTTCGAGCCGGTCATTTAAACCGCCGCTCGTGGCCTGACTGCGTGGATTACACGTGGAAATCAGCCAATGAAGCGCCGCCGCCAATGGCTGCCTTCAGCCATTTTGGTTGCAAGCCTCGGCCGCTCCAGGTTTCCCCGGTGGCTTGGTTGCGATACTTGGCGGCGACCTTGGATGTCTTGGCGACTTTCGGTGCACGGCTGCTCAAGTCAGCGACCGTCAGGCCGTAATCATCCATCAAGGATTTAACCTTGGCGATCGCATCTGCACGCTCGCGATCCTTGGTGCTGGAAATTTGTTCGTCAAGTGCAGCCCGTTGGGCCAGAAGTTCTTTTAACGATGCCATCAGTGCAAATCCTCGCGAAGTTTTTGAGTTCAGCCAACTGCGAACGATTTAATTATAGGCTGAGTAGAAATAAATTTCCAAACAGCCTATTCCGCATGTTTTCCAGAACCAACAATCAGCGCGGCATTTACAGCCAGACCCGCACTCCCATTAGGTATGGGTCGGGCCAATCCCTCATTTATAGCCAACCCGATCCAGCAGCTGTTGAACCTTGGGCAGATGGCTGCCAATCACCGCCACGGGAATGGTTTCAGTTTTGAACTTTCCCATTGATTCAAGGGCCGGGTTGCTGATGCGCAGGCCCGCCACAGCGGGCCATTCGTTGTTGCCGTTGGCAAAGTAGGCCTGCGCTTCATCGCCGCTCAGATACTCGAGAAACTTGACCGCATTGTCGCGATTTTTAGCATGCTTGGCCATTGCGCCGCCGGCGATATTGATGTGCGTGCCCCAGCTTTGCTGATTCGGGAACACCACGCCAACCTTTTCCATCGCGCTGCGATCTTCCGGCTTGTCGGAGCGCATCATGCGCGCCAAATAGTAACTATTGGTGATGGCGACGCCGCATTCTCCACTGGCGACGGCCTTGATCTGGTCGGTGTCACCGCCTTTGGGTGCGCGGGCCATATTGGCCACCATGCCTTTGAGCCAGTTTTCTGTTTCCACGGCGCCCAAATGCTCGTAAACCGATCCAAACAGCGAGAGGTTGTAAGGGTGTGAGCCCGAGCGGGTGCACAGCTTGCCCTTGATCTTGGCATTGCCAAGATCTTGATAGTTCAGCACATCCGCTTTGCTGACGGTTTGTTTGTTGTAAACGATGACGCGTGCCCGCGTCGACAGGCCAAACCACGCCGTGCCAGTTTCTGTGGGTTTGGCGCGGAGTTGGGCGGGAATGCGCTGCTCCAGACGGCTCGATTTGATGGGCTGGAATAAGCCATCTTCTTCGGCCTGCCAAAGCCGCGCCGCGTCCACCAACAAGATAACGTCCGCAGGGCTGGCTGCGCCTTCGCTTTTCAACCTGGCCAATAAGCCGGCGTCATCGGTATCAACGCGGTTGATACGAATGCCGGTAGTTTTGGTGAAATTGGCGTAAAGCGCCTCATCGGTCTGGTAGTGGCGCGCCGAATATAGATTCAAGACCTGTTCTTGCGCGTTTGCCGAAACGGTGACGCCGGCCAGCAGGCCGATGGACAACAGCGATTTTGTGAGCGAGGCGAATGGCATAGAACTCCAAATCAGATGAGGGTTGATCTGGAGTTCATCTTAACAAGAATGATTCCCGTTCACTGCACGGTCGTCATTTTTCGCTCAGGCCGTTGGCGGGGCATAGCCCGCCACCGCTCTAGCGACGTCGCCGAAGAAAACCTGTTGCTGCGGTCTCACTTGCGCTGCGCGCAAATGATCCCACCCCACAATTCTCTGCCCGAGCTTCGTTCAGGCCGTTGGCGGGACGTATCCCGCCACCGCTTCGGCGCCGTCGCCGAAGAAGAATTGTTCCATCTGCCGGGCCAGGTATTGGCGGGCGCGTTGGTCGGCGAGGTTCAGGCGGTTTTCGTTCACCAACATGGTCTGGTGCTTCATCCAGGCCGCCCAGCCTTCTTTGCAGACGTTTTGATAAATGCGCTTGCCCAGCTCACCCGGGTAGGGCGAGAAGTCCATGCCTTCGCCTTCTTTTTTCATGTAAATGCATTGCACGGTGCGAGCCATAACTACCTCTTTGATTGAATAGAAAAACAGGGCGGACCAGCCGGCCAGCCCGTGAAATGTCAGCTCTCTTTCAGTAGAGCTTCTTGACCAGCACTTGCGAGCGCCGGTCCCAGTTGTATTTGCGCTTGCGCTCTTCGGGCAGCCATTCCGGGTCGACCGGCTGGAAGCCGCGTTTGATAAACCAGTGCATGGTGCGCGTGGTCAGCACAAAGATGCTGGCCAGGCCCTGCGACTTGGCTTGCTGCTCCACACGCTTCAAGATGCGGTCGCCGTCTCCCTGGCCTTGCACCGCCGGCGAGACGGTCAAGGCGGCCATCTCACCTGTGCGCGCTTCCACATAGGGGTAGAGCGCGGCGCAACCGAAGATGACGCCGTCATGCTCGATGACGGTGTAGAGGTCGATATCGCGTTCGATCTCGGTGCGGTCACGTTTGACCAGGGTGCCGTCCCGCTCCAGCGGCTCGATCAGCGCAATGATGCCGCCGATGTCGTCGGAGCCGGCTTCGCGCAGGCTCTCCAGCTTCTCGTCGACCACCATGGTGCCGATGCCGTCATGGGTGTAGACCTCTTGCAACAGCGCACCGTCGACCGCGAACGGCACGATGTGCGAGCGCTCGACGCCGGCCTGGCAGGCGCGCACGCAATGGCGCAGATAGAAGGCGACATCGGTGGGTTCGGTCGGCGTCGGCAGGTCCGACAGCAGGCGCACGGCGTCGGCCAGGGTCAGCTCGGTGTCGACGGCGCTGCTGATGTCGCCCGGCTGCTCGTGCACGCCGTCAACTTCGCAAACAAACAGCAATTTGTCGGCCTGCAAGGCGATCGCCGCGCTGGTCGCCACGTCTTCCATATTCAGATTGAAGGCCTCACCGGTGGGCGAGAAGCCAAACGGCGACAGCAACACCACCGCGCCGCTGTCGATGGCGCGCTGAATCGCGGCCGCATCGACCTTGCGCACCACGCCGCTGTGCTGGAAGTCGACCCCGTCGACGATGCCAACCGGGCGCGCGGTCAGGAAATTGCCCGACACCACCCGCACGGTCGCATTGGCCATCGGTGTATTGGGCAGGCCCTGCGAGAAGGCCGCTTCAATCTCAAAGCGCAACTGGCCGGCGGCCTCTTGGGCGCAATCAAGCGCCAAGGCGTCGGTGACGCGGGTGCCATGGCTGTACTGGGGGCGCTGGCCTTTGGCGGCCAATTGCTCATTGACCTGTGGCCTGAAGCCGTGGACCAGGACGATCTTGATGCCCATCGCATGCAAGATGGACAAGTCCTGCACAAAAGCGTTCAACTTGCCCGCGGCGACCAACTCGCCCGGCATGCCCACCACAAAGGTTTCGCCTCGGTAGGCGTGAATATAAGGCGCGACGGAGCGAAACCAGGGGACGAAGGTGTGGGGAAAGACAAGGCTCATGGGCGCAATTGTGCCGCAGGCCGTGGGCTGCGCCCCGTTCTAGGGGCTTGATTTGGGTTCAGCCCTGACCCAACATCGGGCGCTTTTTCAACCAGGAGTTTGCAAATGGATGCTTATAAAACACATGGCGCGTTCAGCTGGGCCGAGCTGATGACGACCGAGCCGGCCAAGGCGGCCGAGTTCTACGGCTCGCTGTTTGGCTGGGTGATCGAGACCATGCCCATGCCCATGGGTGACTATCACGTGATCAAGGTCGACGGCACGCCGATGGCCGGCATGATGGCCTACCCCGACCCGAGCATGACGATGCCGCCGAACTGGAGCAGCTACGTCACCGTTGACGATGTGGACGCAACCATCATCAAATGCGCGGCGCTCGGTGGCGAGCTGTTGATGCCGGCCATGGACATCCCCGAGGTGGGGCGCATGGCGACCATCCGTGACCCGCAGGGCGCGGCCATCAACATCATCAGCTACGTAGCAAAAACTTAAAGTTGCGGCGAGGCGCTGATAATCCGCGCCTCGTGAATGATTCCAGCCCCCCCATCAAACCCATCGCGCCGGCCGCGCCCGCCATCAGGCCGGCGCCGGCCCGCCCCCCCGGCCCGCCCGCCAATCCGCTGCCGCCCATCACTTTCCCCGAGTCACTGCCGGTCTCAAGCCGGCGCGACGATATTGCCCAGGCGCTGCGTGAGCATCAGGTCATCATCGTCTGCGGTGAAACCGGCTCCGGCAAGACCACCCAGTTGCCCAAGATTGCGCTGGCTCTTGGTCGGGGCCGCGCCAATACCGGCAAGCTGATCGGTCACACTCAGCCAAGGCGGATTGCCGCCAGCAGCGTCGCCAAGCGCATCGCCGAGGAGCTGAAGACGCCGCTGGGCGATGTGGTGGGCTTCAAGGTGCGTTTTCAGGACCGCTTGAGCCGCGATGCTTCGGTCAAGCTGATGACCGACGGTATTTTGCTGGCCGAGACGCAGACCGACCCGCTGCTGCGCGCCTATGAC
>JADMJQ010000346.1 GCA_018780415.1 Roseateles sp. | reverse complement strand
TCCACGGCCTGCGAGATCACAGGCTCAGGGAACACCATTTTTTCCAAGGTGATGATCGAGTCCGGATCGCACAGCGTTTCGCCGGTCGTCACGTCCTTCAAGCCCACGCAAGCGGCGATGTCACCGGCCAAAATTTCCGAGATTTCTTCGCGCTGGTTGGCGTGCATCTGCAAGATACGGCCGATACGCTCTTTCTTGCTGCGGATCGGGTTGTAGACCGAGTCGCCGGACTTCAACACACCGGAATAGACTCGCACGAAAGTCAGCTGACCGACATACGGGTCGGTCATCAACTTGAACGCCAGCGCCGAGAACTTCTCAGCGTCCGAAGCCTCGCGGGTCACCGGCTTATCGTCTTCGTCCGTGCCTGGCACAGGAGGAACGTCAAGCGGCGACGGCATGAAATCGATCACGCCGTCCAGCATGCGTTGCACGCCCTTGTTCTTGAACGCAGTACCGCAGAACATCGGCTGAATTTCAGCGGCCAATGTGCGCGTACGGATGCCCTGCATGACTTCAGCATCGCTGAGCTCACCGGTTTCCAGGTACTTGTTCATCATGTCTTCGTTCGACTCGGCAGCGGCTTCAACCAAGTTGTCGCGCCACTTTTGCGCCTCGGCCAACAACTCGGCCGGGATTTCGCGGTAGTCAAACTTCATACCCTGGGACGCTTCGTCCCAGTAGATGGCCTTCATGACGGTCAAGTCGATGACGCCTTGGAAGTTGTCTTCAGCACCAATCGGCAGCACCACGGGCACTGGATTGGCCTTCAGACGCGCCTTCATCTGGTCATAGACCTTGTAGAAGTTGGCGCCAGTGCGGTCCATCTTGTTGACAAATGCAAGGCGCGGAACCTTGTACTTGTTGGCTTGACGCCAGACGGTCTCGGACTGCGGCTGCACGCCACCGACCGCGCAATAAACCATGCAAGCACCGTCCAACACACGCATCGAGCGCTCAACTTCAATCGTGAAGTCGACGTGCCCAGGGGTGTCAATGATGTTGATGCGGTGCTCGGGGCGGGATGCGTCCATGCCCTTCCAGAAGCAAGTCGTGGCAGCCGACGTGATCGTGATGCCGCGCTCTTGCTCTTGCTCCATCCAGTCCATGGTGGCAGCGCCATCATGGACTTCACCGATCTTGTGGTTCACACCGGTGTAGTAAAGAATCCGCTCTGTCGTCGTTGTCTTACCGGCGTCAATGTGCGCCGAGATACCGATATTGCGGTAGCGCTCGATAGGGGTCTTGCGTGCCATGATGTCACTCCAAAAAGGCAGGAGCCGCCAGCGGGTTAGTGTTAACCCGAGGCGGCCGGAACTTGGTAGTTTAGAAGCGGAAGTGCGAGAACGCCTTGTTGGCTTCTGCCATGCGGTGAACTTCGTCACGCTTTTTCATGGCGCCGCCGCGACCTTCAGCAGCCTCGAGCAACTCGTTGGCCAAACGCTGGAACATCGACTTCTCACCGCGCTTGCGGGCCGATTCCTTCAACCAACGCATGGCCAAAGCCATCCGGCGAACGGGGCGAACTTCCACGGGAACTTGGTAGTTTGCACCGCCGACACGGCGTGACTTCACTTCAACCATTGGCTTGACGTTGTTCAGGGCGACCATGAACACTTCCAGCGGATCTTTGCCGGCCTTCTTTTCGATTTGCTCCAAAGCGCCATAAATGATGCGCTCTGCAACGGCCTTCTTGCCCGATTCCATGATCACGTTCATGAATTTGGACAGGTCAACATTACCGAATTTTGGATCAGGCAGGATTTCCCGCTTGGGTACTTCGCGACGACGTGGCATGGGATTCTTCCTCTTGCTTCAGTTGGTACGGGCATATGCCCTGCACCGTTGGATGACAACCGACTTCTGGGGCATCCACTTACTCGATCTGCTGTCAGCCTGCGGCCAACATGAGTCGAAAAATATCGAGCGCCAGCATGGTGCCGGGCCGACATGGCTTGTCTTACTTGTTCTTCGGACGCTTCGCGCCGTACTTGGAACGCGACTGCTTGCGGTCTTTCACGCCTTGCAAG
>JADMJQ010000152.1 GCA_018780415.1 Roseateles sp. | reverse complement strand
CGCTCGGCGCGGAACTTGGGCGCCCAGACGGGCTGGCCGGTGCGGTCGGTGTCGGTGCTGCCCCAGTTGATTGAGAACGGCGGGTTGGCCAGCACGCGGTCAAAGCGCATCAGCTCGCCGCCCTCCACATGCTGCGGCTCGGCCAGCGTGTCTTCGTTGCGCAGGTCGGCGCTGCTGATGCCGTGCAGCAGCATATTCATCTTGGCGATCGACCAGACGGTGCCGTTGGCCTCCTGGCCGCAGAGGTCGGCACGGGTGCCGTCGCCGCCATGCTCGTCGATGTACTCCTTGGCCATGATCAGCATGCCGCCGGAGCCGACGCAGGGGTCATAAATGCTGTGATGCTGCTCGGGTTTGATCAGGCGCACCATCATGCGCACGACCGAGCGGGGCGTGTAGAACTCGCCGCCCTTTTTGCCGGCCGAGTCGGCGAACTCGCCGATCAGGTATTCATAGGCGGCGCCCAGCAGGTCGGGGAACTCGAAGTCCTCGTTGCGCAGGCGGTAGCTGCCGAAATGGCCGATCAGCTGGCGCAGCTTGATGTCGGGGATCTTGCTCTGGCCGACCTTGCGCGAGAAGTCGATGTGCTCCAACACCTCGGCCAGGCTGGAGTTGTTGCTCTCTAGGCCACCGAGTGCGCGGTTCAGGTAGCCGCCCACGTCTTGGTGCGCCTCGTTGATCAGATGATCCCAGCGCGAGCTGGGCGGCACATAGAAGGACTGGCCATACCAGCGCTTCAGCTCCGCGCTCGTACGCGCCTCGGCCTCGGTCCAGCCGGCGGTCATTTCCTGAGCGACGACCTGCTCGCGGCGCTGGTCAAAGACATCGGAGCAGCGCTTCAGGAACAGCATGCCGAAGATGTATTCCTTGAATTCCGAGGCGTCCATCTTGCCGCGCAGGATGTCGGCGGCCTTGAAGAGGTGGCGTTCCAGTTGTTGGAGGGTCAGGGGCATGAAAAAGAGGCTTTGGCGGCGAGAGAGCGGGTGAGCGGGCGGGCAGGCTTGCCCGGAAGCTTGGGGATCGTAGTCGGAGTGTGCTCACTTGCCGATACAGAACTTGCTGAAAATCTCCCCCAGCAAGTCGTCGGCAGAGAACGTGCCGGTGATCTCCCCCAGCGCATCGTGCGCGAGGCGCAGCTCTTCGGCGAGCAGATCGAGCGCCGGCGGCTCTTGATGCGCAACGCTCAGCGCCAAATCCAGATGCTCGCGCGTGCGCTTCAGCGCCTGCACATGGCGCTCGCGCGCGATGAACAGGCCTTCCGGCGTGGCATGCCAGCCGACCTGTTGCAACAGACGCTGGCGCAGCTCGGCCAGGCCCGCACCCGACTTGGTCGAGAGCAGCAGGGCGCCCTCGGGCAGGTGGGTGATGGTCGCCGCATCGGCCTTGTTGAAGACCTGCAGGATGCGCTCAGGTGGAACATTAGCCAAACGGGCAGAAATCAGCTTGTCCTCGGCTTCGTAGTCGGGCTGGCCGACCCGGGTCAGGTCATGCATGAAGAGCAGCACATCGGCATCGGCAATCGCCTCCCAGCTGCGTGCCACCCCGATGCGCTCGACTTCGTCGTTAGTGTCACGCAGACCGGCGGTGTCGCTGATGTGCAGTGGCACGCCCTCGATCTGTATGGTCTGGCTGACCTTGTCGCGGGTGGTGCCGGCAACCGCCGTGACGATGGCCAGTTCGGCGCCGGCCAGCGCGTTCAACAGCGAGCTTTTGCCGACATTGGGCTGGCCGGCCAGCACCACCTTGATGCCTTCGCGCAGAAGAGCGCCCTGCTGCGTGCGGTCCAGCACGGCGGCCAGCCGCGCTTGCAGGCGAGCCAAGCGGCCCAGCGCGTCGGCTTGCTGCAGGAAGTCGATTTCTTCCTCGGGGAAGTCCAGCGTCGCCTCGACCAGCATGCGCAGCTTGATCAGCGCATCGCGTAGCTCGTTCACCTCCAGCGACAAGGCACCGGCCAAGGCGCGGCCGGCGCTGCGGGCCGCCGCCTCGGTGCTGGCGTCGATCAGGTCGCTGACCGCCTCGGCCTGGGCCAGATCG
>JADMJQ010000332.1 GCA_018780415.1 Roseateles sp. | reverse complement strand
CTGCGCCGCAGCGGCGCGGCCTGGGCCAAGGCCGAGAACGCCGGCCTGAAAGTCGCCGAGATCGCCGATGCCGTCAAGGCCGCCGACGTGGTGATGATCTTGCTGCCCGACGAGCAAATCGCCGAGGTCTACAAGAACGAAGTCGAGCCCAATATCAAGCAAGGCGCTTCGCTGGCCTTCGCCCACGGCTTCAATGTCCATTACGGTCAAGTCACACCGCGTGCCGACCTGGACGTCTGGATGGTCGCGCCCAAGGCTCCCGGCCACACCGTGCGCGGCACCTACGCCCAGGGCGGCGGCGTGCCCCACCTGATCGCCGTTTACGCCGACAAGTCGGGCAAGGCGCGTGATCTGGCGCTGAGCTATGCCTCGGCCAATGGCGGCGGCAAGGCCGGCATCATCGAAACCAACTTCCGTGAAGAAACCGAAACTGACTTGTTCGGTGAGCAGGCCGTTCTGTGCGGCGGCGCGGTGGAGCTGATCAAGGCCGGTTTCGAAACGCTGACCGAAGCCGGTTACGCGCCCGAAATGGCTTACTTCGAGTGCTTGCATGAGTTGAAGCTGATTGTTGATCTGATCTATGAAGGCGGTATCGCCAACATGAATTACTCGATCTCCAATAACGCCGAGTATGGTGAGTATGTGACCGGCCCCAAGGTCGTCACCTCGGCCACCAAGGACGCGATGCGCCAATGCTTGAAGGACATCCAGACCGGCGAATACGCGAAGAGCTTCATCCTTGAGAACAAGGCCGGCGCGCCCACGCTGCTGAGCCGCCGCCGCCTGACGGCCGAGCATCCGATCGAGCAAGTTGGCGAGAAGCTGCGCGCGATGATGCCGTGGATCAAGGCCAACCGTCTGGTTGATCAGTCGAAGAACTGAGTCAGGACCGAGGACGGTGCCTTCGCACCGTCTGACGCCTGACGAAGGACCACGCGCCTGCAAGCGCGTGGGCTGATTGCTCCATTTGAGTTTTGAAAGCCGCGTTGCCGACTGGCCGCGCGGCTTTTTTGCTGGCGCCTTGTTGTATCCTCCCGACCCATGACCGAACCCAAGAACAAGACCCAAGCCGATATGCCAGACGATGATGACGACAGCGTTTCGCATGTGCCCCGGCCGCGCCGCAAGGGCATTTACGTCCTGCCCAATGCGATCACGCTGGCGGCGCTGTTCTCGGGCTTTTATGCCATCGTGATGGCGATGAATGGCCGCTTCGAGGTCGCCTGTATCGCAATCTTCTGCTCCGCCGTGCTGGACAGCCTGGACGGCCGCGTCGCCCGCATGACGAACGCGCAAAGCGCCTTCGGCGAGCAGATGGACAGCCTCTCGGACATGGTCAGCTTTGGTGCCGCACCGGCGCTGATCGTCTATATCTGGGCCTTCAAGGACATGGGCAAGCTGGGCTGGATTCCGTCCTTTGTCTATATCGCCGGCGCGGCGCTGCGGCTGGCGCGCTTCAACGTCAATATCGGCGTGGTCGACAAACGCTTCTTCCAGGGTCTGCCCAGTCCGGCCGCCGCGGCCATCGTGATGGGCATGATCTGGGCCTTTGATGACTACGGTTTCAAGCAGGTCACCCAGCTGCCCTGGGTGGTCTGGACGGCCTTCGGCATGACCCTGTTCGCCGGCCTGTCGATGGTGACCAATGCGCCGTTCTACAGCTTCAAGGTCGTCGGCGCGCGCCGCACCGTGCCCTTTGTGGTGCTGGTCGCGATCGCTCTGGCCATCGTGCTGATCAGCCAGAACCCGCCGTTGGGCCTGTTCGCGATCTTTTGTGTCTACGGCCTGTCCGGCTACGCGATCTACTTCTGGCGCAAGGCCAAGGGGCGGCCGGTCAGCATGATCGCGACCTCGACCCATGACCCCGATGAGCAGGGCCTGCACCGCTGATCTGGCGTGCTATATTGAGCCGTATGAAATTTGCGATCGTGATCAGCCTGCTACTACTAGGAACCGCCCGGGTTCGCTGATCGCTCACGTCAATAGCTTTCTGCATCACAGCCCGCCAAGCAAACGCTTCGCGGGCTTTTTTTTCAACCATTTTTCCGGAGTTCACCGTGGCCGACCAACTGATCATCTTTGACACCACCTTGCGCGACGGCGAGCAAAGCCCCGGCGCATCGATGACCAAGGACGAGAAGCTGCGCATCGCGCGCCAGCTGGAGCGGCTGCGGGTCGATGTGATCGAAGCTGGTTTCGCGGCCTCCAGCAATGGCGACTTCGAGGCGGTCAAGGCGATCGCCGATGCGGTGCGCGAGAGCACGATCTGCTCGCTGGCGCGCGCCAATGACCGCGATATCGCCCGTGCCGCCGAAGCGCTGAAGGGCGCGGCGCGCTCGCGCATCCACACCTTCATCGCGACCAGCGAGTTGCATATGGAGAAAAAGCTGCGCATGACGCGTGAGCAGGTGCTGGAGCAGGCGATTCAAGCCGTGCGTTTTGCGCGCAACCTGAGCGGCGACATCGAGTTCTCGCCCGAGGACGGCTACCGCTCGGATCCGGACTTCCTCGCCCGAGTGGTCGAGGCGGTGATCAAGGAGGGCGCACGCACCATCAACATCCCCGACACCGTCGGCTATGCCATCCCCGAGCTCTACGGCAACTTCATCAAGACCTTGCGCGAGCGCGTGCCCAACTCGGACCAGGCGGTCTGGTCGGTGCATTGCCACAACGATCTGGGCATGGCGGTTGCGAACTCGCTGGCCGGCGTGCAGATCGGCGGCGCGCGCCAGATTGAATGCACGATCAACGGCCTGGGCGAGCGGGCCGGCAACTGCTCGCTGGAGGAAGTGGTGATGGCGGTCAAGACGCGGCGCGACTATTTCGGCCTCGACGTCAATATCGACGCGACGCAGATCCTGTCGGCCTCGCGCCTGGTGTCGCAAACCACCGGCTTTGTGGTGCAGCCGAACAAGGCCGTGGTCGGCGCCAATGCCTTCGCGCACGCCTCCGGCATTCACCAGGACGGCGTGCTGAAGGCCCGCGACACCTATGAAATCATGCGCGCCGAGGATGTGGGCTGGAGCGCCAACAAGATCGTGCTGGGCAAGCTGAGCGGGCGCAACGCCTTCAAGCAGCGCCTGCAGGAACTCGGTATCGCCTTGGAGTCCGAGGCCGAAGTGAACGCCGCTTTTGTGCGCTTCAAGGACCTGGCTGACCGCAAGAATGAGATTTTTGACGAGGACATCATCGCCTTGGTGATGGACGAGTCGGTCACGGCCGAGCACGAGCATTACCGTCTGATCGCCTTGGCGCAGCGCTCAGAGATGGGTGAGCGGCCGCATGCCAGCGTGGTGTTTGCGGCCGGCATGGTGGAGCACCGGATGGAGAGCGACGGCAACGGGCCGGTCGATGCGGTGCTGCGGGCGATCGAGTTGGCGGCACAAAGTGGCGCCGAGATGCAGCTCTATTCGGTCAATGCCATCACCAGCGGCAGCACAGAATCGCAGGGCGAGGTGACGGTGCGGCTCCAACACGGTGGTCGCGTCGTCAACGGGGTTGGGGCCGATCCGGATATCGTGGTGGCCTCGGCCAAGGCCTACTTGAGTGCCTTGAACAAATTGCATAGCAAGATTGAGCGTGTGGCGGCCCAGGGCTGAGTTCTAAGTCGAATCCGCCCTTTTTTAACGCAATGCGGAGCTTGAAGAGCCTCACGTAAGCTTTTGATCTTGCTAGTATTTTTCCTTTCACCTAAACTGCCGATCAGTAGCTGGGGCCCGGATTGAAGAACTTTTCGAAATATTTGACAAGCATCACTTTGCGCACGGCCTTGGCCGTGTTCGCCGTCGGCTGTTTGGCCTTGCCGGCGCACGATGCCCAGGCGGGTACCAAGCAGGCCAAGAAATCGGCGCAAAAGCAAACTGCCAAGGATGTGCGCAAGGCCAAGCCCGCCTCCCGCACACCGCGCAAGGCGGTGCGGGTGGTGAAGATCGAAGCGGCCAAGCCGACCTTTGGTCAGTTGTATGGCCTGCATGCGGCCGTTGACCCCTTGGACCTGAAGTCCAGCGTGGCCCTGGTGATGGATCAGGACACCAACGAGGTCTTGTTTGCCAAGAACTCGCAGGCAGTTTTGCCGATTGCTTCAATTACCAAGCTGATGACGGCCTTGGTGGTTGTTGAGGCCGGCCAGTCCTTGGACGAAAAGCTCAGCATCAGCGAGGCCGACATCGATACCGAGAAGGGCACCCGTTCACGTTTGACGGTGGGCACGACGCTGACGCGCGGCGAGATGATGCATCTGGCCTTGATGTCATCGGAAAACCGCGCCGCCAATGCGCTGGGGCGCCATTACCCCGGCGGCCTGGAAGTGTTCGTGGCGGCGATGAATCAAAAAGCGCAAGCCCTGGGCATGCGCGACACGCATTATGTGGAGCCGACCGGTTTGTCTAGCCGCAACCAGTCCAGCGCCAATGATTTGGCGGCCTTGGTCAAGGTTGCCCATGAGGTGCCCTTGCTGAGGGAGTTGTCCACGTCGCGCGAACACCAGGTCGCCCTGGGTCGCCGGCAGGTTCAATTTCACAGCACCAATGGCTTGCTTGCCAGCAAGTCATGGGATATTGGCCTGCAAAAGACCGGCTTCATCAACGAGGCCGGCCGCTGCCTGGTGATGCAAGCACGCATGGCCGGGCGCAAGGTCATCATGGTCTTGCTTGATTCGACCGGCAAATACTCCCGGATTGGCGACGCCGAGCGGGTGCGCAAATGGGTGCTCAGCAATCCGGCGGCTTTGAATCAGCCGTTGAAGGCGACGCTCTGAACAAGCGTTCAGGATTTGCAAGTAAAAAAGGCGCTCATCGAGCGCCTTTTTTTTGGCCGTCAGCGGGTCGCTTCAGCCGCGATAGCCTAAAGCGGTCGAGATCTGCGCCACCGTATCTTTGAGGCGCTGCAGCCACGATTCTTCCAGCCGGTCGGCCGGGGCCGAGATCGACAGGCCTGCGATCAGCTTGGCCTGGTCGTCATAGATGCCGGCGGCCATGCAGCGCACGCCCAGTTCCAGTTCCTCGTCATCGCGCGCCACGCCGCGTTGGCGCACCAGTGCCATCTCGCGCTCCAAGGCGTTGATGTCGGTCAGGCTGTTGCGGGTATGGCCGGCCAAGCCGGTGCGGGTGGCGTAGGCGCGCACCCGTTGCGGGTCGTCGCTGGCCAGGAAGAGCTTGCCGACCGAGGTCAGATGCAAGGGTGCGCGGCCGCCCACGGCCCGCACCACCTGCATGCCCGAACGCTCGCTGTAGGTGCGCTCGATGTAGACGATCTCATCGCCTTGGCGGACCGATAAATTGACCGGTTGCAGCGTGAACTTGTGCAGTTCACGCATGGGCCCGAGGGCTGCGTCGCGCACGTCCAGGCGCGCCTTGACCAAATTGCCTAGCTCCAACATGCGCATGCCGAGCCGGTAGCTGCCCGCCTCGGGGCGGTCAACGAAACGCCCCAGCGTCAGGTCGTTGAGAATACGGTGGGCGGTGGACGGGTGCAGGCCGGTGCTGGCGCTGATTTCCTTCAGCGAGACCGGGTCTTGATGACTGGCCAACACATCCAGCAGCGAAAACATGCGCTCCAGGACCTGGATGGCCGGTGTCTGAGCCTCTTTGTTTTTCATGCCTTGATTGTGCTGGAGATTGTTTTGTTTTGCATTGCGAAAATTAGAACCACCCGTCGAAACGGTTTCGGCGCAGCAACAACTTGGGCGACTGCCGTGCTGTTCGTCTTTGTCGTCAGCGCCTTGTTGCCGGGCCCATCGGCGGCGGCCGAGGCGCAAACGCCGGCCCCTGTGGTCGCGGCGCCATCACCACCACCACCTGCTGCAGCCGCTTCAGCACCCAGCTGGCTGCGTGTGCCGCGTCTGCAGGGCCGTTTGACGGCCGCCGATCTGGGTCTGTTGATCAACACGGCCGACCCTTATTCGGTCGCCGTCGGTGAGTATTACGCCAGTCGGCGCGGCATTCCCGAGGCCAATATTGCCCGCGTCGTGCTGCCGCTGAAGGCACGCCTGACGGCGGCGGAGTTTGCCGATCTGCAGCTGCAGCTGCAGGACAAGCTCGGCCCCCAGGTGCAGGCCTTGGCGCTGGCCTGGACCATGCCTTATGCGGTGGAGTGCAATTCGATCACCAGTGCGCTGGGGCTGGGCTTTCAGCCGGAGTTGTGTCAGAACAGCTGTGGCGTCAGCAAGCTCAGCCCCTACTTCTCCTACCTCGGCGCGCGCCCGCATGCCGATTTGGGGATGCGGCCGGCGATGCTGTTGGCCTCGCGGTCGGTGGAGGCGGCGCAGGCCTTGATCGAGCGCGGCATTGAGTCCGATCAAAGCCTACCGGCCTTCACTAGCGCCAATGCCTACTTTGTCAGCACACCTGATGCCGCGCGCAATGTGCGGGCGGCGCAGTTCCCGCCGGCCACGCTGCTCAAGCCCTGGGGTCTTGAAGTCAGGCGCGAGTCCAGCTCGGCGCTGCCGGCGCTGCAGCGCACGCTGTTTTACATGACCGGGCTGACCCGGGTCGCGGGCTTGGACTCGGTCGACTGGTTGCCCGGCGCCCTGGCCGACCACCTGACTTCATATGGCGGGCAACTCGACAATCTCGGGCCGGGCGGCCAGATGAGTGCGCTGGACTGGCTGCAAGCCGGCGCCACCGCCAGCTACGGCACGGTCAGCGAGCCCTGCAATCACCTGCAGAAGTTCCCGCACCCGCAGCTCTTGCTGTTGTTTTATCTGCAAGGCGTGACGGCGCTGGAGGCCTATTGGCACAGCGTGGCATGGCCGGCGCAGGGCGTGTTCGTAGGTGAGCCGTTGGCGGCGCCTTTTGCGCCCAAGTTTGCGCCGCGTTAGAGCTGCTCAGCGGCGCAGAAACCCGAGCGCACCGCGCCCTCCAAGGTCGCTGGATAAGGCCCGTCCACATAGTCACCGGCCGCCCACAGCCCCGGCGCTATGCGGGCAGGCGGGCGCTGCAGGCCCGGCGTGCAGGCAAAAGTGGCGCGCTTTTCGGCCAGCACGCGCATGATTTGCGGCGGGCTTTGCCAATCAAATTCGGCCACCGCCTGCCGCAACACCGACTCACCGCTTGCGGCCAGACCGTGCGCCACCCAGGCCGCCGCACCGCTGATCACGAAGGCAAACAAGCCCGGCGCATGGCCTAGCTGGCCCAGATCAAAGGCGAATTGAGCGGGGGCCTCAGCGCTTTCTTGCAAGGCCACCATGGCCGCGGGAAGCCGAGTCCCGGGGCTGCGCAGATAGACGGTGATGATGGGCTCAAAACGCAGCGCGCCCGCCAGAGTTGCCCATTCGGGGGCAAGCTCGGCGCAAAGGGTCGCCGCTTGAGTCGAGGGACAGGCCAGGATGACTTGGTCAAAGCTTTGATCTTCAACGCGCCAGCCGCCGGGGCAGGGGCCAAGGTCTTGAACTCTTGTGTTCAGCCGGATATCGACACCGCGCGCGCTCAGCCAGGCCGCCGCCGGTTCGGCCAGCAGGGCGCTCAAGGGCAGCTTGGGCAGCAGGAGGTCGGCGCTGCCCCGGCCACTAAACAAGGCGTCGCGCAGCACGCGCAAGAACACGGCCGCGCTGGCCTGCTCGGCCGGCGTGTTCAGGGCCGCCACGCACAAGGGCGCGATCAATTCTTTGCGCACAATCGCCGGCAGGCCAGCGCTCAGCTCGGCCACGCTGAGCTTGGGCGCACATTCAAAGCGACGCAGCAGCCAGGCCGTGGCGGTGCGCAGCAAACTCAGACGGGCCGTCAGCGGCCAGGCGCGGTAGCTCAGAATGCCACGCACAAAGCTGAGCAGCGGCGGCCCCGGCGGCAAACGCAGGCCTTCGTGGCGAGGGTAGCGCAGGCGCAGAGCTTGGCGCAGAAATGCCCGGTCCGGGTCGACGCCGACCGTTTCAAGTAGGCTCAGGCATTGCCGATAGGCGCCAATCAAGATGTGCTGGCCGTTGTCCAGACGCGGGCCGGCGTCGGTCGGCGCCAGGCTGCGTGCTCGCCCGCCCAATTGCTGGGCCATCTCGAACAAGGTCACTTGATGGCCCAGCTGACTGGCCTTGACGGCGGCTGCCAAGCCGGCCCAGCCGCCACCCACGATGGCGACCCGCTTCAAGGTCAACGCTCGGCCCAGTTGGTGCGCATCGCGATCCAGAGTTTTCGCACCGGCGTCAGCGCGATGCGCTGCTCCAGCACACGGAAGTTCTCGGCCTCGATTTCGCGCAGCAGGGCGCGGTAGATATTGGCCATCATCAGGCCGGGCTTTTGAGCGCGGCGGTCGGCCTCAGGGAGTAACGCGAAGGCCTCGTCATAGAGCCGGTGCGCGCGCTCGGCCTGGAACTTCATCAAAGCCAAGAAGCGCTCGCTATAGCCCCAGGGGCTTTTGCGCAGCAAGATCTCATGCGCCTTGACGTCGAACTGTTGCAGCTCCGAGATCGGCAGATAGATACGGCCACGCCGGGCGTCATCGCCGACGTCGCGGATGATATTGGTCAGCTGCATCGCCTGGCCGAGTTTGTGGGCGTAGGCAACGCTGTCTGCATGGCTGCGACCAAAAATGCCCGAGGCGACCTCGCCGACCACGCCGGCTACCAAATGGCAGTAACGCTGCAGGCCGGGGTAGTCGAGGAAGCGGGTTTGGTCCAGGTCCATCTGGCAGCCATCGATGACGGCCGTCAGATGCTCAAGGCGGATATCATAAGTCGCGCAATACGGCATCAGCGCCCGCATTGCCGGGTGCTGGGGCTGGCCGGCGTAGGCGCTGGCGGCTTCTTTGCGCCACCAGGCGAGCTTGGTCGCGGCGACGCTGGGGTCGCTGATCTCGTCCACCACATCGTCAACCTCGCGGCAAAAGGCGTAAAAGGCCGTGATGGCGGCGCGCTTTGGGGCCGGTAGAAAGAGGAAGGCGTAATAGAAACTCGAGCCACTCTTGGCGGCCTTGTCCTGCACATACTGCTCGGGACTCACAA
Organism: Roseateles sp.; assembly: GCA_018780415.1. Classification (GTDB taxonomy): domain Bacteria; phylum Pseudomonadota; class Gammaproteobacteria; order Burkholderiales; family Burkholderiaceae_C; genus Paucibacter_A. The sequence goes on along the minus strand of JADMJQ010000332.1, from coordinate 5,607 downwards.
ACTCTCCTCCTGCTGCTGGCTTGATGTTCTGGTGTCGTGTTCTTTCTTGCTCATGCGTAGCGCGCCCCAAAGCAAGATTGGTGCGTCCATGGGCTTGAGGGCTGGGCGTTGAATGAGGCTAGCAAAGTGCATGGCCTTGATTTTCGCAAGAATTCGCAGGCCGCCTTGTACCACCAGGCGCAGTTCCCAGCCAGCACGGCCGGGGATCTGATGCACCAAGGGCGCACCTTCGGCCATCAACTGCTCGGCCCAGGCGCATAAGTCAGCAATCAAGGCGCGCGCCGCCGGGCTGTCTTGGCAGGCTAGCGGGGCAGCGCTGCTGAGCCCATGGCTTTGCAGATCGGATTGCGGCGCATAGACCCGTCCTATCGGGCCGTCGCGGCTGAAATCCTGCCAAAAATTGATCAGTTGCAGGCTGCTGCAGATCGCATCGGAGCGTTGCAAGGCCAGCGCATCGTGGACGCCGTACAGATGCAGCAGCAAGCGGCCGACGGGATTGGCCGAACGGCTGCAATAGTCGAGCAGCTCGGGGCGGTCTCGGTAATTGCATTTTTCCAGGTCTTGCTCGAAAGCGCTGATCAAGTCATTCAGCAGGGCAACAGGCAGACGGTACTGATGCAAGACGCTGGCCAGTGGCGTGAATACAGCCGCAGCCCAGCGAGGGGAGGGTTGGCGCCCGGCGGCGATGGCCAAAAGGTCCTCGCGGTAGGCCTTGAGGTCGGCCTGCCGGCCGGCGGTGCTGCGCTCGCCCTCATCGGCCAGGTCGTCGGCGGTGCGCGCAAAGTGGTAAATCGCTGCAACCGCCGGACGCAATGACTTCGGGCACAGCCAGGAGGCGACGGGGAAGTTTTCGTAGTGTTCTATGCTCACGGCAGCGATTGTCTGTCCTTTGTGGGTGTCGACATTTGATGGGGTCAACAACGGCACGCCGGGCTGTGCCGGGTTTGACAGCGGGCAGGGGCTTGACTACATTACTGACCAATCGGTCAGTAATGCGGCCGACCATCTTTGGCTCATGTCGGGTGCCGGCAAGAGCGCGCAACACTGCTTTCGATTTTTCAGGGTTTCTTATGCCTCAAAGCATTTTTCGAGCTGCGCTTGCGCTGGCTATGTCGGCGCTGTTCTTGACCGCTTGTGGCCGGCAGGAGCCGCCGCCAGAGCCGGTGCGCGCGGTGCGGACGCTGGTGTTGGCCGCCGATTCGGCCGGGCAAAGCCATGAGTACGCGGGCGAAATCAGGGCCAGGACGGAATCGCGTCTGTCGTTCCGGGTGGGCGGCAAGGTGCTGGCCCGCAAGGTCAATCTGGGCGACGCCGTGCGGCCGGGCCAGGTCTTGGCGCAGATGGACCCACGCGACTTGATCCTGGGTCAAGAAGCTGCACAAGCGGGCGTGGCGGCCGCGCGCGCAAATCGGGACCAGTTGGGGGCCGACTTCAAGCGTTTCATCGAGTTGCGTGAACAAGGCTTCATCAGCACGGCCGAGCTGGAGCGCCGCGACGCCGCGTTCAAGGCCTCGCAGGCTACTTTGGATCAGAGCCGTGCCCAAGCCAATTCGCAAGGCAATCAATCCTCTTATGCGCAGTTGCAGGCCGATGTGGCCGGCGTCGTGACAGCGGTGGAGGTTGAGCCCGGCATGGTGGTGGGCGCTGGCACGCCTGTGGTGCGCATTGCCCACGACGGGCCGCGCGATGTGGTGTTCTCGGTGCCGGAAGATCAGCTGGGCCGTTTGCAAGCGCATGCCGCCAAGGCTGGTGCGTTGACGGTCAGGCTTTGGGGCGCCGCCGCTGGCCAGGCCGGTTTGCCCGCAAAGTTGCGCGAAGTCTCGGCCTCGGCCGACCCGGTCACGCGCACCTTCTTGGTCAAGGCCGAGGTGGCCGGCTTGGACGCCAAGCTGGGCCAAACGGCGACCGTGCGCCTGGAGGCGCCGCGCCAGACCGATGTGATCAAGTTGCCGCTCGCGGCGGTGCTGCAGCAGCAGGGCCAGTCCAGCGTGTGGGTCTTGGATCCAGCGCAGATGACCTTGAAGGCACAGGCCGTGCAGATCGCCGGTGCCGATGGCAATGAGGTGGTGATTGCCGGCGGTTTGAGCCCCGGCCGGGAGGGGGTGGTCGCGGGCGTGCATGTGCTGAAGCCGGGACAAAAGGTGCAGCGTTACCAAGCCGCGCCGGCAGATGTGGCCAAGGCCGCAGCGTCCGCTGCTTCACGTTGAGCCTGGAGCAGCACGCATGAGCTTCAACAAGCCGTCGCAGTCCGGCCAGCCACATATCGGCGGGCGTTTCAATATTTCACGCTGGGCGCTGGAGCACCCGGCGCTGACCCGCTATTTGATGGTGGTGTTGATGTTGATGGGCTTCGCCGCCTATTTCCAGCTGGGCCAGGACGAAGACCCGCCGTTCACCTTTCGAATCATGGTCGTGCAGGCTTTTTGGCCCGGTGCCACCGCGCAGCAAATGGCCGAGCAGGTCACCGACAAGATCGAGAAGACACTGCAGGAGGTGCCCCATTCGGACAAGATCCGCAGCTACACCAAACCGGGCGAGTCATTGACGGTCTTTCAGTTGAAAGACAGCACGCCAGGCAAGGAGGTCAACGAGATCTGGTATCAGGTCCGCAAACGTGTCGGGGATATGCGGCAAACCTTGCCGCAGGGGGTCATAGGCCCGGTCTTCAATGACCAGTTCGGCGATGTGTATGGCTCTATCTTTGCAATGTCGGCGGATGGCTTCACTCGCGAGGAACTGCGTGAGCATGCCGAGCGCGCGCGCGCTGTTTTGCTCAAATTGCCCGATGTGGCCAAGGTGGAACTCTTCGGTGTCCAGGCCGAGAAGCTCTGTGTTGAAATTTCGCAAAAACGCCTCGCCAATTTAGGGCTGGACTTCGGGCAGGTGATCAACCAGCTCGGTGCTCAAAACGCGGTCGAGGGTGCCGGCGTTATGAATGCCGGCAGCGGCAATCTGCAGGTGCGTGTGCAAGGGCAGTTCAACTCGGTGCAAGCCTTGAAGGACTTCCCGCTGCGGGCCGTCAATCCGGTCACGGGCTTGGCGAGCTCGCTGCGCTTGTCGGATATTGCCGAAATCAAGCGCGACTATGTCGACCCGCCATCCATCATGGTTCGCCATCAGGGCAAGGATGTGATTGCGCTGGGCGTGTCGATGACCAAGGGCGGCGACATTGTGGCGATGGGCAAGTCCCTGCAAAAGGCCGCCGCCTTGATTCGGGGCGACTTGCCTGCCGGGATCGAGTTGATGCAAATCCAGGATCAGCCGCAGGCGGTGACCCGTTCGGTGAACGAGTTTGTGCAGGTCTTGATCGAAGCGATCGTGATCGTGCTGCTGGTCAGCTTCATCGCCCTGGGCCTGCATACCCGGCCACTGCGCCTGGATATCTGGCCGGGCTTGGTGGTCGGCATCACCATTCCGCTGGTGCTGGCCATCACGTTTGTGACGATGTTTTACTGGGGCGTGGGCCTGCACAAGATTTCGCTCGGCTCGCTGATCATTGCCCTTGGGCTGCTGGTCGATGACGCCATCATTGCGGTCGAGATGATGGTGCGCAAGCTGGAGGAGGGCTATGACAAGATGCACGCCGCCACCTTCGCCTATGACGCGACGGCAATGCCTATGCTGACCGGGACCCTGATTACTGCGGTGGGGTTTTTGCCGATCGGCATGGCCAAGTCGGCCACAGGCGAATACACCTTCGCCATCTTCGCGGTGACGGCGGCTGCCTTGATGATTTCATGGGTGGTGTCGGTCTATTTCGTACCCTATTTGGGGTCACTCTTGTTGCGCACCCATGCCGCCAATGATGGCGAAGCGCACGAAATGTTCGACACGCCGTTTTACAACCGTTTTCGAGGCCTGGTTCGCTGGTGTGTAGAGAACCGCTGGAAGACGATTGCGATGACCCTGCTGGTGTTTGTGTTGGGCTTGGTCGGCATGGGGCGTGTGCAGCAGCAGTTCTTCCCTGACTCCAGTCGCCCGGAAATCTTGGTCGACATGTGGTTGCCCGAAGGATCGACCATTCAGCAAAGTGCTGAAGTGGCCAAACGCTTTGAGGCCCGCATGATGACCGAAACCGGCGTGTCGACCGTCAGTACCTGGATAGGCAGCGGGGTGCCGCGCTTCTATCTGCCCTTGGATGTGGTGTTCCCGCAGCCCGGGGTCAGCCAGGCCATTGTCTTGCCCAAGAATTTGACCGAGCGAGAAGCTTTGCGCAAGCGCTTGCCTGCGCTGATGGCGGCCGAGTTTCCCGAGGTGCGGGCCCGCATCAAGTTGCTGCCCAATGGCCCGCCGGTGCCTTATCCGGTGCAGTTCCGGGTGGTCGGCGAAAAGCCCGAGGAAGTGCGGCGCTGGGCCGATCAGGCCAAGGCGATTCTGAGCGCCAACCCGAATATGCGTGGCGTCAACGACAACTGGAATGAGTCGATCAAGGTGCTCAAACTGCAGGTTGATCAGGACAAGGCGCGCGCCTTGGGCGTCAGCAGCCAGAGCCTGGCGCAGGCCTCGCGGACGCTGCTGTCGGGTAGCACCATAGGCCAGTACCGAGAGTCAGACAAATTGATCGACATCGTCTTGCGTCAACCGCTGGATGAGCGCAATGCCATCACCGACATCGGCAGTGCTTATGTGAACACCTCGACCGGGCGCTCGGTACCGCTGACCCAGGTGGCCAAGGTGACGTTCGACTGGGAGCCGGGCGTGCTCTGGCGCGAGGGTCGTGCCTACGCGGTCACCGTGCAGGGGGATGTGGCCGAGGGCTTGCAGGGCGCGACCGTGACCGCGCAGGTCTGGCCGCAGTTGCAGGCCTTGCAGGCCAAGATGCCGGCCGGTTACTCGATCTCGGTGGCCGGCGCGGTCGAGGAAAGCAGCAAGGGGCAGGGCTCGATCGCAGCCGGCTTGCCGATGATGTTGTTCATTACGTTCACCTTGCTGATGTTGCAATTGCAGAGCTTTTCGCGCGCCATGCTGGTGTTCCTGACCGGTCCCCTGGGGATTGCCGGAGTCGCCGCGGCCTTGATGTTGATGAACAAGCCCTTCGGCTTTGTCGCCTTGCTGGGGGTCGTCGCCTTGATGGGCATGATCATGCGCAATTCGGTGATTTTGATCGACCAGATCGAGCAAGACCGAGCGCGCGGCGTGCCGGCCTGGGCGGCGATCGTCGAGTCTGCCGTGCGGCGTTTCAGGCCCATCGTGCTGACTGCAGCGGCCGCTGTTTTGGCCATGGTGCCTTTGTCTCGCAGCGTGTTCTGGGGCCCTATGGCGGTCGCCATCATGGGCGGCTTGATTGTCGCGACCGCACTGACGCTGCTGGCCTTGCCGGCCATGTATGCGGCTTGGTTCAGGGTCAAACGGCCCGAGGGTCAGTCCCGGTTCTGAATCGGGCGGCCTGCCTGGGCATTTAGAATGCTCAGGCAGGCATGGCATCCAGACAGGGGTTTTCCCCTTTTTCGGATTTTGTGCCTGCCAAGTGGCTACAATCCACGGTTCACCGAATTACCACGGGCTTGAATGGAACGGACTCCCCGGAGTTTGGCCAAACAAGCCTGATCCACTTAGCGCGGGTGGCGAAATTGGTAGACGCACCAGGTTTAGGTCCTGACGCCTTCA
>JADMJQ010000005.1 GCA_018780415.1 Roseateles sp. | reverse complement strand
GTTGCCGGCAGCCTCTGCAGCGCTTTGGCGCTCGCGCATTTGCTTGCGGTCGTAACGATGAAAGCTGTCGCCCTCGATGACGGCGGCCTTGACGTTCTCGCGCCGGAAGATGTTTTCGAAGGTGCGCGTCACCGAGGAGGTGCCGGCGCCCGAGGAGCCGGTGATGGCGATGATGGGATGGCGTTCAGACATGGTCTTCTTTCTTTCAGTCCCTGAAAAGGCTGCGGGGTGCGAACAAGGGTGAGGGCGCGACTTCGGCCGAGGGCTCGTGGTGGTAGCGCTCGATGCGCTCGACCTCCTCGCGCGAGCCGAACAAGACGGGTATGCGTTGGTGCAGGCTGCTAGGCATCACGCCCAGCATCGGCTGGCGCCCGGTGCTGGCGCGCCCGCCGGCCTGCTCCATCAGCATGCCGATCGGATTGGCCTCGTAAAGCAGGCGCAGGCGACCGGGCTTGGCCGCATCCTTGCTGTCCCGCGGGTAGAGAAAAACGCCGCCGCGCATCAGGATGCGGTGCGCCTCCGCCACCATCGAAGCGATCCAGCGCATATTGAAGTCTTTGCCGCGCGGGCCGGCCTTGCCGGCCAGGCATTCGTCGACATAGCGTTTCACCGGCGGCTCCCAGAAACGGCTGTTGGAACTGTTGATGGCGAACTCGCGCGTTTGCTCGGGCACGTTCAAGCAAGGATGGGTGAGCAAGAACTCGCCTAACTCCGGATCCAGCGTGAAGCCAACCGTGCCCTCGCCCACCGTCAACACCAGCATGGTGGCCGGGCCGTAGATGGCATAACCCGCAGCCACCTGGGCGGCGCCGGGCTGCAGGAAATCGCGCTCCTGCAGCTCGCGGGTGCCGGCGCTCAGCTCGGCCGGCGCGCGCAGGATGGAGAAGATGCTGCCCACCGCGACATTGACGTCGATGTTCGAAGAGCCGTCGAGTGGATCGAACACCAACAGGTATTTGCCGCGCGGGTAGGCCTCAGGGATGGCCTGGGGCAACTCCATCTCCTCGGAGGCCAAGCCGGCCAGGTGCCCGCTCCACTCGTTCATGCGCAGAAATAGCTCGTTGGACAGAATATCCAGCGGCTTTTGCTCCTCGCCCTGTACATTGGTCTGGCCGGCCTCGGGCGTGTTGGCGAGGGCGCCGCGCGCGACGATGCGGGCAATCGCCTTGCAGGCCAGGGCGATGTCCAGGATCAGCGCATTGAGGTCGCCGCTGGCCGAAGGAAAGCGGCGCCGCTGCTCGATCAGATAGCGAGTCAGGGTCCAGCGCGGGATATGTGGTTTGGGCTCGATCATGGTGCTTCCAGGCAAGTCAGGGATTCGCGATGCCAGGCGCGCAAAACGCCGGGCGTGATGCCGTCCAGCGACTCGCAGCGTCGCAAGGCGGCGCTGAAGTCGTGGTGGGCCGTGTAGTCGGTGGGCGTGATCACGGTGGCAAGGCCTACCCCTCGTGCCGCGGCCAGGCCATTGGCTGAGTCCTCGAAGGCCAGGCAGGCGCGCGCCGTCAGCCCCAAGCGGGCCAAGGTCTGCCGATAGACCTGAGGATGGGGTTTCTTGAGCGGCGCTGTGGAGGCGTCTTCAATGACGGCGAAACGCAAACCCCAATCCGGGCCCAAGGTCCGGCGCAACAAGGCGGCGATATTGACCGGAGAGGTGGTGGTGGCAATCGCCAGCTGCAAGCCCGCTGCGGGCGCGGCTTCGATCAAGGCCTGCACACCGGGGCGCAGCTGCAACTCGCCGGCGGCCACCCGGCTCTCGTAGACCGCCGTCTTGAGCTCATGCAGGCGCACGATGCTGGCTTCCAGGGCCAGGGCGTCAAGCGCCTGGATGCCCGGTCGCATACGCTGCCAATAAGCGCGCAGGCGCTCCTTGCCGCCCGAGATGGCAAGCAATTCGGTGTAAAGGGCCGGGCTCCAGTGCCAGTCCAGACCCTCTTCGGCAAAAGCCTGGTTGAAGGCCTGGCGGTGCAGCTCTTCGGTGTCGGCCAGGGTGCCGTCGACATCGAAGATCAGGGCAGCAAGCTCGCTCATGCGCTGGCCTC
>JADMJQ010000146.1 GCA_018780415.1 Roseateles sp. | reverse complement strand
TTCCGACTGTGATTTCTCATTCATGATGAACTCCTTCAAGTTGAGGTTGAGACTGTTTCACCCGGGGCCATTTCGACTTCGGGCGATCTCAAGTTAGTCCTGTTGGAAGACGCGGTCTATGGCGCGGTGCTGATCCTCGCGAACGTTTGGTCATGCGCGACGACGGCATCCCATAGGGCGATAACTTCCATTTGAAGCGGAGAGTTCTAGGGCAACGACGCCTTATTTGTTCGGCCAGGTCGCACTTGCCTGCAGAATTCTTCGTAGCGGTCGCCTACCGAACGTTTTGGCCGTTGTTGCCTAATTGGGGGTGAGTGATCAGGCGGCGAGATCGTCATAGCCCAATGTGCAATGCGATTGCCTCCGACAAGAATTCCGGCGCCGAAGCCAAGACCTGGAGTCTGTGCTGGCAAGCAGCGGTTGGGCGCGAGTTTTTCGTTCACCCCTTGCTCGCTGCGCGGATCCGCAGTCGCCTGATCGGCGCGCACCAGCGATCGGGCAGGGTGCTGGTCGACTTTGTTTTGTTGCCCACGGAGATTCACGCCGTTGCTCGGATTCGTGCGGACGACTCGGTCGGGAGCGTCGCCCGGGCTTTCGGTAACGTCTTGTCGCGATGGGTGCGCGAGGCACAGCCTGTTCGCAGTCCGGTGCTCGCCGGCCCCTACCGGGCACAGCCCATCTCGTCCGCTGAGGCTTTGCGTCATGAGGTCCGCATGCTCGCGTGGCGGCCGGTGGTCCAGAAAGCGTGCACGACACCGACACACCATCCGCACGGCGGGCTGCGCATCGCCCTGGGGCTCACGCCGGCAAAAGGCTTTGATGCCCGGCCTCTGCTGGGGCACTTTGGGGACGCGGTGCCCGCTGCGCGGGCTTCGCTGCGGAGTTGGATTTCGAAGCGACCGTCCGAGCAGGACTGGCGCGCCTGGGAGTTGACGCGGGGTTTGGCGCTGGCGACAGGCAGTGTGGGGCCTCATCCGTCCATGGCAAAGGTGGTGGACGGCGCTGCCGCAAGCCTCATCGCTGCCGGAGGCGGCTATGGCATCGATGGTGCGCTCGCGCTGCTGGAGATCTGGCTCGAAGCGAAGATGCATCCAAGCGCCCCGTTGGATCTGCAAGCCGCCTCCAGCACATTGGCGGCACGCGGACGGGCTTTGGTCGCATGCCTGGCCGTCACGCACAGGCTTTGCTCGGCCGCATCGGTCGCTCGCTACTTCCACCGCGCCAAGGCCACGCTCAGCGAGCAGATGGCGGCTTGCCGGTCGCGGCCAGCAGATCGACTCATTGTTGCGACCCCTTTGCGGCGAATCCTGGAGGAGTCAGCATCCCTGCAGAGTGCGGGCCCGAGCGGCATGCTTCGCTCGTGCTGCAAGTGAACGCAGAACTCTTGCGCGTGCTGCAGCAAATCGACACGCACTTGTCGGCGGGTTGATCTGCTCGACGAAGCGGCACGCGCAAAGCGGTGATTCACCCGCGAGCCAGCGCCATCACACAGGGCTGACACAATCGGTTGTAAGTTGTGTCAAGCATTTGCAGAGGTTCACACCATGGCCACCCAAAAGTCCGCCCACGCTTTCGCGAAAACGCGCAAGAACTTCAAGACTGCTTCTGGCAAGGAGGGCCTGTTCTATTCGCTGCCCGAACTTGCCAAGACCTTCCCGAACGTGAACCGGCTGCCGGTCTCGATGCGCATCGTGCTGGAGAGCGTGCTGCGCAACTGCGACGGCCAGAAAGTCACCAAAGAACACGTGGCCGAGCTCGCCAATTGGCGGCCGAAGACCGAGCGGGTCAACGAGATCCCCTTCGTGGTGGCCCGCGTGGTGCTGCAGGACTTCACCGGTGTGCCCTTGCTGGCCGACCTGGCCGCGATGCGCACGGTCGCTAAGCGGATGGGCAAGGACCCGAAGACGATAGAGCCGCTGGTGCCGGTGGACCTGGTGGTCGACCACTCGATCATGATCGACCACTACGGCACGAAGAACTCACTCGACCTGAACATGAAGCTGGAGTTCCAGCGCAACCGCGAGCGCTACGAGTTCATGAAATGGG
>JADMJQ010000317.1:4056-14731 GCA_018780415.1 Roseateles sp. | reverse complement strand
CCCCCCACCATCCCCCTCACAAGGGGACGGGGGTGCGTGGGGGGATCGCGGTGGGACGACTGGCTCACGGGCTGCATCCACAGCGGGTGGCGCAGCCGCGCAAAGCAAGGCATAGCCACCCGCTACGTCACGAACACCGGCGGCCCTGCGAACGACGTGACACCAAGTGAAACGCAGCGCAGCGAAGAGCAGCGACTGGCGCGGCGATCGAGCCGGTGTGAGCACACTCGGTTATTGCATACAGCGGCCCGGCATCGGGCGTGGCGGGTGGCTGGGGTGGCGATCTGGCCGGCGCGCAGCAAGTGCGGTAAAAGACTTAAAGACACGCGCGCGCACGGAGTGCCGGTCAGTTCGTCAAGCGGGCTCGTTCAAGCGCAGCTTGAAGGAACAAAGCCCGCGATCCCCGGACACGGGAACGGGCCGCTTCAATGAACGCTGGCAAGGCCAGCCTCACTCGGCTGTTCAGTATTGCGATGCAGGCGCAGCCTTGATCGCTGCACCTGCGAGCGGACCGGCAAGGCCTCAAAGCTGCAGTCCGGCGACGCCATGTACGCCTCGGCGTGGATGGCGTCGGCGAGCTATGTGAGTGATGGCCGCTCGTCAAGGTCGCGACGATGGACTTGAGGTCGGACAGAACTGCAACGCCACATCCTGGCTCCCGATACGGGACAGGTCCACGCCCAGCGAACGCGTCGAGCGGTTCACCATGCGGCGAATGTCGCCATCATTCTCCGCATCTAGTGCGGCGAATGACTAACGCGTGCGGAGAATTAACCCCATAATCTCCGCATGAATAGCGGCGATTACAAATACATTTGGCAGGCCAGCGACTGGCCGAACTGGCACTTTGACCTGGCGGCATTGGCTGGGCCTATGTCCGAGGTCAGTCGTGCCCAGGGACTCCTGATGGGGCGCCTGGCTGACGTGGGCATGGCGCTGCGCGGTCAAGCGAGCCTGGCTGCGCTCACCGAGGACGTGATCAAGACCAGCGAGATCGAGGGCGAACAGCTCAACGTCGAATCCGTGCGCTCATCCATCGCCCGCAGGCTAGGCGTCGACATCGGCGCCCTGGCCCCTGTGGATCGGCACGTAGAAGGTGTGGTCGAAATGGTGCTTGATGCCGCCACCAACTGCAATGCGCCGGTGTCGCGGGAGCGGCTGTTCGGCTGGCATGCCGCGCTGTTCCCCACCGGCTACTCCGGCCTCGCCAAGATCAATGTTGGCGGCTGGCGCGACGATGCCAACGGCCCGATGCAAGTGGTGTCTGGCCCCATTGGGCGCCAGAAAGTCCATTTCGAGGCACCGGCCGCTGATCATCTGGAAGCTGAAACCAGCCGATTCCTTGACTGGCTGAACAGCGCATCCAACGAACCGCCGCTGATCAAGGCCGGCCTGGGGCACCTTTGGTTCGTTACCCTGCACCCGTTCGATGACGGCAACGGTCGTATCGCCCGGGCCATTGGGGACCTGCTACTGGCGCGAGCCGACGGTAGCCCGCAACGCTTCTACAGTTTGTCGGCGCAAATCCAGCGTGAACGCAAAGCCTACTACGACATCCTGGAGCAGACCCAGAAGCAATCGATAGACGTCACTGAGTGGCTTGCCTGGTTCCTCGACACCCTCCATCGCGCCGTCGATCAGGCGCATTGCACACTCGACGCCGTGCTGACCAAGGCTCGCTTCTGGAAGGGCTGGGCAACCATGCCATTGAACGAGCGACAGATGAAATTACTCAACAAACTGATTGACGGCTTCGAGGGCAAACTGACCAGCAGCAAGTGGGCGACCATTGCCAAGTGTTCGCCGGACACGGCTCTGCGTGACATTAACGATTTACTTGCACGGGGTGTGCTGCGGAAAACGGATGCGGGCGGGCGCAGCACCAGCTATGAGCTGACCGATCTCCCAAAGTAGCTGCACCGCCTGGAATTGACTTTGCTGCACAGCCTTTGCCTGCAAATGGGCGCCAAGCCCCGCCCCTACCGTAGCCCCAGCTCCAGCCGATCCGAGCGCTCCCGCACGGCCAAGCCATGCAACTCGGCCACAGCACGTGCGAAGTTGACGTTATCTCCGGTCCGGAATACGCCGCTAACCCGCAGATCGCGCAGTGCGTCCGATCCCGTCACCATGATTAGCTTCGGGCTGTAGCGATTCATCTCGGCCACCGCGTCCAGCAGCGACACGTCGTCGAAGATGGCCTCGCCGCGCTTCCAGGCTAGCATTTGATCCATGCGAGGTCGGTCCACCTGCATCGCCTCGCGCGACTCGCCCGGGGCAACCCCGCCCAGCCGCCTGAGACGCACGCGGTCTCCTACGGCCATAACGACCGGGTTCAACAGTACTGCATCGGTTGCTCTGTCGGCGGCGCGAACGACAATCTGACCTTCGACCAGGGTCACGGCGAGCGCATCTCCGCCGCCTTTGCTGGCAGGCGTCAATCGCACGACAAAGGCCGTCCCTGTGGCGACCACCTCGGTGCCGGCCGCTTGCACAACGAACGGTCGGCGCGCATCCTTGGCGACCTCGAACAGCGCTTCACCACCGTCCACCTTCACGGTACGTTGTGCCCGGGCGAGCTCCACCCGCACGTGCGTGGCCGTGTTCAGCGACATGCGGGTACCGTCCTGAAGAATCACCAGCCGCTGCTCACCGACGCCAGTGACATAGGTGTCGATCGCGCGCCAGGGCTGCAGCACCAGCACGCCACCCACGGCCAGCGCTGTCGCCGCCAGCGCCCAGCGCCTGGGCTTGAAAGGCCCAGCCCTCTTCGCATCAGACGCCGCGCCAGCGGACGCGGCATTGGCATAGGTGCTCAACCTGAGTCCCGCAACATCCTGCCAGGTATCCGTGCAGCGCTCAAAAGCCAGGCGATGCGCCGCTGAACGCGCCTGCCAGGCCAGGCACTCGCGCTCCATGTGAACGGACCGGTCAGGACCATGCAAGCGTGCCACCCACACCGCCGCTTCGGCTGCGATCTCCGGCGTCACCACCGGCTGGCTACCCTCCCCGTTCCGCTCCCCTGCCCCCGCCTGCGGTCGATGCACGCCTACCAACCTTCCATCCAGGTGGTGAGCTGCAGCGTGGCCTTGGCGATATGCTTCTCCACCGTGCTGATGCTCAAGCCATGGTGCTGGGCGATCTCCCGGTAGGTCAGCCCGTCGACCCGATAGGACAAGAAGATCTCGCGCGTTTTGTCGTTCAAACGGCCAAGGCACTGGCTCAGGCGCGCCATACGCTCGCGGGCCAGCACGATCGCTTCCGTGCCGGGTGCCACATCGAGCAGGACCACATCCTCCACAAGAACCTCTTCGCCGTGACAGACGCGCATGCGATGCGCATCAATCGACAGGTTCAGCGCAGTGCGCATCAGGAAAGCCTCGGGCTTGTCCACCACCTGGTCGCGTTCGTAGCAAGCCAGGCGCACCCATGCCTCTTGCACCAGATCATCCGCGTCATGCGTCGAGCGGCCACGCCGCATAAGGGCGGCTCGGACGCGGGAGAAGGTGGTTTGCCAGTTCGAGGCCATTGAGGTAGTTCCGACAGGCGAGCTTACGAATCAGAGACCCCGCAAAGCGGGCACGAAGTCGCTGGTTCGAACGGGATTTCGAAGACGCCGCGCACTACCTGATACATTGCCTTCACGCTTTCGTCCCGCACGCAGCAGCGCGCCGCGAACGACCCCGGCCAGAGCCGCTTGATCAACGAAGCTCTCGTTGCGAACATCGATTCGAGTCAGCGCCGTTTCCATGCGACGCACTTCTGCATCGGCGAAGCGAATGAGGTGCTGACGCCGTGGGCTCAACGCAAAGAATGGCGCGAGCCGCTGCAGTTTGGCGTTCCAACTCTCTCGAACCAAGGAGCGTGTGGACCCCTTTGGGACGACGGCAAAGCTCGCCAGCAGAGTGCTGGCCGCCTCTAGAGTTCCGGCACTCAGCAAGCGGTCAAACTCGTCGACGGCAAGACTGCGGCCCTGCAGCTTCAGGTGAGCCAGATCTCGTCCCAAAGACTGTCCGATCAACGGCAGAACGGTCGCGCTCGGATACGCGGCGGAGATATCTATTGACTCATCCCCGCCCACAAAGTCGATCCTATGCACGCCTCCTTCCGACAAGTCGTCGATTGCTTCCCGCCAGGGGTCTGAGCCCGCTGCCATGCCGGGCCAGACGCCTAAAACCTCGCCTTGACCATCTGCGTGCATCCCGAATGCCCAGCGCACAGCATGCCTGCAGGGCGCACCGTCCAGAGGCACACCGATACGTTGCGTCTCAAAGAGCACAAGAAGGTACGTGGTGCATAGCGGAATGTGACGCCACTCAATCTCCGCACAGATCTTCGCGAGATTCACCATTGGGTCGCCTCCAGAATGAGCTAAATCCAGGTGCCACGCGACAACCAATCGCTGGCTTCGACGCCTTTCACAGCCGCACAAACAGCTGTCTATAGACACGTGTCTTTAGTGTACACAGCGACAACACTCTTGCGCAATGCGCCCGAGCCGAAATCAAGAACTCATCGACGCTCTGGCGATCGAAGTGAAGGCGCGCAGGCTCGAACTGCAGCTTACACAAGAGGATCTTGCGGGCCGGTGCGAGCTAGATCGGCCGTACATCTCGTTGATAGAAGTGGGGCGGAAACAACCTACCATTAGCGTGCTATTCAGAATCGCCAAAGCGCTCGAGTTGACGCTTGCCGAATTCGGCGACCGGATCGAATCCCGCTACAGAAAGGCCGCGACCAAATAGCTATACCGACTCGGTCATGGCTTCGCCATTGCTCACATCAATAAGTCACTGTCGGCTGGCCGCTCGCGTGAAGTGAATATTTCCCGGTAGCAGGCTGATAGTGGTCGCTCGATGCGCGTTTGGCGAGTGACGGGCCATGCCGAGAACGGTCGCTCGGCTACCTGCTGGGCAACTAGCCATGACAGCGCTTGTACTTGCGGCCAGAACCGCAGGGACATGGTTCGTTGCGGCCGACCTTCTTGCCGATCGCCGGTCGCGAGAGCTTTGGCTGTGAAGCAGCTTGCGCAGCAAGGATCCGCCGCATTGCCAAGGCTTGCTGCCGCGATACCAGCGGCTTGACGCGCTGCTGGGCGATCAGGGCCTTCTGGCCGGCGATCTCCTCCGCCTGTTGAGCTGTGAACCCTGGCGCGTAAGGATCGAGGCGCGCCATCTCCCGTTCCGCCGCATCGACATCCCCGCAGTAGGCGAGCACGACCGCGTACTGGCTGCGTACACCGACGATCCGATCGAGCATGTTGGCCTTGATCACCGTTGGAAGGACATGCTGCTCGAGAACCTCACGGGCGCCGTCGAACTCATGCACGAAGACGAAGTCGTCGGCGGCGTCCTGTCCGACGCGGACAAGCGAGTCGACGGCGTCAACAAGGCCATAGAACTTCATCGCGTGGATGCGCGCGAACATCTCTGTCCTGCCCTGCGCCTTTGTGACCATAGCAAGGAGTTCCAACGCGTCGGCTGTGTGCTTCAGATCGTGGTAGTCGAAGTCGGGCCGATGGACTAGTGCGGACAACTCGCGTTGCTTCAACCCGATCACCTGTTCAGGAGTGATCCCAAGCACCTCGTAGTTCTCCGCTACCACTTTACGGGCTTCGCGTTCTGCCATGTCGAGCTTTTTGAGCCGGAGCAGCGCGCAGGCAGCGTTGTAGCGAAAGACGCGGTGATGCTTCGGCTTGTCCGGCAGCATGGCCCGCATGGCGTCGATGCTTCTGTCGACCGCATGCTGGTCCCCCTGATCGGCCTGGAAGTTCATGCGCTTCATGATGAAGGACAGGCGCTCGTCGTCGCCAAGCTCATGCTCGCCCAAGAGCCGTTCCATTTCAGCGAAGCGGCCTTGCAGTCGATCGGTACGCCCGTGCTTCATGTCGGAGAAGACCAGGCCGTCAAGCGCCCAGAAGCGGTCGCTTGGCTCGACGGTCGGATCCTGGAGGACCTGTTCCAAGCCATGCCAGATGTGCGGCGCGATACCGAGTTCGTGAAACATCTCCTCGCCGATCAGTTCCACCAGAACCTTGATCTCTCGAGTCTCCACCAGCATCCGGGTGTACAGGGAGAACCGCGAGGTGTCCCGGGTCTCCAACAGCGTCTTCAGCAGCACTGCCTTCAGCGCTGATTTCGCCTGCACGGCCACGGTCACTTGCGCTGCCAGCAGATGCCGGCCCCCGAGGATGCGCATGGCATCGTGGACCTTGACACGACTATCGCCGTAGATTTCCGCGACGCCAGCTTGGCGCAGGGCGCGAAGGATCGAGGCGATGGCCGGGTCAGTCAGCGCGATGGCATCGCGAAGGAGCTCGTTTACCTCGTGAGATTCAAGACCCACGTCGCAGAGGCTCAACACTGCGACCGCGTCCTTGGACTGCGGCGGCAGTGCATCGAAGACCTTCTCGAGAATCACCTCCTGTGCCGTTTCCGCCGTGTTGGTCTGCAGCTCCAGGGCATTGCACAGCTGCTCCAGGTCGCCCGCATGTTCGTGCGCCGCGATGCGCGCCGCGCTTTCGACGAACAGCGGCATGCCGCGCGTCAACGCTTGCAGTCGCCCCAAAGTGGCTGCACTGCCGAACACGCCAGCAGCGGTGCAGGCACTGGCCAGCTCGTCTAGGCCCCAGCCCAAGAGACTCTCTCGCGTCAACCCGAGCGTGGCTTCGAGCTCGCGCAGCGAACCCACGGGCTGGCAGAGCAGGACGAAACGCAAGGAAGTCGTGCCCTCGACGACTCGCCGCAGGCTCTGAGCGTCGATACGATGGGCGTTGTCCAGCACCACAATCGGTTCCATGCCCTGACGATGCAGGTAGTTGTCCAAGGCCGTGAGGGATTCCAGGCCGCTGGCCCCCGGAAGCAGGATTTCACGGCGCACGGGATCGCTGGCGCCGGCAAGCTTGGCCGCCAGTTCGCGGACCAGTGAAGACGCGAGAGCCTCGCTGGGTGTCTCGGCGCAGTCGTAGTAGGCGCAACTCTGTGTGCTGTGGCAGGCGGCTTGCGCTGCCCATGCCGTCTTTCCGGCACCGGAGAAGCCCGCGATGACTCTCACGCGTGCCCCCGTCTCGATGGCTGGCTCTTCCGCCTGGGGACGATAAGGGAGCGGTGGCGCTGGAAACTGCTGGAGCTGAACGACGAGCTGCTCGAAGAGTGCGGGAAGCTGCTCAATGAGGAAGGTTTGATCAGTGTGGGGAGCGTTGCCGGCCGCCGCGGCCAAGATCCGGCCCGCGAGTTTCCACACCAGCGAGTCCGGAGCTAGGGTCGGAAAGGGTAATGTCTCAGCGCGAGAGGTACACCATTGAACGCCCTCGTCAATCGTGTGCCAAGCCGGAGGCAATGCCGCAAACAGTCCAGTGGCGGCTTGTCCCGGGTATACCACCTGGACGTCGCCCAACGCGCCGGTTGCGATGCTCTTCGCCAATGCTGGACCGGGGGGTTGATTGGTGACGACGAGGAAGCCAGGATCTCCTGTACGCCTCCCCTCCGTGTGCTCTGCACGCAAGCGCTCAAAGCGTTCCAGCGCCTGAGCGATGTCGCTCGGCATGATTGGATTCGCACGTGTCTTGACCTGGATGTAGAGCCTCGCCGTGGATGTGACGATCTCAATGTCTTCATCCCGCTCGACCATGACGACGGTTGCGGCAAACGGCGCTGCATTCAACAGGCAGGCCGCCGAGTAAAGGTGCTGATAGAGAAAACCACGGTGAACGGCCGCGATCCTGACTTCTTGCGCGGGATCCAGAGTGGGAAGCTTCACGTTCGATTCCTCGTTGATCGACGACCGATTGTGGCAAAGCCCCGACTTCCCCTCCGAATGGCTGTGTTACAAACTTGCAACGTCGCTGTGCTAACTCCGACGCGCAGTGAGCGGATGCGATGGCGGTCTGGACCCGAGGGAGACGCCTTGAACACAGAAGATCAGAGGAGACCAGATGTCAGCAACAGTTCTTAAGGCGTTCATGCAGGTGAGCCTGATCGATCTCGAGGGTGAAGACACGCGGCTGGATAAGCTGCAGGCGGCCGCTGTGGCGCTGGCGGACGAATTCAGCGCCAGGCCCATCAGCATGGCAATCCCGGCGTTGATGGCCATCCTGAGTGATGACGACAAGAATCAGGCCCACGCGTTCGATGACACGGGCCGCGCCATTGGGGGCCATTGGAGCACCTACCAGAGCGTGTTCCGCGACGGGAAAGCCAACACTCTTTACCGAGGTGTCGCGCTCCAGGCGCTGGTAATAGCCATCGAAAGCGAACCGTCCTTGGGCATAGCCGTCGCGCTGCTGATGCGGAATTTCGGGTCAGCCGTAGAACTGGGCAAGTACGCCACCCCTATCAAGCTGCTCGTCGATGCCGCCGAAGCCGTATTCGCGGAAAAGCATGGGTCGCTTGCAGTGCCTGCGCAAGGGGTCAGCACGGCGCTGCCCAGCGCCGCCAAGGCCACGAAGGTTGATCGGCCGGCGCTGCTGAAGCGCATCGAAGCGGCGGTGGGGCCGCACAATCGCGCCGGGACCGCTGGCGAGAATCCGAACCCGCACTGGTCCAACGTCGGCAATCCGTGGAGCCACGATTTTTCTGACCGGCTGATGCCCATCATCGCTGACCATATCGACTTGGCCATCGCCGAAGCGGCCAAGTTCGACCAGAAGAATCAGCAAGGCGTGGCGAACAGCATCGCGGCCCTCAGCACGATCGATCCGGCGATCCAGCGATCGATGCGGCTGCTGTGGTGGCGCCAATCGCTGTATTCAGAGTCGGCCGACAAGTCTTATCGCCAGCTCGGCGCGGCCGAGGCAGTGATCCGCGCGGCCGCCGATCTGTCCCGCCACCTGCCTTATGCGTACGAGCGCTCCGTTGACTCGCTCCTGTCGGAAGCGATCCTGGCCCTCGGTCTGGGCAACGACGCACACGATATCGGTGTGCTCCAGGACACCGACGCGCAGGCGTGCACGGCGCTGGATGACTGTCTCTCGTTCCAGAGCCCTGCTGGGTTGGTGATGACGGGTATCCTTCAAAAGAGTGGTGCCGCCCCGATCTGTGCACCGAAGCAGACCTACCAAGGCTGGGCCGTCTGGCTGCTACGTGAGCTGATGGCTGTGCGGGCGGTGCAGGAGACCCAGAAGGCCACAGAGGCAAAGGACGCAGCCAATGAGTAGCGGCTGCTCGCACCGCGGTTGCTACGCACCCAGCATGACGTGCGTGCGCGGAGAGGTGCCTGAGGACTGCCCTCATTTCGCGAAGGGGGCGGCGCCCGATGATGCGGAAGTGTCGGCCAAAGATGACGCAAGCGCAGAACGTCAGCTCCGCTTCCCGTGGACTGGCAACGCTATGGGACCGGCCGATCTGCCATATCTGGCCGGCGCTTCCAAGTTGAAGCTGCTGACCCTCGCCGGCGCGTCGGATGCGGGCAAGACCTCGCTGCTCGCGGCGTTCTATCTGCTGGTCGCGCGGGGCATTCGGCCCGATGGCGTCGAGTTCGCAGGCTCAGTCACGCTGGAAGGCTGGGAAAACATCGCCGGGAGCTTGCGCTGGACTTCGGCGAGCGGGCCAACGTTCCCGCCACACACCTCCACCGGTAGCGGCCGCTACCCTGGGATGCTCCACCTCGCTTTGGAGACGCCGCAATCGCGCTGTGAGCTGGTGGCAGCTGATGCGCCCGGTGAATGGTTCAGCTACTGGGCTTCCAATCAAGCCAGCCCACAGGGCGCGGGCGCGCGTTGGCTTTCCGAGCGCACGGATGTGTTCCTGGTGATTGCTGACTCGCAGGCCCTAGCGGGGCCTGATCGAGGGCAGACACGCGTTGCCTTGAGCAATCTGCTCCGCCGTATCGGTACAGAGGCGGCGGGTCGGCCGATCGCGCTCGTATGGACAAAGTGCGACGTAACCGTGTCGCCTGAAATGGAAGCGCGAATCAAGGACGCTGCGCAGCGCAGCCTCGGCCACTTCCGGGAGTTTCGGGTCAGCATGCTTCCTGCCCAGGGTGAGGAAGCGCGCAATCGCGGCCAGGGGATCGTCGAACTGCTGCAATGGATCCTTTCGGCGAAGCCGACCCCTGTCGTGCCCGAGGTGCGCGATGACGCGAGCCGGGCCCTCTTCCAGGCGTTTGGAGCGTTTGCATGAGCGGATCGGATAGCAACGTTCGCATCGCGCTGTTCGGCGAATCCGACAACGGCAAGAGCCACTACGGCGCCCAGTTGCTGGAGCGCATCGAGGCCGAAAAGTGTGAAATCAAGCTGCGGGTGGCCGCGGCAGATGTCTCCGCTTTCGACGAGGTGCGCAGACGTCTCGGCGCCGGCCTGCTGGCAGAGCACACGCCCTCGGGCGTCTACCAGGATGTGATACTGCCGGTGATAGATGCAGCCGGCCGGCCGATGGATTTGACGTGGCCGGACTACGCGGGCGAGCAGGTCAGGCAGTTGATCGACAGCCGGGCGATGAAGCAAGAGTGGCTGGACCGGACGCAGGCGGCTCACGGCTGGATCTTGATCGTGCGCCCCAAGCTGGCGAAGGGCGACGATGACATCTTCAGCAAGCCGCTGGCACATGTTGTGCGCACGCCAGAAGGCGAGGCGAAGAAGCCGAAGCGCTCAATTCAGGCGCGCCTGGTAGAGCTCCTCCAGATGCTGCTGCACGCGCGCGGGCTCCACGATCGAGGGCCGGTTCCTCCGCTGGTGGTGCTG
>JADMJQ010000317.1:2552-4046 GCA_018780415.1 Roseateles sp. | reverse complement strand
AGGGCATCAAGCCGGGCGATCTGCTGAACGAGCAGCTGCCGCTGCTGGCGTCGTTCGTTCGTAGCAACTGGGGCACCCGCGCCTCCGTGCTCGGCCTGTCCGCACTGGGCGTCGAGCTTGATAAGAAGCGGGTCAACGATGCTTTCATCGACCGGGGCCCGGAAAACTCGGGGTTTGTAGTGGAGGCAGATGGCCGTCCGAATCCTGATCTGACAGTTCCCATCGTGCGCTTGGCCGACATGTCGGGGAATTGATGCAGCTGCACCAGGCGGTATATGGGCCAGCGGCCGGGCACGCGCTCATCATGGCCAGCGATGCAGGGCTTGCGGGTCAGTTCAGGAACGTCGCATGGCGCACCGACCTGCCGCAGACCTGCCCTGCAGGGGTCGAGTGGGCGCCATATTTCCGGCTAATCAGGGAGGGCGGCTGGCTGATGTTGGTTCACACGCGCCGTGATGCGGCCTCCGATCGTGGCGGCATGGTGCTCTCGCGGGCCGCCTTCATCCCGCTTGCCGATGTCGAGTCACTTGGTGAATTGCGCTCTGTCGCCGCCGTCCTCGAATCGCCTTGGTCTGAGGGAGAACGGCTCGAGCCCATCGAGCTGTGCGCTTCGCTGGATTTGGGGGAGGCAGCCGAGCCGTCGCAAGGCGCCATCGCGATTGCTACGGCGCTCGGCGAGCATGGGCCGAGGCCTATCGTGATCCGCCAGGGCCAGGGGCTTGAAGAGGCTATGTTCGAGCTCTGGCACAGGGCGCCGCCAGAATACAGAAGCAAGCTGACTTTCGGCCTCAGCTTCGGCCCCGACGATGTCTATGAACTGGCCGTTGTCTGTACACCTGAAGCGCTGATCTCTCGCTGGCTCCCCGCCCAGGTGATCGACCTGCAGGCACCGATCGAGGCAGGGGCTCATGCCGCGACGATTCTCGATTCGCCCGCCGAGACGTCGGTCCGTGACTTTGCAAAGCAGGCGGGGCTGCGTCTGGACTCGCCGGTTGGCGTTGCCGTCGCGGTGCAGGCGTTCGATCTTTGGCGTCAGCAGGGCACAGCGGACGATGACATCCAGCTCCTGCGTATGCTGATCGACGCGGGTGACAAGTCGGCGGCGGCTGGAGCAGGGAAGCTGGTAGCCACCAAGCGGGTTCTGGCCTCGGCGGCGAATTGGAGCGTGGACAACGTGAAGGCGATGCGCAACCTGGATTTTTCCGGGCTGACATACGCGGCTATGCTGTCCAGCGCCATCCAGTTGTGGGTCAAAGACAAAGCCAGCACCGTCCATACGGATGGCTTGCAGGAAGTTCTCGCTGCCTGGAACTCTGGCAAGCCCTCACCGATGTGGTTGACGGCGGTAGAAGCAGGCTTTCGTGCGGCGAGCGAGGCCAAGACGATTCACAAATGCGGATTCGAGGCCGTCTGGCAGCTGTTGATGCTGGAAGTTGCCAAAGCCTCACGACTACTGTCGCTGCTCGATCCAGCCCACGAAAAGCGCGTGCTGGA
>JADMJQ010000317.1:0-2542 GCA_018780415.1 Roseateles sp. | reverse complement strand
GGCGACTCGGTTGCGACTGGTGTTGCTGATGCGCTTGCGCCGGAGCTATTTGCCAAAGGCTGGTGGCAGCTGGGCGGCGTCTTGTTGGCGCGCTCGTGCGCACCCATTGGTGCCGCGGAGGCCGCGTTGGCTGTGTCACCGGGCAGCAAGGCATCGACGCAGGCGCTGTTGGACGGCGCGCTCAGCAAGGCCAACGATGCAGAGCTGGTTGATGTCGCGATCAGCATCCAGGATCCGCATGTGACCAAGATGGCCGCGCAGGCTTGTGTTCGAACGCCATCCGTGCTGAAGCGCTTCGACTGGAAACGCTTCGAGTGGTTCCTGCTGTTCAAGCAGGCATTCGATCTATCGCCTGCGGTATTGGATGCTTTGCCGAACCGCAAGGCCGGCCTCGGCGAAACGATCGCCGCGCAGATGGCGGTCGAATCGCTTTGGGCAGTTGTCGCGACCACGCCGCTCGCCAACATCGTGGACGTGAGTGAGCGCGAGCGCGCCTGGGATCTAATTCCGAGTCCTCACGCGGCCAAGATCCTCGACGCGACCGCGCGCGGTTGGCTGGACCGCTTTGAGCGCGAAGAGCAGCGCCTGGCCTCCGTGGAGCCCCGCCTCGCAGTGGTGATCGTTGCTATCGTCAAGCGCCGAGGCTATCTGGTCGCGGTCCTGCAGCGGGCGCCCGCAGCGTTCCTGCTGTATCTAGACGACTTCTGCTTCGAGAGTGACCGGGAGGTGTACGAGTTCCTGATAGATTTCAGTCACAGCGCCTTACGTCTCAACGAGGCGGCCGCCAAGGCGTTGGGTCAACTCATTAACGTGAATCAGTGGCGCGACGCAGCCCGCGATGCGAAGGATCTGCTCAATGTCCGAATGGACTTGAATCCGCTGTATCGCGAGTGCTACCGCCTGCTGGACATCCTCGACATGCTGTGGGTCAGCTACAAGATCGGCCTGCCGCCCCCGCTCACCAAGGATGAGGCCTGGGACGCGTTCGAGGCGGAGGCAGTGGCGCTTTACCCGAGCGGGCCGTGGCACGACGAGCTGTGGAGTCGCAGCGGCGGTGATCCGGGCGATCTGTCCAATGAAGGCTCGGGCCGCGCAAGTTGGCATCGATCCATCCGGGGCTTACGCAATGGCCTGGCGCCGGGGGCAGAAGCCGTTCTTAACGAGATGGCCAACCAATACCACTACAACGACACTTTGCGGCAGCTCCGGCGGCAGAGCTTTTGGCGATGACTCAGAAAAAAAAGAACTTCAACGGTGGACGGGCGCTGGTCATTGGCATTGGCGAAGGGTATTGCCCTTCGTTGCAGTTGCCGAGCCTCGTTCGCAAAGACGCGGAAGCGGTGGCACAGCTGCTGTGCGACCCCAAGCTATGCGGATACCCGTCCTCGCAGGTCCATCTGTTGCTGGACAAGCAGGCTACTAAGAGCAATATCGTTGACGCGCTGCGCGAGCTAGCGGCAACGGCGAAGCCAGACGACACCGTCGTCATCTTTTATTCCGGGCACGGTGGCCGCAAGATCGGCGCACCGGAATACGCCGGCTACCTCTATCCGGCGGACTATGTGCCGGGCGATCCCGATGGAACCGGCCTGCTCGCGGAGGACCTGACAAAACTTCTGAATGCGATTCCCGCGGCGCGGTTGGTTCTGTTGATGGACGCCTGCCACGCCGAAGCCGCCGCCCACGTGAAGGCGGAAGGGGAATTCAAGGGGATGCTGCCGGGGTTCCGGGACCCGGCGCTCGAAAAGCTTTCCTCGGGCAAGGGGCGAGTGGTGATCGCGTCATGCAGGGAGGCTGAGGTGTCGATGACCTCGTCGTGGCGTGGGCACAGCCTGTTCACGCACTTCTTGCTCGAGGGCTTGCGTGGCCAGGCCCACGGAGCTGACGACGGGACCGTGCGTGTGCTTGATCTCTTCACGTACCTTTCCGAGCAAGTCCCGGCAAATCCCGTCGACAAAAGGGTTCAACACCCAGTTCTCCGGGCTCGCATGGAGAACAACTTTCCTCTCGCCCTGCGAAAGGGCGGCTGGTTCAAGGGCGAGGACGCGGCCGCAGTACAGGCGACAGCACCGGCATCAGCTGCACCGGCCGTGGGACCGTTGACTTCGAACTCGCTCACGATCGACTGGCGCAAGGTCGCACCGGTCATGGCCCAGCTGTATCCCAGCGGGCCAGCGCACAACGAAATTTGGTCTCGCGCTGGCGGAGATCCCTCAGCGCTTTCGTCGGCGGGCAGCGGGCAAGCTGCCTGGCATGCAGCGCTTCGGATCATTCACAACGGCGGTGGTGGCGACATCACGATGCTGACACTCCTTGATGCCGCGGTGGGAGAGTTTCCCGGCAACAACCAATTGCGAGCGCTGTTGGGCTGAGCGGGGAACTCCAGGACGCGGGCCGCCTTTTTTCGCCACAAAGCACGCGGTCACTGAAACGGACCAATGTCTGCCGACGCTGCAGTGCCGCCAGCCAAAAAACGATGTCGGTTCAAGGCTGATCTCGGTCGTTCGATGGCGTGGACTCCGGTGACCGCTGTTGCCGTTAG
>JADMJQ010000176.1 GCA_018780415.1 Roseateles sp. | reverse complement strand
TGTAGCGGATCAGCCAGCCCCAGGGCACGTCGCGCATGATGTACTCGACCGAGGCAAACGCCTGTGCCGCATCGGGCTTGTAGTGCATCACCAGGAAAATACCTGAGACGATTTGAATCACCAGCACCACCAAGGCCAACGAGCCGAAGATGTACCACCAGTTGAAATTCTTGGGAGCGTAGTACTCCGACAGATGCTCTTTGTAGAGCTTGCTCGCCGGGAAGCGGTTGTCAACCCAAGTGAGGAGTTGCTCACCCATTGGAGCACCGGCGGGAGCTTCTTTGAATTCAGCCATGTTGACCTCTGTCCTTTAGCCTAATTCGGCGATTAAGCCTGTTTGTCTTCACCAATGATGATCTTGGTGTCGGACAGGTACATATGGGGAGGCACTTCGAGGTTATCGGGCGCCGGCTTGTTCTTGAATACGCGACCTGCCAGGTCAAAGGTTGAGCCATGGCAGGGGCACAAAAAGCCACCGCGCCAGTCATCCGGCAACGAGGGCTGGGGGCCGGTCGTGAACTTTTCACTTGGCGAGCAACCCAAGTGCGTACAAATAGCGACCGCCACCATGATTTCAGGCTTGATCGAACGAGCCTCGTTGCGGGCATATTCCGGCGTGGGATACGCGGTACGCAGCGACGAAGGGTCCGCCAACTCACCATCATGGCCGCTCAAGGCCGCCAATTGTTCGGGCGTGCGTCGCACGATCCAGACGGGTTTGCCGCGCCATTCAACGGTCAATTTCTCACCCGGCTTAATGGCGCTGATATCGACTTCCACCGCCGCACCGGCGGCTCTGGCGCGCTCAGACGGGGAGAAAGAACTAACGAAAGGTACGGCGACGGCTACACCGCCAACGGCGCCAGCGCAGCTGGTGGCTATTAGCCAAGTGCGCTTACCGTGGTCCACTTGCTGGTCACTCATGAGCATCCTCAAACGAGACTTCTGATCGGGGTCAACCCGAGATTCTAACGGACGGCACCGTCTGCTGGAGCCGCCGTCATTCCGCTACCGTATTTTCACACGACAATATCGGCGTTTTCCGCGTTTACGGGCGTCAATCATCATGCATGCGACACGCAGCTGACATGACGTCCACTTAAATACATTGGGCCACTGTGCCAAGATTGGAGCAATTTATGGGAATGCTGTCTGAATTCAGGGAATTTGCCGTCAAAGGCAATGTGGTTGACTTGGCCGTCGGCGTGATCATCGGTGGCGCTTTCGGCAAAATTGTCGATTCAGTCGTCAAAGACTTGATCATGCCGGTGATAGGCCGCATCGTCGGCGGACTGGATTTCTCCAACTATTTCATCACGCTGGCAAGTCCCCCTGCAGACTACAAAGGCCCCGCCACCTACGAAGCACTCAGCAAGGCCGGTGTGCCCCTGTTTGCCTACGGGAGCTTCTTGACGGTGCTTTTGAATTTCATCATCCTGGCCTTCATCATTTTCATGATGATCCGGCAAATCAACCGTCTCAAGCGAGCTGAACCGGTTGCGCCGGCCGAGGCGGTCGTAACCCCAGAAGACATCATCTTGCTGCGTGAAATTCGCGACTCACTCAAACGCTGAGCACTGCCTCTGGCCGCGCGTCAAGCTGTAAGCAAAAGCTTCAGCTCATGGAGGCGTTAGCTATTTGGCAATCAAGGCCAGGTCGGTGGTGAAGGCAAACATTGACGGCCCGGTTTTGGCCTGATACTTGACATCGCGCAGACTGTGGCAATCTTGCTACAGGCATCCTGCATATGTTGCAACCCGAGCCCATGAATTCGCCCGAACTCAGTCAGTTGAACCCCCATTTGGAGGCCGCCGTCCAGCGCATTCGGACGGCCGGCGACCAAGCAGCCGAGCGCTGCGCGGCAGGGTTGGGGCTGTCCGCTTTGTCAGCCGGCCAGGTCAAGCGCCGCGATGCCCTGCTCTCGGCGCAGTTCTTGTTCCGCAAGCAACAGTCGCTGTTTGGCCAACAGTTTTACTTGGCACTGCGCACCCAGCTGAACCAGGAGCAAGGGAGCAAGGCGAACGCCAAGCAAGCCGCCAAAAAAGAATGGGGCGAGCTGTCCTTGATGGATGACGAACAGGTCGACGCCCTGGTGGTCGGCGACCGCATCGGCCTCGCGATTGGTCATCAGAGCGAGTGGGAGCTGCGCGAAGTCGAGTCCTATATGGCGGGCGTGAGCGGCTCAGAACGCAATCCCTTGCGCCCCGAACTGATTGGCCAAGCCTTGTTGGCGGCCGTGAATGCCGTCACCGAAGAGGAAGAGCCGCGCCAGATCCTGCTGGATGAGTTGACGCGCGCTTTGGCGCAAGAAATGCGGATCTGCTACGCCGACATTGCCGAGCTGTTCCGCAATCGCGGCCTGCGCCCGCAAGATTTGCGCCTCAGGGCGGTTGATTCAAGCCCATCCACACGCGCCCAGTCGCTGGGCGGCCATAGCCAGGCAGGCGGCCTCGATGAAGGTGCCCACTCGGGCGCACGATTTGGCAGCTCGGGCCATGGCGGCAGCGGGTTTGGTGGTGGCAGCGGCGGTAGTGGTGGAAGCGGGTTTGGCGGGCGCGGCGGCTCTTTTGGCCAAGGCCGCGGCGACTATGCCGGCTCCGCAGCTCAAGGCTTCGCGGCCCAGAACAGTGGCGGCCTGGGCACGGTAGACGCTCAACTGATGGACCTGCTGCGTCGCTTGGCCCATGTTCCGGCCGGCGCAGCGGCAACATGGGACACCGCGATTGAAACAGGTGCCGACATGGCCCTCACCGTTCGCGCCGGCCTGCCCTCGCACAGCCAGTGGAACGAGGACTTGAGCGCGGCCAGCCGGCAAGGCAATGCGCCGCCCAACCTGATTCATTTGCACCGCGAGGAACTGCGTCAGGCGGCCACCGGCCGGCTCGACCATATGGTGATTGACGTGGTCAGCAGCCTGTTCGATCAAGTGCTGTCCGACCCCAAGGTCCCGCCCCAGATGGCGCGCCTGCTGGCCAGCCTGCAGTTGCCGGTGCTGCGCGCAGCGCTGGGTGATCAGAGCTTTTTTTCATCCCGGCGCCATCCGGTGCGCCGCTTCATCAACCGCATGGCCTCGCTCGCCTGCGCTTTCGAGGACTTCAGCGAGAACCCGGGGCTGGCTTTTCTAAGCCATGTGCAAGAGTTGGTGCAAGACGTCGCCAATGGCGACTTCGACCGCATGGATGTTTATGAGCGCAAGCTCGACGCGCTCGAGCAATTCATTGCCGAACAGATCGGCAGCGCGCTGACCCAGCAAGGCGACGCCGCCAGCTTGCTGGCGCGCAAAGAAGTCGAATTGCGCCTGCAGCAGCGCTATGCGCAGCAGTTGCAAACGGCGCTGGCGGCAGTGGCCATGCCCGACTTCATCCGCGACTTTTTATCGCAAGCCTGGAGCTATGCGATCGTCCTGGCCAGCCGCGACCCGGCCAGCACACCTGAACGCACCCAGCGCATCCGCCAGTTTGGCCGTGAGCTGGTCATGAGCGTTCAACCCAAGTCCGGCACCGCCCAGCGTCAGGTGTTCCTGGGCCAGTTGCCCAAGCTGATGCAGACACTCAATGAAGGGCTGGATTTGATCGCCTGGACGGAGGCGCAGCGCAAGGCCTTCTTTGGTCAGCTATTGCCCGCGCATGCCGAATCATTGAAAGGCCAGGCGCTCAGCGCGCTTGAGACCAATTTGCTGGCCAAGCAACTCGACGGTGTGTTTGGCTGCGCACCGCCGGCCGAGCAGGACCTGGGCCCCGATACAGGCGCCGGTCAGCCACAAGACGTCGATATGGGCGCCCGCCTGAGCGCCGCCGAGGCCAAGTCGCTCGGCCTGCTCAATGAGGCCGGTGTGGACTGGTCGGGGCAGATCGACATCGACCTCTCCGCCGACGCGCCCTTGCAGGCCGTGGACATCAGCATCGAAGGTCTGCCCGCCGCCACCGAGGCGCCGGAGCCCAGTGAAGGCGAACTGCTGATCGAACATCTGCAGCTCGGCTTCGCCTATCAGATGCATACCGGCGACAGCTGGCACAAGGTCAGGCTGGCCCATATCAGCGCCGGCCGCAGCTTCTTCATCTTCACCCAGGGCAGCAAGCACCAGGAAACAGTGACGATGACGGCGCGCATGCTCAAGCGCCTGTGCGAAGCCAAACGGCTGCGTGCGTTTGAGAACGCCTACCTGATGGAGCGCGCCATCTCCCGTGCACGCAAGCAATTGGCCACCATCAAGGTCTGACGCCAGTCTTCAGGCCAACATACTGGCGGCCATCGCCAAGGCCGCCTTCATGCTGGACGCATCGGCGCGGCCACTGCCGGCCAAATCGAAGGCGGTGCCGTGATCCGGGCTGGTGCGCACAAAGGGCAGCCCCAGGCTGACATTGACGCCCTGCTCCACGCCCAAGTACTTGACCGGAATCAGCCCATGGTCATGGGTCATCGCCACCACCACATCGAACTCACCCGCATGGCCAAGCGCGTCGCGGGCGCGCATGAACACGGTGTCGGGCGCGTAGGGGCCACTGGCGTCGATACCTTCGGCGCGTGCCCGCGCAATTGCCGGCGCGATATGGCGGATCTCTTCGTCGCCAAACAGCCCGCCCTCACCGGCATGTGGGTTCAAGCCCGCCACCGCGATACGCGGCGCCTTCAGCCCAAAGTTCAACATCGCTCGCTGCGCGATCCGGATCGTCTCCAGCACGCGCTCCAAGCTGATCAAATCGATCGCCTGCCGCAGCGAGCAATGGATCGTCACCAACACGACGCGCAACTCCTGATTGGCCAGCATCATGCGCACTGGCGCCACTTCGCCGCCATTTGCCGCCATGGCCTGCAGCATCTCCGTATGGCCCGGATAGCCAACGCCGGCCGCGTGCAGCGCCTCTTTGTGAATCGGCGCGGTCACCAAGGCGTCGGCCTGCCCGGCCTGAATTGCCGTCACCGCCGCTGCGATGCAAAGCGCGGCCGCCGCACCGGCGCGGGCGTCAATTTGGCCCACCGGGCATGCCAGCAAATCGGCCGCCATGCCCTCGGGCTGCCACACAGCCACACAACCCGGGGGCAGCGTTTCGGCTTCGTCGAGCGTACTCAAGCTGAGCAAGGGCAACTTGACGCCTGCCCAATCCATCGCCCGCCGCATCACCGCGACATCGCCGATCACACACAGCTTGGCCGCCAGATCCGGAGCGGGCTCGGCCACCGCCTTGGCGACAACTTCCGGCCCGATACCGCACAGGTCCCCCATGCTGAGCAAGATAAGCTTGTTGGCGCGTTGAGTCTTCATGCTGGATTTGCGATGTCGATGAATTGCTGGGTCACCCCGAGTTCACGGGCCAGGTGGGCACCCACGGCCTGTACGCCATAGCGCTCGGTCGCATGGTGGCCGGCGGCGATAAAGGCCACGCCGGTCTCGGCGGCCAAGTGCGCTTGCGGCTCGGAGATTTCGCCGGTCACGAACACATCCACGCCGGCGGCGATGGCCGCCTCGAAATAGGACTGCGCGCCGCCGGAACACCAACCCACCCGCTTGAGCTGACGGCCATCACCGCCCGCCACTACCATCGCACGCCCCAGCTGACGCTCTAATTGCGCGCCCAACTCGGCCAAGGACTGCGGCGCCGCCAGACTGCCGGCGAAACCCAGCGCTTGTTCACCAAAACGGCCATCGGCTTGCCAGGCCAGCAGCCGCCCAAGCTGGGCGTTATTGCCCAACTCGGGATGGGCGTCCAAGGGCAAGTGATACGCAAACAAATTGACATCGGCGGCCAATACACGGGCCAGGCGCTGCTTCATCCAACCCGTCACACGCCCGTCCTGGCCTCGCCAGAACAGGCCGTGGTGGACCAGGATCGCGTCGGCGCCGGCGGCTATCGCGGCCTCAATCAGCGCCAAGCTCGCGGTGACCCCGCAGACGATGTGCCGAATCTCGGAGCGCCCCTCGACCTGCAGACCATTCGGCCCATAATCCTTGAAGCGGTCGACCTCTAGCAGCTGCTTCAGATGGAGATCGATGACGTGGCATTGAGGCATAGGGAGACTTTTGATTGCGTAAGCTTTGGTTGATTTTCGCTCAGACCACCACCGTGGTGCTGGCGGTTCTCTTTGTGCTGAACACGCTCAAGCCGGAATGGCTGCGGCCGGCACCCGCGGCCACCATGGCCCCAAGCAATCCATTGGCCGGCGCGGCTGCGGCCTACCCGCCGGCCGAAGCCGGCAGCGCGGCTCTGCGTGCAGGCTATAGCTTAGCGTCAAGGCGCGCAGCGCCGGCGGTGGTCAGCATCACCGCCAGCAAAGCGCCGCCGCGTCATCCTGAGGCGCAAGACCCTTGGTTCAAGTTTCACTTCGGTCCGCGTGGCCGCGGCAAGGACGCGGTTCGCCCGCAAACCGGCCTGGGCTCGGGTGTGATCGTGTCCGCCGACGGCTATTTGCTGACCAATAACCATGTGGTGGAGGGCGCCTCGGACATCGAGGTCATGCTGACCGATGGCCGCCAAGCGCGCGCCACCTTGGTCGGCACCGACCCCGAGAGCGACCTGGCGGTGCTGAAGATTGA
This sequence comes from Roseateles sp., assembly GCA_018780415.1. GTDB lineage: Bacteria > Pseudomonadota > Gammaproteobacteria > Burkholderiales > Burkholderiaceae_C > Paucibacter_A. The sequence continues at coordinate 8,307 of JADMJQ010000176.1, read as the reverse complement.
ACTCGAGCGCCTGCCCGTCATCCACCTCGGCGTTGCGGACAGCTTGCAAGTCGGCGATGTGGTGCTGGCGATCGGCAACCCCTTCAATGTCGGTCAGACGGTGACCTCGGGCATCGTAAGCGCCCTGGGCCGCAGCCAGTTGGGCATCAATACCTTCGAGAACTTCATCCAGACCGATGCCGCCATCAACCCAGGCAACTCCGGCGGTGCGCTGGTCGATGTGGACGGCAATCTGGTCGGCATCAACACCGCCATCTATTCGCGCAACGGCGGCAGCCTGGGGATTGGATTTGCCATCCCGATCAGCTCGGCTCGCCTGGTGATGGACGCCTTGTTGCGCGATGGTCAGGTGGCTCGCGGCTGGATCGGTGTGCAGACCCGCGAGCTCACGCCGGAGTTTGCCGAAGCCTTCAACTTGCCGCTGACGGCCGGGGTTTTGATCAGCGGTGTGTTGGCGAATGCGCCGGCCGCCAAGGCGGGCGTCAAGCCTGGCGATGTGCTGACCAAGGTCGGCAATACCGCCGTGCAAAGCCCCGCCCAGCTACTGGCGGCGGTGGCCTCGCTGAAGCCACAGCAAGCGGCCACGCTGGCACTGCAACGCGGCTCGCAACAACTGACGCTCGAGGTGATGATCGGCCAGCGGCCCAAGCCCACACCGCTGCCCGACGCCGAGCGCTAGGGACTCAGACGACTTCGTCCGGCGCCTTCGAGTAACGATTGAAATAACCGGCGGCGAACACGCCGACCTCATACAAGATGCACATCGGAATCGCCAGCGCCAGCTGCGACACCACATCGGGCGGCGTGATGATGGCGGCGATAACGAAGGCCAGCACGATGAAGTAGCCACGGAACTCGCGCAACTTCTCGACCGTCACCAAGCCCATGCGGGCCAGCATCACCACCACCACCGGCACCTCAAAAGCGGCGCCAAAGGCGATGAACATCGACATCACAAAGCTCAGATAGGCTTCGATATCGGGCGTCGCCATGACGCTCTTGGGCGCAAAGCTCTGGATGAACTTGAAGACCTGGCCAAAGACAAAAAAGTAGCAGAACGCGACGCCGATGAAGAACAGCACGGTGCTGGAGAACACCAGGGGCAGGACCAGGCGCTTTTCATGCGAGTACAGCCCCGGCGCCACAAAGGCCCAGACCTGGTACAGCACGACCGGCAAGGCGATCAAAAAGGCCGCCAGCAAGGTGATCTTCAGCGGCACCAGGAACGGCGAAATCACATTGGTGGCGATCAGCGTCGAGCCGGGCGGCAGGTGAGCCACCAGCGGCGCGGCCAGCAGGTCATACAAAGCCGAGGGGCCGGGGAAAATCGCCAGCACGCCAAAGGCCAGCGCGACCGCGATTGAGGCGCGCACCAGACGGTCACGCAGCTCGATCAAATGGGAGACAAAAGGTTGTTCGGTGCCGGCGAGTTCATCGGCGGGCTTGCTGTCATTGCTCATGCGGTGGGGGCGTCGCTATCAGGCTAGGGTCAACGTGAACTTGGACGGAAGCGCGCGACGCGCGCGGCACCCGACTGCGCATGGCGGCGCACGCCCTGCTGCTGCTTGTACCACTGAGGCATCGCGCCTCGCTTCAGGCGCCAATTCTTCTTGGGCCGTTTATAAACCGAGGCGCCGAATGAGTTGCCCACATAGCCGTGGTCGCCGGCGATGCTGTTGTTGTCGCCCACATCGGACCAAGTCTGCTCAAACGCTTGGCCGGCGCTATTGACTTCTTGCTGGACGGTTTGCCCCACATCGCGGGCGGCGGCCTCCATCTCGGTCTTCATCTTCTTGAGCTCTTCGAGCTCCATGGAGCGACTGACCTCGGCCTTGACGTCAGACACATAGCGCTGCGCCTTGCCGATCAAATGCCCGACGGTGCGCGCCACGCGCGGCAGGCGCTCGGGGCCGATCACGACCAGGGCCACGGCGCCAATCAGCGCCAGCTTGTCAAATCCGAAGTCAATCATGCAGCGTCAGACCCAAAGTCAGTCACGACTTGGTCTTGGCCTCGACGTCAACGGTGTTGCTGTCGGTCGCCTTGCTGGTCACCTGCTGAGCCGCCGGCGTGGTTGCCGACGCATCGGCGCCGACGCCGCCTTCTTTCATGCCGTCCTTGAAACCCTTGACGGCGCCGCCCAGATCACCGCCGATGTTCTTGAGCTTTTTGGTGCCAAACACCAGCACAACAATCACCAGCACGATCAACCAGTGCCAAATACTCAACGAACCCATTATTCATCTCCTACAAACGATTCAGGCATTCTAGTTGGGCCACATGACAGTTCACTCGGGCCGACACATGACATTGTCACAAGCCCAGGTTTTCGCTGCTTCAGTCGCTCTTCAGCCCTTCAGCCACGGCCGCGGGCCGCCCATCACGTGCATATGCAGGTGATAAACCTCTTGGCCACCGTCGGGGCCGGTATTGATGACGGTACGAAAGCCGTTCGTCACGCCCAGCTCCCGCATCAGCTTGGGCGCCAACACCGCCATCGCGCCGAGCAGTGGCGCATGCTCCGGCCCCAAATCGCTCATCATCGCAATATGCTGCTTGGGCACGATCAGCACATGCACCGGCGCCCAAGGGTGAATGTCATGAAAAGCCAGCAGTGACTCGTCCTCGTAAACCTTGCGGCTGGGGAGTTGTCCGGCAACGATTTTGCAGAACAGGCAGTTGGGGTCGTGTGACATGAGGTTCACCCAGAGTCAGAAGATAGGGCGGCCGGCGTTCATCGTCGTCCAGCCGCGCACGATGCGGTAGAGGAACCAGATCGACACCAGGCCCCAGGCGATCCAGCCCGGCACAAAGAAGAGCAGGAACAAGGGGCTGGTCAACAAATAGAGCACGCCGGCCCAGGCCACGCTGCGCAGGCGCCAGCTGAAATGCGATTGCTGCCAGCTGCCGCGCGCTTCGTCGCGCTTGATCAGATCGATCAACACGGCCACCAAGAGCAAAAAGACGCTGGCTTGTACACCCGGCAACACCGCGCCGACGGCCACTACCGCATGCAGCAGATAACTGATGATGCCAGCGGTACGCAGGCTGCGTTCGGTTTCAGCGTCCAAAACCACGGAGGCCTCGGCCACTTGATTCGCTTCAGTCATTCGCTTCTTCCTGTTTGGCCTGTCCGCGCTGGGCGAACTCCTGCAAACCCGACAAGCCCTCGCGGCGCGCCAACTCGGCCAAGACCTGCTCGGGTTTCAAACCGAAATGGCTCAGCGCGATCAAGGAGTGAAACCACAGATCGGCCACCTCGTAGATAACTTTCTGCTCGTCGCCGTCCTTGGCGGCCATCACCGTCTCGGTGGCCTCCTCGCCGACTTTTTTCAAAATCGAGTCCAGCCCCTTGTCGAACAGCTTGGCCACATAGCTGGTGGCCGGGTCGCCGCCATTGCTGGGCTTGCGTGATTCGATCACGGCCGCGACGCGTGTCAGGATGTTGTCGCTCATTTGTAAATACGCTCTGGGTCTTTCAGCACCGGCTCCACCGCCTGCCATTCAACGCTGCTGCCCTGCTGCAAGCGCTGATAAAAGCAGGAGTGCCGCCCGGTATGGCAGGCAATGCCGGGCTCATGACCATTCTGGGTGATCTTCAGCAGCAGCACGTCGTTGTCGCAGTCCAGCCGCATCTCATGCACCGTCTGGGTATGGCCGGATTCTTCACCCTTGTGCCAAAGCCTAGCCCTGGAGCGACTCCAGTAAACCGCCTCACCGAGTGCCTCGGTGCGCGCCAAGGCCTCCCGGTTCATCCAGGCAAACATGACGACATCGCCGCTGCTGCGCTCCTGCGCAATCACCGGTACCAGGCCATCGGCGTCCCATTTGATTTGATCCAACCAGTTCATGGCGGTCAGTGTAGTGGCGCGGTCAGCCGACATGGGTCGCGTCGACAAAAGCCCGCTCGGCCGCGAACCACGCCAGCACGGGAATCGTGCCCGGCAAGACCGGCTGCACCTGCACCGGCAGGCTTTGCCAGGCCATGCTCTGCTGCTCACGCATTTCGAACTCACCGCTCCAGTCGAACACCTTGCAGAAATGCAGGCGCACACGCGCATGCGGGTAGTCCATCACCAGCTCTTGCCAGGGATATGCGTCGCCTATGGTGATGCCAAGCTCCTCATGCAACTCGCGTCGCAGCGCCTGCGCCACCGTCTCACCGGCCTCCAGCTTGCCGCCGGGGAACTCCCAAAAGCCGGCGTAGACCTTGTCCGCTGGCCGGTTGGTCAACAAGAAGCGCCCTTCGCGGCCCTGCGCGTCACGCTCGACCAGCACGCCAACAGCGACGTCGACCGGAACCCGCTCAGGCACAAGCACAGCCACCGACTCAGACATGCTGCAGTCCCTCACGCCCGGCCAGGTCGCGGGCGAACTGGTAGGCCACCCGGCCCGAGCGCGAGCCACGCTCCAGCGCCCACACCAGCGCCGGCTGCCGCGCGGCTTTGATCGCCTCCTCGGACACGCTGAAGTAACGCAGCCATTGAGCGGCAATCGCCAGATACTCGTCCTGGCTGAAGGAGTAGAAGCTCAGCCACAGGCCGAAGCGCTCGGACAGCGAAATCTTCTCCTCGATCGCCTCGCCCGGATGGACCTCGCCGTCGGGCTGGTGGGTGTAGCTGAGGTTGTCCTTCAGCTGCTCGGGCAAGAGGTGGCGGCGGTTGCTGGTGGCATAGATCAAGACGTTGTCGCTGGCCGCCGCGACCGAGCCGTCCAGCATCGACTTCAAGGCTTTATAGCCCAGCTCGCCCTCATCGAAACTGAGGTCGTCGCAGAAGATCACAAAGCGCTCGGGGCGCTCGGCCACCAAGTCGACCAGATCGGGCAGGTCAACCAGATCGGCCTTGTCGACCTCGATCAAGCGCAGGCCACGCGGCGCAAACTCATTCAGGCAGGCCTTGATCAGCGAGCTTTTGCCGGTGCCGCGCGCACCGGTCAGCAATACATTGTTGGCCAGCCGGCCGGACACGAATTGCTCGGTGTTTTGCAGCAGGCGCTGCTTTTGCGTCTCGACCTCAAGCAGCTCGCTCAAGCGTATGGTGGCCGCATGCCGCACCGGCTCCAGCACCGGCACACCGCGCCGGCGTCGGTAGCGGAACGCCGCCGCGGCCTGCCAATCGGGTGCACTCAGAGCCGGCGGCAACAGGGTCTCGACCCGCGCCAACAAGGCCTCGGCGCGTTGCAAAAAAGCCTGCAGGGAAACTTGAACGGGATCGGTCATGGTCGGCGCGCATTGGGGGGTTGGCCAGTGTAGCGGCGCCGACTCGCGCGCCTAACTGAGCAAGATGCGCAGCGCCGAATCCATCTGCTCGATCGGGCTGCGCTTGAAACCGCTGCGCGCATAGCGTTGCAGGCGGCCAATGATGAAGCTGACCAGCACCGAGGCCTGCGCGTTGGCATCCACCGTCGGCGTGCTGGAGCCTTTGGCTTCCGCCACACTGCGCAGCACCTGGCGCAGGGAAGACTCGACGCGGTCAAAGAACTGATTCATGCGCAGCACCAGGCGCTCGTTCTCATGCACCAGCGCGTCGCCGACCATCACCCGCGTCATGCCGGGGTTGCGTTCGCCAAATTGCAGCAGCATCGAGACAATTTTTTGCGCCTGCAGCAGGCCGGAGCCATCGCGCTCGCTGATCTGATTCAAGAGCGTGAAGATGCTGGTTTCGATGAACTCGATCAGGCCCTCGAACATCTGCGCCTTGCTGGCGAAGTGCCGGTACAGCGCCGCCTCGCTGACCTCCAGCTTGGCCGCCAGCGCAGCGGTGGTGACGCGCTCCGCGCCGGGCTGCTCCAGCATGCCGGCCAGCGCCTGCAGAATCTGCACCCTGCGTTCGCCCGGGCGCGGGCGCTTGCGGGCAGGCGCGGCGGGCTCGGCCGCGGAGGTGGCGACAAGATTCAACTTTGGCTCGGGTGCGGACATGGGCTTGGCGGCTTGGGGGTTGATCGCAGTATCACAAGGTGGCGACAGCTTGCGGCCCATGACGGCGGCCGGCGGCCGATTCTGGCACAGCCGCGTGGCGCTCAGAGGCTGAGAAATTTTGTAGCGAGCGGCCGTCAGGCTAGGCGGACGGAGCGCAGAAACCGGAGCGGACTTCCTGTACGTGAGGATTTCGAGCATTCGGCCAACGACGCATGGCGGTCGCGCAGTAAAAAGTTCTCAGCCTCTCAATCACGCAACCAACCGAGCCGGCGCGCCTCATAGATTGCCTCCACCTTGGAGCGCACATGCAGCTTGCGATAGACCCGCTTGACGTAGGTCATCACCGTGTGCGGAGAGACCGCCATGAAGCCGGCGATCTCATCAAAGGTGAAGCCCTTGGCGGCCAGATTCAGCACCCGGGACTCCTGCTCCGACAGCGCCACCGCGTTCTCGTCCGACAGGCCGGCGCCGCCGGCCACGGCCGGCCTGCGTGCAGAGGGTGAATGGGCGGCGGGCGCAAAACGGCTCAGCAGCCGGCGCGCAATGACGGGGCTGATCGGGCTGCCGCCGCAACGCAGCGCCCGCAATTGAGCGGGCAAGTCCAAGGCCAGGCTGTCCTTGAGCAGATAGCCGCAGGCGCCGGCCTCGAAACTGGCCAGCACATGTTGTTCATCCCCAAAGACGGTGATCACCATCACCTCGCAGGCCGGGCAGGTCTGCGCGGCATGCCGAATCAACTCGATGCCGCTGCCGCCGGGCAGGTCCAGATCAAGCAGCAAGATGTCCGGCGGGCAGGCATCAAACATCTGGCGCCCCTGAGGCAAATCATGCGCCATGCCCAGCAGCTTGATATCCGGCACGCTGGCCAATGAGCGGGCAAAGGCCTCGCGGAAGCGAGCCTGGTCTTCAACAACGAGCACCGAGAAACTTGGCATGGGCGAACGCGGAGGCTTGAGACGCAAGGCCTGACGGTAACGCACAAACCTGCCCTGGCAAGGCCGCCCTAAAACTCAAACAGGGGGTGCTCGCTAAGCCTGCAGCAAATCACTCAAGCGACTGACGCGCCGGCCCACATAGGCCGGCCGTCGGCGCAAGCTCATATGCGCCTCGGGCCCTTGCGGATTGCCCTGCGAGCGGCGCAACCAACGCTGCATCCAGACCGTCTGCAGACCGACCCGGTGCGCGGCCTTTTGATGCACCAGCGTGTCCTCCACCAGCACACAGTCGCTGGGGCGCAGCTGCAGCCCGGCCAGCAGATGGCGGAACATGCGCGCGTCGGGCTTGGGCCGTAACTGGCCAAACATGCGCATCTGCTCGAAGCCAATCACGCCCTCAAAACAATGCGCGATCCCCAGCACGCCCAGCACCCTGTGGGCATAGGCCAGCGGCGCATTGGTCAATAGAAACTTGCGCCCGCGCAGGCGTTTGAGCGCGAGCAGGTCATGGGCATGGCCATGCAAAAGTGCGTCCAGCCCGGTCAACTGATGGGTGTGATGCAGAAAATGGGCCGGCTGGACGCCGTGATGGCGCACCAGCCCGAGCAGCGTGGCGCCGTAGCGATGCCAGTACAGCGCACGCAGGCGATTGGCTTCCTCGCGCGGCACGCCGACATGGGTCTCGATGTAATCCGTCATCGCCAGATTGAGCGCCCCGAACACATGGGCCGAAGCGTTGTGCAGGGTGTTGTCGAGGTCGAAAAACCAGACTTTCCGACCGGTACGGATCATCGCAAGTCCTCGCTGCGCTCAGACGCGGAACCATGATCTGGTCTCAATGAGACCGGATCATGGTTCCGTACGCTTGGTCGCTGAGAATTTCGAGCAGCATTGCATGCGGCACCCGGCCGTCAATGATGTGGACCGCATTGACGCCGCTCTTGGCCGCCTCCAGCGCCGAGGCGATCTTGGGCAGCATGCCGCCGGACAGGGTGCCGTCGGCAAACAACTCATCAATCTCGCGCGCGCTCAGATCGGTCAGCAGATTGCCGGCCTTGTCCAGCACGCCGGGCGTATTGGTCAAGAGCACCAGCTTCTCGGCCTTCAAGATCTCGGCCAGCTTGCCGGCCACCACATCGGCATTGATGTTGTAGCTCTCGTTGTGCTCGCCAAAACCAATCGGACTAATCACCGGGATGAACTGATCGTCTTGCAGCGCCTTGACCACGCTGGGGTCGATGCTGACGATGTCGCCGACCTGGCCGATATCGTGCTCTTTGGCGGGGTCGTCCTTGTCCAGCATCTTCAGCTTCTTGGCGCGGATCATGCCGCCGTCACGCCCGGTCAGGCCGACCGCCTTGCCGCCGGCCACATTGATCAGGCCGACGATGTCCTGCTGCACCTGGCCGGCCAGCACCCACTCGACCACTTCCATGGTTTCTTCGTCGGTGA
>JADMJQ010000313.1 GCA_018780415.1 Roseateles sp. | reverse complement strand
CTGCAGGCGGTGGACTACGAGGTGAACTGGCAAATCGACGAGTTGGAAGACGGCCGTGCGATCCAACAGGCGACGATTTTGTTCAACCCCGACAGCGGCGAAACCCGTGCGATGCGCAGCAAGGAAGACGCCGCCGATTACCGCTACTTCCCCGACCCGGATCTGCCGCCACTCGTCATTGCTAACGAATGGATTGAGCGGGTACGTGGCGAGATGCCCGAGTTGCCAGAACCGATGGCCAAGCGCTTCCAGAGCGAGTTCGGCCTGCCCGCATATGACGCGGCGATGATGACGCAGAGCAAGGACTTGGCCATCTTCTTCGAGACCGCAGCCAAGGCCTGCGCCCAGCCGAAATTGGTCGCCAACTGGTTGATGGGTGAGTTCGCCCGCCGCCTCAATAGCGAAGACCGGCCGCTCTCCAGCAGCCCGGTCAGCGCGCTCACCTTGGCGGCCTTGATCACGCGCATCAGCGACGGCACGATCTCGAACAATGGCGCACGCCAGCTGTTCGAGGCCCTGTGGACGGGCGCGTCGCAGGATGTCGACGCCTTGATCGCGTCCATGGGCTTGAAGCAGATGAGCGACACGTCCGAGTTGGAACGCATCCTGGACGAGGTCTTGGCTGCGAATCCGAAGTCGGTCGAGGAGTTCCGCGCCGGCAAGGAAAAGGCGTTCAACGCCCTGGTCGGTCAGGCGATGAAGGCGAGCAAGGGCAAGGCCAACCCGACGGCGGTGAATGAGCTCTTGAAGAAGAAGCTGGAGGGCTAGCGGGGCGCGGATGCTGCGGCATCCGCCGCCGCACTCCCTAAGCTGCCCGGCGCGGCGCCGGCCCATAGGCGCTTCAGGCGTGCCAGCTCCAGGTCGAAGCGGCCGCTGATGCGAACCAGCTCGGCCTTCTGGTTTTCGATCAGCTGCTTTTGCGCGTCCGCGGCGGCATCGTTGGCATCCAGCTGGCGCTTGAGCTTGGCCGGCAGCGGCTTGCCCTTGTAGAACTCGGCCTCATCCAGCAAGGGCTTGCGCTCCAGCGCCAGGTCTTTGACGCGACGCTCGGAGATCAGCCTGGCCTTGTTGGCGTCGTCCAGCGAGCCCTCGCGGGCATGCTGATGTGCCGCCTCGTTCGGGTAGCGCAACATCAAATTGCGGTCGCGCCGGATCGCGTCATTCAGCGCCGCACGCTCGGCCGCCAGCCGACGCTCCTTGGCCTCGTGGGCGGTGCGCTCCTCCGGCGACATCGCCGGTGGCAACACCGAGCGCAGCGAGCCGTCGGCGTTCAAAACCCGCTGTTCGACCGAACTGCAGTCGCGAATCGGCCGGTCCGAGGTCAGGCGCCGACCATCGGGGGTGGTGCAGCTGTAGATGGCCGGCTTGGCAGTTGGTGCCGCCTGCGCCCAAGCAATCACGGGCAGCAGCGCGAGGACCCAGGCCGCAGCCAAGAGCTCTGGTTTGCGCATCAGACCCCGTATCTATCCCGGTAGGCCTGCACGGCGCCGGCATGGGCGACCGCGCGCGCATCGCTGGTGGTCTTCAAAAATTCCAATAAATCGCTCAAGCCGGCGATCGCGATCACCGGCAAGTGCAGCTGCTCGGTCACGTACTGCACCGCCGACTTGGGGCTGTCGACGCCGTTCTCGGCGGCCTTCTCCTGCCGGTCGAGCGCGATGGTGACACCACAGGCGCTGGCGCCGGCGGCTTGAATCATCGCGATCGACTCGCGCACCGAGGTGCCGGCGGAAATCACATCGTCGATGATCAACACCCGGCCTTGCACCTTTGCACCGACCAGCGTGCCGCCCTCGCCATGGTCCTTGGCTTCCTTGCGGTTATAGGCAAAGGGCTTGTTGTGACCCAGGCGCGCCAACTCGATGGACAAGGCTGCGGCCAGCGTAATGCCTTTGTAGGCGGGGCCGAAGATCATGTCGAACTGCAGGCCCGAAGCGATCAGGCGCTGGGCATAAAACTGCGCCAGCCGGCCCAGCTTGGCGCCGTCGTCAAACAGGCCGGCATTGAAGAAATAGGGGCTCAGGCGGCCCGCCTTGGTCTTGAACTCGCCGAAGCCCAGCACACCGGCATCGACGGCAAAAGCGACAAAGTCCTGGGCCAGGGAATCGGGTGCGGAAGCTGCGGTCATGACTGAAGTGCCTGTTGTTCTCGGCTCATTGTAGAGGCCAAAAAACGGCCCGGACTCCGTGAGGAGGTCGGGCCGCTGGGCGCCTAAATCCGCTCAATCAGTTGAGGACAGAGCATGCTGGGTACAGCAAGGTCCAACCCGCAGAACCCGCTCAATCAGTTGGGGTCGGAGCTTGCGGGGTACCGCAAGGTCCAACCCACAAAGTTTAGAAACTTGCCTTGAACTGCAGACCGTAGCTGCGTGGCTCGTTGATGATGCCGGTCAGGTTGTTGAAGTCGATGGCGGCAACGACTTGTTGCTCATTGGTCATATTGCGCACATAGGCCGAGACTTCGTACTTGGAGTTGTTCCAGCCGTAGCCGACCCGCAAGCCGCCTTCCAGCGACGACTTGGCGCGGTACTCGGTCGCCTTGTACAAGAACATGTTGTACTCATCCTTGTAGGCCCAGTCGGTCAGCACATAGACATCGCCGCCGGCCAACTCGGTGCTGTAGCGCAGCGTCCAGTTGGCAATCCACTTCGGTGCACGCGGCAGCGGGTTGCCGCCGATCAGCACCGTGCCGGCCACCGGGCCGGGCTTGTTCAGCACATTGCAACCGGTGTTGGCCTCCAGAAACTGGAAGTTCGCATTGCCGCAAGGTGCCACAAAGAGCGCGTCATCCTTGATCTCGGTGTCGGTGTAGCTCAGGCCCAGCGTGGTGCGCCAGTCACGCGCCAAAATCGCCTGTGCGTCCAGCTCAAAGCCCTGGCCGGTCGCCTTTTTGGCGTTCACCAAGCGGTTCTGGTTGACGCTGCCGCTGCCGGCGGTCAGTTGCAAATCATCGACCTTGTAGCTGAACACGGTGCCGCTGATGCGCGCCGTTTTGTTCAGCAGATCGGTCTTGAAGCCGGCCTCGAAGGACAGTGCCTTCTCCGAATTGGCGACCGAGATCGAGTCGCCGAACAAGACCCGGCCCTGGATACTCGGCGCGCGGTAGCCGGTGGCCACACGGGTGAACAAGGAGGTGTCCTGGTTCAGCGTGTAGTTGGCGCTCAGGTCCCAGCTCCAGTTGGTCGAGCGTGGGTTGGCCGTGAAGGGGCCGGCGTTGGCGCCGCCAAACGGCGTCTGTGTGCGGGCGGCGTCAAAGTCCTTTTTGTCGTCGGTATAGCGCAGGCCGCCGCGAATCTTCAGGTCGCTGGTGACGGCGTAGTTCAGGCTGCCGAAGGCGGCCCAGGAGGTTGAATCCTGATGCTGGTAAGCGTAGCCGTTTTGCGGGTCGCCGGCCGAGAAGGAGTCATAGTTGAAGCTGTCGACCTGCATCTTCTCCTTGAAGAAGTACAGGCCACCTATCCATTGCAGCGCGTCGGCGGTGTTGGACTGCAGGCGGAATTCCTGCGTGGTTTGCTTCAGCTCGGGCAGGCCATCGGCGGTCTGCGCGTCGAAGGGAATCACCGAGGGCTGGCCGGGGAAACGTGGACCATCGGGGATACCGGCAAAACGGCTGCCGAAGCCGCCGTCCACATCGGCGCGGCTGTAGAACTTGGCGGGGTCGTAAGCGGTGATCGAGTGCAGCGTCATGCCGCTCAACTCCCAGCGCAGGCGGGCACTGACGCCGCTGGACTTGAGCGTTTGCTCGTTATAGCCGTCGGTCGGGTAGTTGCCGGCGTCGAAGCCGTCGACCAAGTCATTCGTGCCGCGCTTGATGACGTTGGCGCGGAAGGTGGTGGCACTGCCTTCATAGTCACGGCCGCGCAGATTGAACAACGCATAGAAGCCGCCGTTCTTGTACGAGGCCTGCACGCGCGCGGCCTTGTCGGTGAAGCCTTCCAGGTCGGACGTGGCGCCGGGCAGCGGGTTGTGCACGCGGTCGCTGGCGCGCTGGAACAGCACGGCGGCGCGCACCGCCCAGTCCTCGCCCAAAGGGGCGTTGACCGCGCCTTCCAGATTGAAGGCGCTGTTATTGCCGAAGCCGGTGTTCACATAGCCTTCGAAACGCTTGCCGGGCTTGACCGAGTCAAACTTCATCACGCCGGCCGGCGAGTTGCGGCCGAACAGCGTGCCTTGCGGGCCGCGCAAGACCTCGACCTGCTCGACGTCAAAGACCGGGAAGCCCTTCAACATTGGGCTTTCTTGCACCACCTCGTCATAGACCAGACCGACCGGCTGCGAGGCGTTCAAGTCAAAGTCGGTATTGCCCAGGCCGCGAATATAAAAGCGCGGGAAGGTGCGGCCGAAGTCCGATTCAATGTTCAAGCTGGGCACGCGGCCCGACAGCGCGCGCACATCTTGGCCGCTGGCGTTGTAGGCGTCGAGCTCTTCGCCCTTGATGGCCGAGATCGACATCGGCACGTCACGGATGTTCTCGGCGCGACGGCTGCCGGTGACGATCACCGTGTTCAGGGTCGTGCTGTCCTTCTTGGCTTCGGCGGCAGGTGCTTCAGCACTTTGCGCCAGCGCGGCCTGCATCGGGAAGGCGGCTGCCAGGGCAAGGACGATCAGACTGGGTTTGATGGGGAGGGATTTCATCGTGATCCTTCAGGTGAAAGAGTGTGGGGGTGGGCGTCGGCAATCAGGCCCTTGTGGTCAAGGCGGACGGTGCGCGCTTGCCGACGCGCGGTGCTTGGTTTTTCTTGTGTATCGAGGCGTCGGCAAACGTTTGCTGCACCATCGGCCTTGAATCTATCAAGTCGGTTCGATGAAAGTCACCTCAAAAGGGTTTGCCCTAGGTTTTTGTTGCCAAAACACAGCAGACCAATTGAAGCCGGTGGCCTGCGATACTGCGGCCACCCCCACCAGCCAAGCCACGTCCTATGCGCTTCATCACCGCCAACCTGAACGGCATCCGGTCTGCCGCCAACAAGGGTTTTTTCGACTGGTTGCCCGAGCAAAAGGCCGACGCGCTGGGTGTGCAGGAAGTCAAGGCGCAAGACGAGCATGTGGCCAATGTCTTCTGCAGCTCCGGCGACTTGAAGGGCCATTTCCACTACGCTCAAAAGAAGGGTTACTCCGGTGTTGGGCTTTACACCAAGGAAGAGCCCAGCGACTTAATCACCGGCATCGGCGTGGCCGAGTTCGATTACGAAGGCCGCTACATCGAGAAACGCTTCGACAAACCCGGCCGCAAGCTCAGCCTGATCAGCGGCTACTTCCCCAGTGGCAGCAGCGGCCCCGAGCGGCAAGAGGTCAAGTACCGCTTTCTGGCCGCCATGCTGCCGCATCTGCAGGCACTCAAGGCCGAGCGCGAGTTCATCCTGGTCGCCGACGTCAACATCGCCCACAAGGAAGCCGACCTGAAGAACTGGAAGGGCAACTTGAAGAACTCGGGCTTCTTGCCCGAGGAGCGTGCCTGGATGACGCGGCTGACCGATCCGGCCGATGGCGGCCTGGTCGACGTCTACCGCGCGCTGCAGCCCGACACCACCGACGCTTGCTACACCTGGTGGAGCAACCGCGGCCAAGCCTATGCCAACAATGTCGGGTGGCGCCTGGACTATCACCTGGCCACGCCCGGCCTGGCCGCCTTGGCCAAGCGCGAAGCGATCTACAAGGCGCAGAAATTCAGCGACCATGCGCCGCTGACGATCGACTACGACTTCCAGATTTAACAGCTGCCGCAAGCCGGGGCAGCTACGGACATGGTCGCCACAACTTGGCAGCCAATGGTCAAAGCACGGCTTCTGGATGCAAACAGAAGGTTTCGTCAGATGGTGGCCGCTGGTCGTTGACTTCGCCGATCGCGTCAGCGGTGGTGCATACAGAGTGCCTTGGCAGCACTCTCCAAGCACCAGATTTCAGGCGATCTCGTTTTAAGCACCCAAGTAAGTCAAGCCTTGGCTCAACGGGCTTGCCGCCGCCCCCATCAGCACACCATGACCTCATCTTTGCCCCAATTCATTGCCCTCGGCCACCCCCCGCTCGACTGGGCCATCGTCGCCATCTTCGCCACCGTCTATCTGGGTATGTTCCTGGGCGGCCTGCCGCGCCTGAAGCTGGACCGCTCGGGCGTGGCCCTGCTGGGCGCGATCGCGGTGATCGCACTGAGCGGCATGTCGGTGGAGGACGCGGCGCGCGCGGTCGACCTGCCGACCATCGTGCTGCTGTTCGCCTTCATGGTGGTGTCGGCGCAGATGCGGCTGGGCGGCTTCTATGGCGCTGTCACGCGCCGCGTCGGCGCCATGCCGCTGTCGCGCAACGGTTTGCTGGCTGCGCTGATCGTGGTCTCGGGTGCGCTGTCGGCGGTGTTCTCCAACGACATCGTCTGCCTGGCGATGACGCCGGTGGTGCTGCGCCTGTGCCTGCGGCGCGGCTTCGACCCGCTGCCTTTTCTGATCGGCCTGGCCTGCGCGGCCAATCTGGGCTCGGCCGCCACCTTGATCGGCAATCCGCAAAATATGCTGATCGGCTCGGTGCTGCAGCTTTCCTTCGCCGCCTATCTGCGCCAAGCGATCGTGCCGGTCAGTTTGAGCTTGCTGCTGCTCTGGCTGTGGCTGGTCTACGGGCCGCAGTCGCCGCCTGCGGCCTCCAACGCCGGGCTGGCGCCGGCCCCGCATGCGGCCGACGAGGACCCGCCGTTTGACGCCTTCCAGACCGCCAAGGGCCTGTTGGTGGCCGGCGCACTGATGCTGATCTTCTTGTTCACCGACTGGCCGCGCGATGTCTCGGCCCTGGTCGGCGCCGCCGTGCTGCTGCTCAGTCGGCGCCTGCACTCAGCGCACGTGATGGGTTATGTGGACTGGCAACTGCTGCTGCTTTTCATCGGCCTCTTCATCGTCAACCATGCCTTCGAGGGCACCGGCCTAGCGGCGCAGGCCGTCGCCTGGTTGGCCGGGCACGGCCTGCATCTGAGCGATCCGGGCGTGCTGCTGGTGGTCGGTGTGACGCTCTCCAATCTGGTCTCGAATGTGCCGGCGGTGATGCTCTTGCTGCCGCATCTGGACCGCGATGCCGGCCTGATGCTGGCGCTGTTCAGCACCTTTGCAGGCAATCTGCTGCTGGTCGGCTCGATGGCCAATCTGATCGTCGCTGACCTGGCCCGCCAAGATGGGCTGGAGATCAGCTGGCGCCAGCATCTGCGCATCGGCCTGCCGGTGACCTGCGGGACCCTGCTCTTGCTGTGGGTCTGGTTGAAATAGGCCTGTTCCCGCCGCTGCCAAGGGACCCTGGCGCAGCGCAAGTTCAAGGCGGCGGTCAAGCCCTCTTTGACCCTGCTTCTTCTTGCCTTGGCCGCCTACACCGAGGCTAGACTCAGCCCATTGCGCTCAAGCAAGCTGCTTTGAGCGATGGTCAGCCAAGCCTCCATCAGCCGCACGGGCGGAGGCGCTCCAGGATGAACGCTCGAAAGATGTACGCCGCCAATCCCTCATTTCCGCTTGAACTGATACCGCTGGCCGAATCGGCGCGTGACTGCGAAGACTGCGGCAAGGCCGAGCGCCTGGGGATTCAGTTTGAGTTTGCCTATCAGCCCATTCTTGATCTGCGCAGCGGCGAGGTGTTCGCACATGAGGCGCTGGTGCGCGGCCCGAATGGCGAGGGCGCCTTGACGGTGCTGTCACAGGTCACCCCGCTGAACCGCTATCGCTTCGATCAGGCCTGCCGGGTCAAGGCCATCAAGGGCGCAAGCGAGCTCGGCATCCAACAGCGGCTCTCGATCAACTTTCTGCCCAATGCCATCTACAAACCCGAGCTGTGCATACGGACCACGCTGGCGGCGGCGCGAGCCTACAACTTTCCGGTCGAGAACATCATCTTCGAGGTGACCGAGGGCGAGCGGGTCGAAGACGGCCCCTGGTTGACCCAGATTCTCCAAGAGTACAAACGCTGTGGCTTCAAGACGGCGATCGACGATTTCGGCGCCGGCTTTGCGGGCATGACTCTGCTGGCCGACTTCCAGCCCGACCTGATCAAGATCGATATGGCCCTGATCCGCAATGTGGACCAGCACGCGGCGCGCCAAGCCATCGTACGCAGCTTGGTCAGCCTGTGCCGCGATATGAATATCCAAGTCATTGCCGAGGGCATCGAAACGCCGGGCGAGCGCGACTTCCTCAGTGACGCCGGCATCCACTTGATGCAGGGCTATCTGTTTGCCAAGCCCGCATTCCGGGCCGTGGCCTCGATCTCGCCGGCATCGCTGGCCGCGCCGACGGTCTGAACGCCGACGGTGCGCCGCCGCGCTTCGGCCTGGGCCAGCGGGCGGCTTGCTGACCATGATGCTGATCGCGCCGACGTGATCGGTGCTGGGTGGCGCGGTGATTGCCTGGACCTTGTCACGCATAGTTCTGCGCCCAGCTGGGCACCGAACTCCGAGGCGCAGGGCAGGCCGGCGTCCGACCCGGCCGAGGCCGCGCGCTAGGGGGTGCTCGCTAAGGCCGGCAGGCTATGGCCGCGATTGGGAAATGCCATCATCGGCAGCGGGCCTAAACCCTAAACTGCACAGGCACTTCAAACACCCACCATCCTCAGGAGCCCGCCATGTCCGCAGAACCCAAATGCCCTTTCGCCGGCCACGCACGCGCCAACACGATTGCCGCCGCACCGTCCAACGCCGATTGGTGGCCCAATCAGCTGAAGCTGAGCATCTTGCATCAGCATTCCGCGCAGTCCGACCCGATGGGCGCCGACTTCGACTACGCCGCCGAGTTCAAGAGCCTTGATCTGACCGCCGTCGTCAAAGACCTACACGCGCTGATGACAGCCTCGCAAGATTGGTGGCCCGCTGATTGGGGCCATTACGGCGGCCTGATGGTGCGCATGGCCTGGCACTCGGCCGGCACCTACCGCGTCAGCGACGGCCGCGGCGGCGCTGGCACCGGCAACCAACGCTTTGCACCGCTGAACAGCTGGCCCGACAACGGCAATCTGGACAAGGCGCGCCGCCTGCTCTGGCCGGTCAAGCAAAAATATGGCCGCAAGCTTTCATGGGCCGACCTGATCGTGCTGGCCGGCAATGTCGCTTTGGAATCCATGGGCTTCAAGACCTTCGGCTTTGCCGGCGGCCGGCCCGATATCTGGGCGCCCGAGGAAGACGTCTACTGGGGCTCTGAGAGCACTTGGTTGGGTGACAAGCGCTACAGCGGCGATCGTCAGTTGGAGAACCCGCTGGCCGCCGTGCAGATGGGGCTGATCTATGTCAACCCCGAGGGCCCGAACGGCGTGCCCGATCCGATCGCTTCTGGCCGCGATGTGCGCGAGACCTTCGCCCGCATGGCCATGGACGACGAAGAAACCGTCGCCCTGGTGGCCGGCGGCCACACCTTCGGCAAGGCCCATGGTGCCGGTGACCCCGCCCTGGTCGGCGCGGAGCCCGAGGGCGCCGCACTGGAGGAACAAGGCCTGGGCTGGATCAATAAGTTCGGCAACGGCAAGGGCGTGCACACCACCACCAGCGGCATCGAAGGCGCCTGGAAGCCCAACCCGACGACCTGGGACAACGGCTATTTCGACATGCTGTTCGGCTACGAATGGGCGCTGACCAAGAGCCCGGCCGGTGCGCACCAGTGGGTGGCCCAGAACGTCAAACCCGAGCACATGATCCCGGACGCGCATGACCCGAGCAAAAAGCATGCGCCGATGATGACGACGGCCGATATGTCGCTGCGCATGGACCCAGCCTACGAAAAGATCTCGCGCCACTTTCACCAGAATCCGCAGGTCTTCGCCGACGCTTTTGCACGCGCCTGGTTCAAGCTAACCCACCGCGATATGGGTCCACGTGCACGCTACCTCGGCGCGCTGGTGCCGCAAGAAGTGTTGATCTGGCAAGACCCGATTCCGGCCGTGGACCACGCCTTGGTTGACGCACAAGACATTGCCGCTCTGAAGGCCAAGCTACTCGGCTGCGGGCTGACAACGGCCCAACTGATCACCACCGCCTGGGCCTCGGCCTCGACCTTCCGCGGCAGCGACAAACGCGGCGGCGCCAACGGTGCACGCATCCGCCTGGCACCGCAAAAAGACTGGGCCGTCAACCAGCCGGCAGAGTTGGCCGTCGTGCTGGCCAAGCTTGAGGCCGTGCAGAGTGAGTTCAACGGCGCGCAGCCTGGCGGCGCAAAGAAGATTTCGTTGGCCGACTTGATCGTGCTGGGCGGCAATGCGGCCGTTGAGGCCGCCGCCAAGCTGGCCGGCCAAAACCTGGCGCTGCCGTTTGCGCCCGGCCGCATGGACGCCTCGCAAGCGCAGACCGATGTGGCCTCGTTCGCCGTCCTGGAGCCCGCCGCCGACGGCTTCCGCAACTATGTGCGTGCGGGGCTGGAAGGCGTGGCCGCCGAACTGATGTTGGACAAGGCGCAGTTGCTGGGCTTGAGCGCACCCGAGATGACGGTGCTGGTCGGCGGGCTGCGGGCCTTGACCGCGCAGGCCGGAAGTCCCAAGCCGGGCGCCTTCACCGACCGCCCCGGCGTGTTGAGCAATGACTTCTTCGTCAACCTGCTCGATATGCGCACCCAGTGGCAAAAATCCGCCGGCAGTGCCGGCCTGCTGGAAGGTCGTGACCGCAGCAACGGCGCGCTGAAATGGACCGGCACGGTGGCGGACCTGGTGTTCGGGTCCAACTCCCAGCTGCGCGCCATCGCCGAGGTCTATGCGGCCGGGGATGCGCAAGCCAAGTTCGTGCGCGACTTTGCGGCGGCTTGGCGCAAGGTGATGGAGCTGGATCGCTTCGACCTGGCTTGACCTCAGCGGCGGCTGCCCCAAGCAGCCGCCGCTCAGCGCGAAGCTGGGGATGCCGGCCTTGGCTGGTTCTGCAGGCGCTGGAGCTGGCGCCGTTGCGCCTCGCGTTGCGCCCGCTCTTGCTCCCGCATGCTGGCGATCCGGTCGCCCTCGCTCGGATCGGCGGCGCTGTGCATGTCTTCGGCGCGGCGGCGCCCGTCTGGCCCGCCACTGATACTGCTTTGCGCCGCCTGCGCCTGCCGGCTGATCTCCCAATCGGCCGCCGCGTAACGGCCTTGGCCCTTGCGGCATTGGCGGGCACGGCGGACCTCATCTTGCATAAAGGCCTTGGCCTCGGGGTTCAGGCTGATGGAGCTGGCGCGCGTCTCCATCGCGGTGATCTCGCTGTCGCCCGGGCAAATATTGTCGGCCGGCCGGTTGTCGGCTCTGAATCCCGCTGCGGGCGCGCCGGCCCCGTCATCGGCGGGCTTCTTGACCGCGGCATCGACGACATTGCCTTGCAGGGCTCGCGGATTCAGCGTGTCACCCTGGGTCTTGCAGGGCTGGTCCGAATAAATGATTTGCTGCCCGACTTGGCATTTCCAGACTTCGCCGGCCAAGGCGCTGCCGCCCCAGGCCAAGATGGCGGCCGCCGGCAGCCATTGGCATGCTTTGATCAACATCGCAAAACTCCCGTTTGAATCGCTGTTTGACTCGCTGCGTCCGCTAACGATTCGGTCGCACGGGTGGTTGACGCCCCGCCGGCGCCGCCGGCACCGCGTCGACATGGCAGGCGCAGGCCTCGCCATGCGCGGCCGCCACCAACTCCTCAAGAATGCCGCAGCCCTGCCCGCCATGCTGCGCGTGCTGGCCGTCGCAGCGACTCTTCAACGCCATCAGCTGCTGCTCCAAGGCATGCATGCTGGCCAAGCGGGCGCGCACGCGGGCAAGTTGGGCGTCGACCAGGCCGTCCACGCTCGCGAGTTGCGCGGGGTCACGGCTGTTCAAGCTGGCCAGCAGCAGGGCTATATCGGCCAGCGACATATCCAGGGCGCGGCCATGGCGGATGAAGGCCAGCCGCTCCAGATGTTCCTGGCGGTAGTCGCGGTAACCGTTGTCACTGCGCTCCGGGCCGGGCAGCAGACCGCTTTTCTCGTAAAACCGAATGGTTTCAATGTCAACGCCGGTGGCGCGACTCAGGGCTCCGATTCGCATGATGAGCAAGTCCTCCACCGCCCAGCATACGCGGTTTGACGCCAAAACCATAAAGTAACTGCAGACTCTTGCCATGGCCTTGACCGCCATGCAGGCTCAGTTTCAGCCCGCTTTGGGGCCGTTTTGGCGCCCTCGTCTTGGTGGGAACCCGCACAAGGAATGCCCGACGGGGCGGCGACAATACGGCCCGCTGACGCAGGAGTACCGTCCACGCGTCCGGCCCCAAATTTCGACCGGAGGGATTCAGGTCGACCGGGGCCGTTGTGTCATCCATCCACCAAGATCAACGAACGGAGAGTCGTTTGAACAAAATTCAAACTGCGGGGCCAGGCACCATCCTCGGGCACCCGAACAGCCTATTTGTCCTGTTCTTCACAGAAATGTGGGAGCGCTTCTCCTACTACGGCATGCGCGCGCTGCTGGTGCTGTTCCTGATTTCAGAGGCGGCCAAGGGCGGCCTGGGCTGGAGTCGGGCCGACGCCACCTCGCTGTATGGCTGGTACACGATGCTGGTGTACTTCACGCCGATCCTGGGCGGCTATCTCGCCGACAAGTTTCTGGGCACGCGGCGCGCCGTGGTGCTGGGCGGCTTCATCATCGCCGCCGGCCATATCTCCATGTTCATGGACACCCTGCCCTCCTTTTATCTGGGCTTGGCCCTGATCATCGCCGGCACGGGTCTGTTCAAGCCGAACATCTCGGCCATCGTAGGTCAGCTCTACACCAAGGAGAACGAAGGCGCCCGCGACGGCGGCTACACGCTGTTCTATATGGGCGTCAATGCGGGTGCGTTCTTCGGCATCTCGCTGTGCGGCTATATCGGTGAGAAGATCTCCTGGAACCTGGGCTTCGGCCTGGCCGGTGTGTTCATGATCCTGGGTGCCTTGCAGTTCTATTTCAGCCAAGGCATCTTTGGCGATATCGGCCTTGCCCCCAACAAAGAAAAGACGGCCGCAGCCCAGCTCGCCGATGACACCCCCGCCAATGTGGTGGCCGACCGCTTGAAGGCGATCGTCGTGCTGGCCTTCTTCACCATCTTTTTCTGGTTCGCCTTCGAGCAAGCCGGTGGCTCGATGACGATTTTTGCCGCCGACTACACCGACCGCACCTTGGTGGGGACCAGCGGCCTGGTGTTCAAGATTGTCAACTCGCTGATGACGGTGATCCCGGCCGCCATCCTGACCTGGCTGCTGTTGCAGCTGCACCTGGCCACCGGCAAGACACAGATCCTGCCGAATACCTTGCTGGCGGTGGCGTTTGCGCTGATCTGGGGCCTGGTGATCTGGATGCTGGGCCGCGAATTTGGCATGGACCAATCCGAAGTGCCTGCCACCTGGTTTGGCGTCTTGAACTCCTTCTTCCTGGTGATCCTGGCGCCGATGTTCTCGAAGATGTGGGACAAGCACTGGAACCCGAGTGGGCCGGTCAAGTTCGGCGTCGGGCTGGTCCTGCTGGGCATGGGTTTTGCCGTCTTGGCCTACGGTTCGACCGCCATTCCATCGGGGGCCAAAACCGCCCAGATCAGCATGATGTATCTGACCCTGGCCTACTTGCTGCACACCATGGGTGAGCTGTGCGTGTCGCCGGTCGGCCTGTCCTATATCAGCAAGCTGGCTCCGGCGCGCTTGCTGGGCCTGATGTTCGGCGTCTGGTTCCTGAACTCGGCCATTGCCAACTTCATCGCCGGCAAGACCGGGGCCTATATCGACTACATCTCGTCGACCTACTCGATGTCGACCTTCTTCCTGATCTTCACCATCATTCCGGCTACCGCCGGCATCGTGCTGATGTTGTTGACACCATGGATGAAAAAGAAAATGCACGGCGTGCATTGATACCAACGGCAGCAAAAAGGCCCTGCAACGCAGGGCTTTTTTTCGCCCATCTTTGGCGAATGTCACGCCCTCTCGGCGTGCGATCCTGAGCGGTGGCCGGCTGCCCTGATAATCCCCAGCATGGACTCACAAGCCCCCGTCACCGATCTGGATTTTGCCGTGCTAACGCCCAGCTTGAGCTTGCTGGCGGCGCGCGGTCTGGCGCGCAACTACCGCCGCGGCACGGTGCTGATCGAGGAAGGCTCGCAAGGCGACAGCCTCTACCTGGTCTTGTCCGGCAGCCTGCGGGTCTATGGCTGCGACTCGCGCGGCCGCGAAGTCACTTACGGCATTTATGGCGTCGGCGAGTACGTCGGCGAAATGAGTTTGGACGGGGGGCTGCGCTCCGCCAGCGTCATCACCGAAGAGCCCTCGCGCTGCGTGCTGCTGACCCGCGCCAGCCTGCTGGCCCATATTGCAGCGCATCCCGAGTTTGCCCTGGAGCTGCTGACCAAGGTGATCCGGCGCGCCCGCGCGGCCACCTTGTCAACCAAGCAGCTGGCGCTGAACGATGTTTACGGGCGCCTGCGCGCCTTGCTGGAGACGACTTCCGCCAGCGGCAGTGATATTTTGCTAACGCACCAAGCCATGGCACAAAGGTTGGGCTGCTCGCGCGAGATGGTTTCCAAACTGGTCAAGGACCTGGAGCAGGGCGGCTACCTGACGCGCATCTCCAATGGCCGTTATCAGCGCCTGCGCGACCTCCCGACCCGCTGGTGAAGCGCGGGGCCTGCTTGGGCGCGCAATCCGTCACGCCCACGGCAGCCATCCCCCACTTGGGGGGCTAGGCAGCGGCTTCGCGCAGGACTCCAATCACGTCATGCGGGGCAGAGCTTCTCAACCGGTTTTTTCAACCGGGATGCGAACTGGGCCAACGAACAAGACTCACGCGAGTGCTTGATCCGGCCTCCCCCGCGCCACACACCAACCCCCACGCGCCGGCGTACCGCCGCTGCCCCCCAAGGGGGCGCTGAACCGGCTTGGGGCTGAGCCCGGACTCAGACAGGCCAGTGGCCTGTTTGTGCCTAGCGAAGGCCTCAGGCCCTG
>JADMJQ010000324.1 GCA_018780415.1 Roseateles sp. | reverse complement strand
GCAGCAGCTTCTCTTCAGGCGTCAGCGTGGTCTCGCCCTTGGGCGTGACCTTGCCAACCAGCACGTCGCCGGCGTTGACTTCGGCGCCCACGTAGACGATGCCGGACTCATCCAAACGGCCGAGCTGTTGCTCGGACAAGTTCGGAATGTCGCGGGTGATTTCCTCGCTGCCCAGCTTGGTGTCACGCGCATTGACCACCAACTCTTCGATGTGAATCGAGGTGTAGCGGTCTTCAGCGATCACACGCTCCGAGATCAGGATCGAATCCTCGAAGTTGTAGCCGTTCCATGGCATGAAGGCGACCAGCATGTTCTGGCCCAGCGCCAACTCACCGATGTCGGTGGAAGCACCGTCAGCAATGATGTCCTCAGACGCCACCTTGTCACCACGGCGCACGATAGGGCGCTGATGGATATTGGTGTTCTGGTTGGAACGCTGATACTTGATCAGGTTGTAGATGTCGACGCCGACTTCACCGGCAACGGTTTCGTCGTCATTGACACGAATCACGATACGGTTGGTATCGACATAGTCGACGATACCGCCGCGGCGCGCCGCCACAACCGTGCCCGAGTCCTTCGCCGCAACCCGCTCGACGCCGGTACCTACCATGGCCTTTTCGGGGCGCAAGATAGGCACGGCCTGACGCTGCATATTCGCACCCATCAAGGCGCGATTCGCATCATCGTGCTCAAGGAATGGCACCAGCGAGGCCGCCACCGACACGATCTGCGTAGGCGCAACGTCCATGTACTGGATGCGCTCTGGGCTGGTCAACACCGACTCGCCGTTTTCACGTGCCGACACCAACTCGTCCGTCAATGCGCCTTCGCTCAGCGTCGCGTTCGCCTGAGCGATCACGTACTTGCCTTCTTCGATGGCCGACAGATAGTCGATCTGGGTCGTCACCTTGCCGTCGACGACGCGACGATAAGGGGTCTCCAGGAAACCATACTCGTTCAGCTGTGCGTACAGAGCCAAAGAGTTGATCAGACCAATGTTCGGGCCTTCAGGCGTTTCAATTGGGCAAACACGACCGTAGTGAGTCGGGTGCACGTCGCGGACTTCAAAGCCGGCGCGCTCACGCGTCAAACCACCAGGGCCCAGAGCGGAAACGCGACGCTTGTGCGTGATTTCCGACAATGGGTTCGTCTGGTCCATGAACTGCGACAGCTGCGAGGCACCGAAGAACTCTTTCAACGCGGCCGAAATCGGCTTGGAGTTGATCAAGTCATGCGGCATCAGAGCTTCGGTCTCGGCTTGACCCAGACGCTCCTTAACGGCCTTCTCGATCCGCGCCAGACCGGAACGGTACTGGTTCTCGGCCAATTCGCCGACGCAACGCACCCGGCGATTACCCAAGTGGTCGATGTCATCGACTTCGCCGCGGCCATTGCGCAGCTCGACCAAGATCTTGACGACGTCGAGGACGTCCTCGTTCGACAAGGTCATCGCGCCTTCTGGCGTATCGCGACCCGCACGGGCGTTGAACTTCATCCGGCCCACGCGCGACAGATCGTAGGTGTCCGGGTTGTAGAACAGGCGGTTGAACAGCGCTTCGACCGCGTCTTCCGTTGGCGGCTCGCCGGGACGCATCATGCGATAGATCGCAACGCGCGCGGCCAGTTGGTCAGCGGTTTCGTCGGCAGCCAGGGTCTGGCTGATGTAAGCGCCTTCGTCCAGCTCGTTCGTGAACAAGCACTGCACGTCCTTGACGCCGGCCTGGCGCAGCTTCTTCAGCAGCGCGTCGGTCAACTCGTCATTGGCCTTGGCAATGATTTCGCCGGTGTCGGCGTCGACCATGTTCTTGGCCAGCAAGCGGCCGACCAAGAAGTCCTCGGGCACGGTCACATGCTGAGTGCCGGACTGCTCCATCTGGCGCGTGTGGCGCGCCGTGATGCGCTTGTCCTTCTCGACGATGACGGTGCCGCTCTTGTCGGTGATGTCGAAACGCGCGACTTCACCCTTCAGGCGGTCGGCCACAAATTCCATTTGTGCGCCGGCGTCCATCAGACGGAAATTGTCGAAGACGAAGAAATGCGCCAGGATCTGCTCGGGGTTCAGGCCGATGGCCTTGAGCAGGATCGTGACCGG
>JADMJQ010000280.1:4896-15264 GCA_018780415.1 Roseateles sp. | reverse complement strand
AACCGTTGACCTCTTGCATGCCATGCAAGCGCTCTCCCAGCTGAGCTATACCCCCTTAAAACTTCCGAACTCTCAAAATTCAAGACTTCGGCGTTTCGCGCTGTTCAAGCAAGACATAGATTGTAGTACGGATTTCACGAGGAGCGCAAGCGTTCAATCACAATTTCTTTTGTGAACAGTGACAGCACCGCATCCACGCTCGGTGTCTGCACCCGGCCGCACACCAGGGCGCGCACCGGCATCGCCAATACCGGCATCTTCAAGCCATGGGTGGAGAGGGTTTCTTTAATGGCTGCCGCAATACCGGCCTTGCTCCACTCCGCCTCAGACAACTTGGCGGCCAAGGTCTGTAGCGCAGGCTTGACTGCATCGGTCAGATGAGCGGCCAGGTCCTCCGCTGTCGGCGTCACCGGCTCAAAGTACATGCTCAACCAATCGGCCAAGGCGACTGTGGTCGCGCAGCGATCTTTAAAGAGCGCGCACATCGGCACCAAGGCGCCAGCATCAACGGTCAAACCACGCTTAAGTAGCTGGGCGGCGACCAGAACAGCCAAACGCTCATCGCTGGCCTGTTTGATGTACTGGCTGTTGACCCATTCCAGTTTGGCCGGGTCCCATTGCGCCGGGCTCTTGCTCAAATGCGAGCCATCAAACCAGGCCACCAATTGCTCGCTCGAGAACAACTCCTCGTCGCCATGGCTCCAGCCCAGGCGTGACAAATAGTTCAGCATCGCCTCGGGCAGATAGCCGGCGTCCTCATAGGCGGTCACGCTGACCGCGCCGCGCCGCTTGGACAGCTTCTGCCCATCGTCGCCCAGAATCACCGGCACATGGCCAAACTGTGGCAGCGGCGCGCCGAGGGCATTGAAGATATTGATCTGCCAGGGCGTGTTGTTGACATGCTCGTCGCCGCGGAACACATGGCTGATGGCCATGTCCCAGTCATCCACCACCACGCAGAAGTTATAGGTCGGCACGCCGTCCGGGCGCACGATGATCAGGTCATCGATTTCGCGGTTATTGATGGTGATCGTGCCCTTGACCACGTCATCCCAGCTCACGTCCCCGTCGAGTGGATTCTTGAAACGCACGACCGGCTGCACGCCCACCGGCGGGGCCGGCAAGACTTTGCCGGGCTCGGGCCGCCAGCGGCGGTCGTAATGGGTCTTTTCGCCACGGGCGCGCTGCGCTTCACGCATTTCGTCCAGCTCGGCCGGCGAGCAATAGCAGCGGTAGGCCTTGCCCTCCGCGATCAGCTGCTCGACGACGGCGCTGTAGCGCTCCAGTCGCTGCATCTGGTAGATCGGACCCTCGTCATAGTCCAGCCCCAGCCATTTCATTGAGGCGAGGATTTGCTCGACCGAATCCTGGGTCGAGCGGGCCACGTCGGTGTCCTCGATGCGCAGCACAAACTGGCCACCAAAATGGCGCGCATAGGCCCATGAAAACAAGGCCGTGCGTGCGGTACCCAGGTGCAGGAAGCCGGTCGGCGAAGGCGCGATACGGGTACGGATAGCAGTGTTCTGGCTCATAGGGAGTTCAAGGTAGAGAGTCCGCGCAGCAAATCGTCGGTGATGTCGTCAATATGTTCCAGTCCAACCGCCAGACGAATCAGGCCCTGGCTGATACCAGCGGCTTGGCGCTGAGCTTCGCTGAGGCGCCCATGTGAGGTGGTGGCCGGGTGCGTGATGATGGATTTGGTATCACCCAAATTGGTGGCGATGCTCAGCACTCGCGTGCTGTCGATGACGTGGAAGGCGGCCGCGCGGGCGGCCTCGGGCGTCGCCGCACGCAGCTCGAAGGACAACACCGCCCCGCCCTGCCCCGACTGCTGGCGCATCGCCAGCTCATGCTGAGGGTGCGAGGGCAAGGACGGGCAAAAGACCCGCGCGACTTCGGGCCGAGCCTCCAACCAGCGCGCCACGGCCAGCGCCTGTTCGCTCTGCGCGCGCATGCGCAGGCTCAGCGTTTCAAGCCCCTTGAGGATCACCCAGGCATTGAACGGCGCCAGCGTCATGCCGACAGTGCGCAAGACCGGGCCGAACACATCCTTGATCAAATGATTTGAGCCGCACAAAGCACCGGCCATGACCCGGCCCTGGCCGTCCATGTATTTGGTGGCTGAATGCATGACCAAATCCGCGCCCAGCTTGATGGGCTGCTGCAAGGCCGGTGTCGAATAAGTGTTGTCCACCACCAGCAAGGCGCCGGACTCGTGGGCGATATCGGCCAAGGCACGGATGTCGCAGATTTCGGTCAGGGGATTGGTCGGAGTTTCGGCGAACAGGATGCGTGTGGTCGGCTTGACGGCCGCGCGCCATTCCTGCAAATCGGTCTGCGACACAAAGCTGGTCTCGACACCAAATTTGCCGAACTCCTTGGCGAAGAGATTGATCGTCGAGCCAAACACCGAGCGCGAGCAAATCACATGATCGCCCGCCTTCAGCAAGCCCATGCACATCAGCAAGATTGCGCTCATACCCGTCGAGGTGGCGATGGCCGCTTCCGTGCCTTCCATGGCCGCCAGACGCATCTCCAGGCTGCGCACCGTCGGATTGCTGGTGCGCGAATAGGTGAAATCCTCCGATGCGGCAAAACGCTGCGCCGATGTTTCGGCGTCCGGCTGAACATAGGCGCTGGTCAAAAACAGCGCTTCGGAGTTTTCGCCATGCTGGCTGGGTGCCAAGGCCATGCGCACGGCCAAGGTCTCGGGGCGCAAGCCGTCTGGCAGCCGGGAACGGGCAATTCGACGCGTTTCTTCAGAACTGCTCATCGACCATCACCCCCGCTTTGCAAGGCCAGCCGCGTACGCGCCGGCCCGTCCTCCTCCTCACCCTGGCTGCGCCGCTGCGCTTCGAGCTTGGCAAAGTCTTCGACGCTGACATCGCCGGTCACATAGACACCGTCGAAGCAAGAGGCCTCAAAGCCATGCAAAGCCGGCTGCAAGGCAGCAACGACACGCTTCATCGCATCGACATCCTGATAAATCAGCGCATCAGCGCCGATGAACTGGCGGATTTCTTCATTGCTGCGGTTGTGCGCAACCAACTCCTCGCTGGTCGGCATGTCGATGCCGTAGACATTGCGAAACCGCACCGGCGGCGCGGCCGAGGCCAGATAGACCTTGCGCGCACCCGCCTCGCGGGCCATCTGCACGATTTCCTTGGAGGTGGTGCCGCGCACGATCGAGTCATCGACCAGCAAGACATTACGCCCCTTGAACTCCAGCCCGATCGCATTGAGCTTTTGGCGCACCGACTTCTTGCGCTCGCCTTGGCCCGGCATGATGAAGGTGCGGCCCACATAGCGGTTCTTCACAAAGCCTTCGCGGTAAGGCTTGCCAATCCGGTGCGCCAGCTGCATCGCCGAAGGCCGGCTCGACTCGGGGATGGGAATCACCACGTCGATATCGCTCGGCGGCATGGTCGAGATCAAGCGCTGGGCCAGCGTCTCGCCCATGTTCAGGCGGGCCTGGTAGACCGAGATGCCGTCCATCACCGAGTCCGGCCGGGCCAGGTAGACGAACTCGAACATGCAGGGATTCAGCGTCGGGTTTTCGGCGCATTGCTGCGTGCTCAGCTTGCCGCTCATATCGATGAACAAGGCCTCGCCGGGCGCGACGTCACGCAGCAATTTGAAGCCGGTGCCTTCCAGCGCCACACTCTCGCTGGCCACCATGTACTCGCCATCTTCCGCTTGGCCGAAGCACAGCGGGCGAATGCCGAAGGGGTCGCGGAACGCCAGCAAGCCATGGCCGGCGATCAAGGCGATCACGGCGTAGGAGCCCTTGATGCGCTTGTGTACCGCCGCGACGGCCCTGAACATGCCCTCGGGGCTGAGCGGCGCGTCGCGCACGACCTGCTCGATTTCATGTGCCAGCACATTGAGCAGGACCTCGGAGTCGCTCTCGGTGTTGATGTGGCGGCGATCGATGTCGTAGAGCTCGGTCTTCAGGCTCTGCGCATTGGTCAAGTTGCCGTTGTGCACCAGCACCAGGCCGAACGGCGCATTGACGTAGAAGGGCTGAGCCTCCTCTTCGTTGTAGGCATTGCCGGCGGTCGGGTAGCGTGTTTGGCCAAGGCCGATATTGCCCGGCAAGGCGCGCATATTGCGGGTGCGAAAGACGTCGCGCACCATGCCGCGGGCCTTGTGCATAAAGCACTTATTGCCCTGCATGGTGACGATGCCGGCGGCATCCTGACCGCGGTGCTGCAAGAGCAGCAAGCCGTCATAAATCACTTGATTAACCGGTGAGCGAGAGATCACGCCGACGATGCCGCACATGGTTTTTCCTTGTCTTGAAGGGACAGAACAAAATTCAGGGCCTGAGCCACGTGCTCAGGCCGGGATCAATTTCAACACCTCGTCCGGCAGCACCGGACGAACTTCATGCAAAAGCTGCTGCAAACCAGCGCCCAGCTGGGACTCGCGCCAACTCGGCCAGTCCTTGGCCGGCGTCATATTGATCAGCAGCGTCAAGATCGCGCAGATCAACAGTCCGCGCAAAAATCCAAAGCCGCCGCCCAGCAGCCGATCGATGATGCTCAAGGGCGTGGCATGAAGCAAGGCCCGCACCAGCTTTGCGCCCAAACTCCAGACCAGCAAAATCAAGATAAAGCTCAGGCACAGGGCCAGCACATGCAAAAGGCCGGGATCAAAGCGCTGCTGTGGCAACCATGACTCGATCAACGGTGCCAACACCGGCGCAGCGAAATAGGCAATCAACCAACCCGCAATGGACAAGAGTTCGAACACCAGGCCGCGCCATAGGCCCAGCAAGGCCGACACCGCAAGCAAGGCCAGCAAGGCCCAGTCGACCCAACTCGTCAGGCTGTTCAAACCGAATCACCCGAACAAGCAGCGCGCGAGCAAGCCAGCACTCCCATCAAAGCGTCAGAACCGCCGGGGACAGACCAACAGCGCGCAGCTTGGCTGCGGCCTTGTCAGCCTCATCCTTGCTGGCAAACGGCCCGACGCGCACCCGCACACGCTTGCCTGCCGGCGTCTCAAGCACTTGCGTATAGGTCTTGAGGCCGAGCTTCTCGACCTTCATCCGGACCTCTTGCGCAGCCTTTGCATCGGCAAATGCGCCGACCTGAACAATCGACCGGCCACCCACCTCGGCGGGCTTGCCGTCCAATAGCGATTGCGCCCGTGCTGCCTCCTGTTGCGAAACCGATTTATCCAGTTGATGCTCGACCGGCTTCTTTTCAAGCGGCTTGTCCGCTGGTTTTTCAAGCGACTTGACCGACGCCCTGGGCTCCGGCTTTGCTACCGGCGTCGGCAGCGGCTGCGGCTCTTGAGGCAAGGCGGCGACCGGTTTGCTGATTGGCGGCGATGCCGGCTGTGGCTGCGATTGTGGATGTGGCTCAGCTTCCGGCTCGACCACCGCCAGCGGCGGCAGCGCAGGGGCTTGCAGTTGTGCCGGCACGCGCAGCGGCGGCGCAGCCTCTTTGCTGGGGATATCGATAGGCAGATCGACCGGAATCGGCCGCGGCTGGGTCTCGAACAGCAGCGGGAATCCGATCACGCCAACGCCCACCAGCAGCGCCGCGCCGATCAGGCGGCGGCGGGCGCGCAGGCGCAGGTGCTGAACCGCATCGGCTGCATCTGCGACCGGCCTAGCGCCTGATTTGGCCGCTGTTTTGGGGGCAGCACCGGCCTCCCCGCGTTTGAAAAATGACAACAGACCCATGGCAAAGTGGCAGCGTGAGCCGGTTTAAAGCGTGGAGAGAAAAAAAGGGCTTGGCAAACCAGCGGCCCAGGAGATTCAAGTCAAGGAACTGCTCGCTGGAGGCGGCTTGCCGGCCTGCAAACGCGGCACACCTTGCTTGAGCACCGCTCCCACGGTGAAGAACGATCCGAAGACCAGAATTCTATCAGCGGGCTCGGCGCCGAGCGCCGCCGCGGCCAGCGCCTCGGCCGCGCCGCCATGCACATGCAAGCTCAGCTCGGCCGGCGGTTTCAGGCCGCCGGCCGCCCACAGCGCCTCAAACTGCGCGGCCAGCGCCGCCGCCTTGGCCGCGCGCGGAATCTCCAGATCGCAGAAATGCCAGACGTCGACCAGGGGCGCCATTTTCTTGAAAATCCCGGCCAGGTCCTTGTCCGCCATCGCGCCGAACACCGCATGGGTGCGCGGGAAGAAGCCCATCTGATCGAGGTTCTGCGCCAGCGCCGCCACCGCATGCGGGTTGTGCGCCACGTCCAGCACCAAAGTGGGCTGGCCGGCCACGACCTGGAAGCGGCCCGGCAACTCAACCATGGCCAGACCATTGCGCACCGCCTGCGCGCTGATCGGCAGTCGCTGATACAAAACCTCGAACACCGCCAGCACGCCGGCCGCGTTCAGCAGCTGATTGACTCCGCGCAGCGCCGGGTAAGCCATGCCGCTGAAACGCCGCTCACGCCCCGACCACTGCCATTGCTGGCGGTCGCCGCCATAGGTGAAGTCAACGCCCAGCTGGCGCAGATCGGCGCCAATCTCGGTCGCCCGCGCGGCCAGCGAAGCGGGCGGCACCGGGTCGCTAACGACCACCGGACGGCCGGCGCGCATGATGCCGGCCTTCTCGCGGCCCACCGATTCACGGTCCGGCCCCAGATACTCGGTGTGATCCAGGTCGATGCTGGTGATGACGGCGCAGTCGGCGTCGATGACATTGACGGCGTCCAGGCGTCCGCCCAGGCCGACCTCCAGAATCACCAGATCCAGCGGCTCGGCTGCCAGGCGCAGCATGATGGCCAGCGTGGTGAACTCAAAATACGACAGTGTCAGCTCGGCACGCGCCGCCTCGACCGCCTCGAAGAACGGCAGTAGCGACTCCGCCGCGACCGGCTCGCCGCCGACCCGGCAGCGCTCCTGAAAATGGACCAGATGCGGCTTGATATAGAGGCCGACCCGGTAGCCGGCCTGCAAAGCGATGGATTCCAGCATCGCACAGGTCGAGCCCTTGCCATTGGTGCCGGCCACCATCACCACCGGCGGCTCGAACTTCAGGCCCAACCGGTCGCGCAGCGTGAGCACGCGGTCCAAGGTCATGTCTATGGTCTTGGGGTGCAGTCGCTCGCAATGCGCGAGCCATTCGTTCAGGCTGGTAGGCAACATATCTTTTCCGCAAAACAAGACGGCCAGACCTTGTGGGCCTGGCCGCTGGGGGCTTCTATTGCAATTCAGCTCAAGCGCTTCAGGCCACCGCGTCCGAGCTCATGCGCTGCAGCATGGCCAGTTGACGGGCCACGGTCTCGCGCAACTGGCGCCGGTCGACAATCATGTCGACCGCGCCCTTTTCCAGCAAAAACTCGGCGCGCTGGAAGCCCGGCGGCAGCTTCTCGCGCACCGTGTTCTCGATCACCCGCGGGCCGGCAAAGCCGATCAAGGCCTTGGGCTCGGCCAGCACCACATCGCCGACAAAGGCGAAGCTGGCCGACACGCCGCCCATGGTCGGGTCGGTCAGGATGCTGATGAAAGGCAGTTTGGCCTTGGCCAGACGGGTCAAGGACGCATTCGTCTTGGCCATCTGCATCAGACTCAACAAGCCCTCCTGCATG
Organism: Roseateles sp.; assembly: GCA_018780415.1. Classification (GTDB taxonomy): domain Bacteria; phylum Pseudomonadota; class Gammaproteobacteria; order Burkholderiales; family Burkholderiaceae_C; genus Paucibacter_A. The sequence continues at coordinate 7,719 of JADMJQ010000280.1, read as the reverse complement.
CGCGCGCCGCCGGTCGCGGTGAAGCAGATGAACGGTGTCTTCTGCTCGATCGCCGTCTCGACGCCACGCACAAAGCGCTCGCCGACCACCGAACCCATAGAGCCACCCATGAAGTTGAACTCGAAACAAGCCGCCACCACCGGCAAGGTCATCAAGGCACCGCCCATCACCACCAAGGCGTCGGTCTCGCCGGTTTGCTCCAACGCATCCTTGAGCCGGTCAGGGTACTTCTTGCTGTCCTTGAACTTCAAGGCGTCGACCGGCAAGACCTCCTGGCCGATCTCGTAACGGCCTTCGCCGTCCAGAAAGGCGTTCAGCCGGGCCCGCGCACCGATGCGGTGGTGATGGCTGCACTTGGGGCAGACATTGACGTTCTGCTCCAGGTCGGTCTTGTACAAGACCGTCTCGCAAGACGGGCATTTGATCCACAAACCTTCCGGCACCATGCGGCGCTCGGTCGGGTCGGTTTGCTGCATCTTCGGGGGCAGAAGTTTTTCAAGCCAACTCACAAGCAGACTCCTTTATTGCTTAGCGTCCAGGGCGGTACGAATTTCGCGGATGAACTGAGCACCCGTCAACGCGACATTATCGCGTGGCTGAACCTCCAGCAGTTCAACCAGACGCGAACCGATAACGACGGCGTCCGAAACATCGGCCACCGCGCGCGCCGTGACCGCGTCGCGAATGCCGAAACCGACTCCCACCGGCACCGTGATATGGCGCCGGATGCGCGGGATCATCTCGGCCACCGCCGCCGTGTTCAGGTGGCCGGCGCCGGTCACGCCCTTCAGCGAGACATAGTAGACATAGCCGCTGGCGACCTCGCCCACGCGCTGCATGCGCGCATCGGTCGAGGTCGGCGCGAGCAGAAAGATCGCATCCATGTCCTGCGCCTTCAGCAAGGCGGCGAAGCGCACGCATTCCTCGGGCGGGTAATCAACCACCAAAACACCGTCGACGCCGGCCGCCTTGGCGTCCAGCACAAAACGATCCAGGCCGTAACGCTCGATCGGGTTGGCATAACCCATCAAGACCACGGGCGTTGCCTGATTGCTGCGGCGAAACGCCTGCACGTCGGCCAGCACCTGCTTGAGGCCGATGCCGGCCTTGACCGCCCGCTCGGCGGCTCGCTGAATCACCGGGCCATCGGCCATCGGGTCGGAGAACGGCACGCCCAGCTCGATCACATCGGCGCCGGCCGCGGCCATCGCCAGCATCAATTCGACCGTGACATCTGGATAAGGATCGCCGGCGGTGACGAAGGGGATCAAGGCCTTGCGACCCTCGATTGCCAGTCGGGCAAATGTCGCTTGGATGCGGCTCATGGTTGGCCTCCCTTAGCTGGCATGGCGACGACGGCATCGCCGCCCGTTGTTTGACCTTTCACCGATTGGCCCTTGCAGGACGGCCGACAGAAGAACTCCGCCTGCGACAGATCGGCGACCGTGCCGATATCCTTGTCGCCGCGCCCGGACAAGTTGACCAGCAGATGCTGATCGGCCGGCAGCGTCGGCGCCAACTTCATCGCATAGGCCACCGCGTGGCTGGATTCCAGCGCCGGGATGATGCCCTCGGTGCGGCACAGATGGTGAAAAGCCGCCAAGGCCTCGGCATCGGTGACGCCGACATATTCGGCCCGCCCGATGTCCTTCAAATAGGCATGCTCGGGGCCGACGCCGGGGTAGTCCAGGCCGGCCGAGATCGAGTGGGTTTCGATGATCTGGCCGTTCTCGTCCTGCAGCAAATAGGTGCGATTGCCATGCAGCACACCGGGGCTGCCGGCCGACAGTGTGGCCGCATGCTTGCCGCTTTCAATGCCCTCTCCGGCCGCCTCAACGCCGATCAAGCGCGTGCCGGCATGCTCGATATAGGGATAGAAAATCCCCATCGCATTGCTGCCGCCGCCCACACAGGCGATCACCGCATCGGGCTGGCGGCCAATCATCTCGGGCATCTGCACCAGGCATTCATCGCCGATGACGCGCTGGAAGTCGCGCACCATCATCGGATACGGATGCGGGCCGGCCACCGTGCCGATGATGTAGAAGGTCGACTCGACATTCGTGACCCAGTCGCGCATCGCCTCGTTGAGCGCGTCCTTCAAGGTCTTGGACCCGGACTCGACCGGCACCACCCGCGCACCGAGCAAATGCATGCGGTAGACATTGGGCGACTGGCGCTTGATGTCCTCGCTGCCCATATAGACCACGCATTCCATGCCGTAACGCGCGCAGATGGTGGCGGTGGCCACGCCATGCTGGCCGGCGCCGGTCTCGGCGATCACCCGCTTTTTGCCCATTCGCTTGGCCAACAAGGCCTGGCCAATCGTGTTGTTGATCTTGTGCGCGCCGGTGTGGTTCAGGTCCTCACGCTTCAGAAAAATCTGCGCGCCGCCGAGCTCGCGGCTGAGCCGGTCGGCGTGATAGATCGGGCTGGGCCGGCCAACAAAATGGGCCAACTCTTTTTTGTACTCGGCCATGAAGTCCGCATCCTGGCTGTAATGGGCGTAGGCCGCATTCAGCTCATCAAGCGCATGAACCAAGGTTTCGGCGACAAAGCTGCCGCCATAGGTCTGGCCCTTGACCGGGCCGAAATGCCCTTGGGCATCGGGTTGGGAATAGCTATTCATAGGGAATCTCTCAGATTTCGGGATTGCTGGCTATGAGCGCATCGGCTTGACGCACCGCCTCACAGAACTCACGCATCAGCACAGCGCATTTGAGGCCGCGTCCTTGGGCCTCCACGCCGGAGCTGACGTCAACGGCCCAGGGCCGCGTCTGCGCTATGCCAGCTCGCACATTTCCGGCATGCAACCCACCAGAC
>JADMJQ010000280.1:0-4886 GCA_018780415.1 Roseateles sp. | reverse complement strand
AAAACGAGGGGAGAGCCCAGGTTTTTTGGAATGAGAGACCAATCGAACACCTTTCCACCACCGCCATAGCCCTCGACATGGGCGTCGAGCAGGATCGCCTGGGCGGCTGAATATTGTTGGGCATAGTCTAGCAAATCAAAACCGGGCTCCATCCGGGCGGCGCGCATAAAGGGCCGACCAACGCGCGCGCAGTCCTGCGGCGACTCATCCCCGTGAAACTGCATCAGCATATTCGGCAGCGCCGCCAGGCCGGCCGCCAACTCGGCCGTGCTGGCGTTGACGAACAGGCCCACCGGCGTGACAAAGGGCGGCAGCAGTTTGGCCAGCTCGGCCGCTCGCGCTGGCGTCACATAACGCCCGCTCTTGGCGTACAAAACAAAGCCGATGGCGTCGGCGCCGGCCTCGACGGCGGCCAGCACATCGGCCTCGCGGGTCAGGCCACAGATCTTGATACGGGTTCTATTCATGGATTTTGCGGTGCACCGGGCAGCCAGCCCATCGCCGCGGTCTGGCTGGGGATTTGGAACTCGGCCGCGTAATACGGGCCGACGAAATAGAGGCCGTCGGCGGGAAAGGTAGGTGCGGCGAACTTGCGATCCTTGCCGGCCAGCACGCCGGCGAACCAGGCCAAGTCACGCGTGCCACGCCCTACTGCGAGCAAGCTGCCCATCAAATTGCGCACCATATGGTGCAAAAAAGCCGAGCCATCAAAGTCGAAGCGCCAGTAGTCGCCTTGGCTGGTGATGGCGATGCTGCGCATGGTCTTGACCGGCGAGGCGGCCTGGCATTCGGACGAGCGATAGGCGCTGAAGTCATGCTCACCCAGCAGCAATCCGGCGGCCTCGCGCATGACGTCACCGTCCAGCGGGTAATGCACCCAGCCGACGCTGCCCGTCTCGATCGACGGCCGCACCGGGGACGCCAGCAAGATATAGGTGTAGCGCCGGCCATGGGCGGCAAAGCGGGCGTGGAACGGCTCCTCAGCAAACACGCACCACTGGATCGCCACATCGGCGGGCAAAAAGCTGTTGGTGCCGCGCACCCAGGAGGCCGCGTCACGCACCACCTCGGTATCAAAGTGCACGACCTGGTTGAGGCCGTGCACGCCGGCATCGGTGCGGCCGGCGCAGACCGTGCGCAGCGGCGTGGCGGTGAACTTTGCCAGGGCGGTCTCCAGCACATCCTGCACGGTCTGCCGGTCGGCTTGGGCTTGCCAGCCGTGATAGGCCGATCCACGGTAACTGACCCCCAGCACTACACGCATCGCGCTTCACTCAATTGACGGCTCCAACAATAAAAAAAGCGCCCGGCTCGGCGGGCGCTTTGCATTGTCTCGCAACAATCAACGCAGGTCGTTCAGCATTGCCTGCGCCTTGTCGCGCAAGGGTCCACTGGACTTGGAGATCAGCTCCTGCAAGACCTCGCGGGCCCCTTCGGTATCGCCAATCTGACGGAACTCATCGGCCAACTCCAACTGCCGCATCAAGGGGTCGTCGCCATCATCCATCAGATCAAAAGCATCGGCCAGCGGATCGGCGGCAGGCTCGGCAACGTCGCCCGCCTTCATCAGCTCATCAAACTCGGCGCCAAGGTCACCGTCCAGCGCCAGCGACTCGGGCACCGGCAAAGGTTCCTCGGCGGCAGGAACATTAGGCAACTCCGGCAGCGACAAATCGATGGAGCCCAAATCGAAGTCAAGCGCGTTGCCGTCCTCGGCAGGCACAGGTCGATTCAACGGCTGGTCGTCCAGGCTGCCGAAGTCATCGAGATCAAACTCAAGCTCGTTGCCCGCTGCGGGCGCGGCCGGTGCAGCCGAGGTTGCGGGTGCGGCAGGCGGCTCGGACAGATCAAAGTCCATAGCGAACGGTGCCTGCTCGATCGTGGTGGTCATGGCCTGGGTGGCCTCCATCGCAATCGGCGACGGCGGTGCGGCGGCAGGTGCGCCCAGATCCAGGTCAAGATCCAGATCAAAGCCGCTCATGGGCCCGGCCTCGGCCTGCGCGCTGCGGCCAACCGGCTCGGTCGCCAGATGGCCGACCGTGTGCGGCATCGTGCTGGCGTCCATCGGCTCGGGATGCACTTCTCGGCCATCGCTTTGCTGGCTTGGCACGCCGCCGGGCTGATAGAGCGGATTTTCAGGATCAATCTGGCGACCCAGTTCCTGAGCACGCGCCCAGTCGTCACCGACGCCGCTGGTTTCGGCATACAGCTGCACGGCCAATTGCTCAAAGCCCTTGGTGTCGCGGCGCTTGGCATAGACCTCCAGCAGCTTGAGCCGGATCGCCATCCGTTCGGGCGTCGCGCGCAGCGCTTCCTTCAAAATCTCTTCGGCCTGCAAATCGCGGCCGTAGGCCAAGTAAACATCGGCCTCGGCGACCGGATCCACGTCGCCAATCGCGTCCAACTGACTGAGCGAATAATTCATCGACGAGGCGGCGCCGGTGGCGTCGCGCGTGTCGACACGTTGGCCGCCGGTGGCACCGAAGAAGGAATCGGGCTGCAGGCGGCTTTCATGAAAGCCGGTGTCGGCCTTGGCCGCCGCCTTGGCGCCGCGCATGCGGAACCAGGCCAAGCCGCCGATGGCTGCCAGCAAAGCAGCACCCAGCGGCAGGGTCAAGGGATTCTCAAGCAGTTGCTCCAACAAGCCAGGCTCGGCCTTTGCCGGCAACGGCGGGGCCAGCGCAGCTGACGCGGCCGATGCGGCCAACGCAACCACGGGCGGCATTGGGGCCGGCGCCGGCGCTGACGCGACCGTGGACGGCAGGCCCGGTGTTGAAGCGGCAGACTCCAGCGGCAATGCGGGCAGCACAGCGGCCACCGGCGCTGGTGCAGGAGCTGCTGGGACAGGTGCTGGTGCTACCGCGGCCACAGATGCGGCGACAGCCGGTTTGGCAGCGCTGGAGATCTTCTTCAGTTCTTCCACATTGCGCGTCAACTCGGCCATGCGAGCGGCGGCATCCTTCTTTTCGGCCTCCTTGGAGGCCGCAGCGAGTTTGGCATCGGCGGCGGCGCTGGCGGCCTTGCTGAGTGTCAACTTGTCGGGCGTGGGCGCAGGAGCCGGCTTGCGATCTTCGACCGCTGCCTCGACCTTACCCTTGGCTTGGCGCTGACTTTGATCGGCTTGCAAGGTAGGCGCGGCGCTGCTCAAGCGCAAACGGTAGGCGCTGAAATCGGCACTTTGGGCCCGAATGACTTGCCGCGCCTCGGCGGTCGGCAGGGCGCCCAGCGTTTCGCTGCCGGGCACTTGCAGAACCACGCCCGAACGCAGGCGGTTCATATTGCCGTCAAGAAACGCTTCCGGGTTGTTGCGGAACAAACCGACCAGCATTTGGTCCAGCGAAATGCCTTCGGGCTGGGTACGGGCGGCGATGCGCGACAAGTTGTCGCCGGGCTTGACCTTGTACTCCGATGCAGCAGACGCCGCAGGCGCCGCGACAGCAGGACGTGGCGCAGGAATTGGAGCCGGAGCCGGAGCAGCCGCAGGTGCCGCCGCTTCTCGAGGCGCTCTGACCAAGGGGCTAGGGCTAGGGCTAGGCGGGATCGGCACGGCAGCCGTTGCAGCCGGAGCCGGCACCGGCTCGGTTTGAGCAGCGGGCGCAGGCGCAGGCGATATCACCGGCGCCGCCGTCACCACCGGCGCGGCGGGAGCGGCAGCAGCGGGCGAGCCGTTGGTCCGCGTCGCCGTTGGCGGATCAAACAGCAAGGTGTACTCGCGCACCAAGCGGCCATTCGCCCAGGTCAACTCGAGAATCACATCAACAAAAGGCTCTTGCACCGCACGGTCGCTGCTGACCCGCAAAAAGCTACGGCCATCTTTCTTCAGCACTTGCACTTGCGTGCTGGTCAACACCGAGTTGTATTCAACGCCGGTGGCGCGGTAGGACTCGGGGGGCGCAATGCGCACCTTTAAGGAACCCGCTTCTTCGGGGCTGAGGCTGGTGATGTCGATTTCCGCCTTCAAGGTTTCACCCAGGGCTGACTGCACCGACAAGCGCCCCAGACCCAGGGCCCACGCACCGCTGCTGCCGGAGACCAACAACGCGGCCGCCGCAATATGCGACAAGGCAAATCGAGCCAGCGTCAAGCGCCGAGGCGCCAAGGCCTGGGCTCCGCTCTGGGGGAGGCTGGGCCGGCTGACTTCGGCGCACGCCCTATCTTCAACTGCGCAATAGTGATTTTTCAAAGCGTTCCCCCAAGCGACAAGGCGGGCACCACAAGGTGTCCGCCTCTTTTGACGATGCTAACTCTCAGCTTAACCGCGCTCACGATGCCATCCACATGCGCTCTTTTCGATTGAAATACTTAATAGGGGCGAGCATATACGCATAGAAGCTCAGGCAAAGCGTGAATAGCTGCATAGACACCGCTCTGATTCAGCCCGTTACAAGCTTGTCGCTTGCCGGCAACGGGCTGCCCGTGGATCAGTGCGGGGTCAATGTGCCAGCAAGATGCGCAGCATGCGGCGCAAGGGCTCGGCCGCACCCCACAACAGCTGGTCGCCGATGGTGAAGGCGCCGACATACTCGGGGCCCATCGCCAGCTTGCGCACACGGCCGACCGGGATCGTCATGGTGCCCGATACCGCGACCGGGGTCAGGTCTTGCACCGTCGCTTCGCGGGTGTTGGGCACCAGCTTGACCCAGTCGTTGTCGGCGGCAATCATCGCCTCGATGTCGGCCACCGGCACGTCCTTCTTCAGCTTGAAGGTCAGGGCCTGGCTGTGGCAGCGCATCGCGCCGACACGCACGCAAAAACCGTCGACGGGGATGGGCGCCGAACCGAAGCCTTCGCCCAGGCCCATGATCTTGTTGGTCTCGGCCATGCCCTTCCACTCTTCCTTGGACATGCCGTTGCCGAGGTCCTTGTCGATCCAGGGGATCAGCGAG
>JADMJQ010000163.1 GCA_018780415.1 Roseateles sp. | reverse complement strand
CTGGCTGTCGGTCTGCGCGTCCAGCGCGGTCAGCACCAGTTGCTCGTTAGCCTGAATCAATTGCACTATTTGATTCTGATCGAGAAAGGTCTCTGCCAGCACCACCTCTTGCAGCAGCCGTACCAGCACCGTGCGCATCGCCTCCACGCGTTTGGTGACGTCGGCCAGCTCCTGCTCGGCGCTGGCGATGGCTGGGATCGGCGAACTTAGGTGCTGGTTCATGGCGTCAGGGCTCAGGCAGGGCGGCGTTTTTGGCGGGGGCGCCCGCCCAGCAAGCCTTCTTGCTCGGGCAAGGCGGCGCCGACATGCAGGCCGGCGCCATCGATATGAAACTCGCGCAATTCATCCGAATGGGCGCTGGCCCTGACCTTGACGACCGCCAGCATGCGGCGCAAGCGGCTGTCGATCTCGATATAGCGCTGCACGATGATGGCGTCGGTCAAAAAGGCTGTGCCATAAGGGCTGAAGCGCAGGTCGGTGTAGCGATCCTCCAGCTCCGAGGTCATCAGGATGGTCACCCCCGCACCCGCCATGGCAATCACCAGCCGCGCCAGAGATTCGCGAAAGTCTTCCCGGAAGGTCGGCGCCACGGCCAGCTCAAAGCCGGACAGCGAATCGATCACGACGCGGGTGGCGCCAAGGCGGGCGATCTCGCTCAGCAGCAGGCTGATGACCTCGTCGATGGACAGGTCCGGCGCCCGGCTGTCCACCAGGCCGACCGTGCCGCTGGCCACCAGGTCGGCAATGACGCGGTTTTGTGACTGGCTCGGCCGTTGCTCAAAGGCCGCCAGCACGCCGGTTTCGCCGCGGCGGGCACCTTCGGCCAAAAAGGCGGCCGCCAGAATGCTCTTGCCCGAGCCCGAGGGCCCCGCCACCAGCAGCGAATAGCCGCGCGGCAAGCCGCCGCCCAGCATCTTGTCCAGTTCGGGCACGCCCAGCTGCAGCCGATCGGCCGTTGCCGGCGCCGGCTGGGCGGCCGCAGACAGCGCCGCGGCGCTCGTATCGAGCAGATCCGGCGGGGCGAAGATCTTGATGCCGGTGGCGTCGATGCGGAAGGTGTGCAGGCCCGGCAGCGTCGGTTGGCCGCGCATCTTCAGAATTTCGATCTTGCGCACCATCGAGTTGCGCTGCACGCTTTGGCGCAGCCAGATCAAGCCGTCGGCGACGGTGAACACCGGGTTGGCGTCGGTCTCGACGAAATACTCGCCGATCAAGAAGGTGGTGGCCTGCCAGCTCGTCATCATCATGCCGAGCTGCTGCACAAACTGCTGCAGCCTGTGGGTGGGGCTTTGCGGGTTGCCGCTGGTTTCGCTGGCGATCATCACCGAGCGGAACGAGTCGACAAACACCAGGCCAGGCTCATAGGTGGTGACCGCCTCCATGATGCGGGCCAGCACCCGGTCCAGGTCACCGGCGGCCGCGTCCTCGGACAAATTGATGAAGCGCACCGACTCGTTGACGCGGTCGTTGTCAAAGAACTCGAACTGCTGCTGGTAGCGCAGCATCTTCATTGGCGGCTCGCCCAACACCGTGAAGTAAATCGCCGGGCGCTGCGGGGTGGCGAGCGAGAACATGATCTGGTGGGCCAAGGTGGTCTTGCCACAACCGGGCTGGCCGGCGATCAAGTTGAAGGAGAACTCAGGCAAGCCGCCCCCAAGCACTTGGTCCAGCCCGGGCACCCCGGTGGGCAGACGTTGGATGGTCACTTTGCTGGTCATTGCTTGTTGTCCCGCGCGGGCGTGCCGCTCATAAAGGTAAGCCAAGGAGTGCGAAGCAGGCGCTCGGTGAGCGCATGGCCCACCAATTTGCCCAGCAGCTCAGAAAAATTTTGCAGCACGGCAACACCGCCGGCCGCAGCTTCAGCGGGGGATTGCAGCGCGATGGCGCCGCGCAAGGGGGCCGGGTCAAGCTCTACCTGGCTATTGCCCGAGCCGCCCTCGCTGGCACTCAGCCAAGGGTGGTTTTTGGCGGCGATGTGCAGACTGCGCGTGAACAAGGCCAGCACGCCGCGTTTGCCGACGATGGGCGCCAAGACCAGGTCAAATTCCGCGCAGACCTTGCCGACCAGGTCGGCGATTTCGGTCGAGCTGGCGCCTACGTCCAAATGCTGGGCCAGGAATGCAAGGCTTTGATCACTCTCTGGGCTTGTCATGGTTTGTGCGGGGGCGCTCTAACGAGCAAGAGCAGGCGAGTATGCATGCGTTTAAGAAGGAAATTAACCATAACGCCAATGAGCTGCGGCGTCTGTACGGCAACGAACATAGGGTGCGCCTTGTCGGCATCGTCTGACATGCATGGGTGACTTTGCCCGACAGCATTCGCCAATACTGCAGGTTAGGCTGATCCATTGTGTTGTCAATTCAGGATCAGCCATGAAGACCTCGAAGAATCCGTGTCCGCAGACCATGCGACTGCTGGCCGCCGCCATCATTGCCATCAGCTTGGCCGCTTGCGGCAAAGAAAGCGATGACGCGCGCAGCCCGGGCACCAAACTGGACGATGGCATCGCCAAGATGGAGCAGCAGTCCGCGGCCTTGAAGGTGGATGTGCAGCGTGGTGTCGATGATGCGGCCTTGGCCGCCAGCGCCGCCGCGCAGGATGTCCGGCGGGCCGCCAATGACATGCGTGAGCAGGTTGGGGTGGACCTGACCGACGCCGGCATCGTCACCACGGTCAAGGCCAGACTGGCCGCCGACAGCGCGATTGGCCAGCCTTCCAGCATCAATGTCGACTCGACCCAAGGGCGGGTGGTTTTGCGCGGCACGGTAGCGAACGCCGGTGCCGTGGCCAGGGCACGTGAGATCGCGCTGGGCGTCAAAGGCGTGGTCGGGGTGGACAGTCAGTTGACCGTCACCAACTGAATTGCCGGGCAAGGTAGCCCGGCCCGATGTCGGGTCCGTCCTACAAGCGCACCCGCAGTTCGCCGATGGCAGGCCGGCCCAGCGCCGATCAAGATGGAGGGAACCGAATGCCCGCCGTCCTGGGCTATTTTTTGGGTCCGCCGTGAAGCACGAATTGAACCGTCAAAGCGCAATCTCTCCAGCCGATGGCATGGCCTCGGCGTGGGGCGGTGATTTTGAGTCGGACGAATTCGGGGCGATAGGCTTTGAGTCCGCCTGCCCCGCCTTGCAGGCCGCGCTTTGGCGTGAGGCCGAGTCGCCTTTGGCGCTTGGCGCTGTAGATGCCACCGTCGCGCCGGGGGATTCGCCATGACGACCCAGCATGCCTGGGGCCAATCCGGCGCCCGCGCGCCCATGGCCAAAGCCAGTGTGCAAGTGACTGTGGTGGGGTGGGGTGCTGCCCTGCTGATCGGCATCGCTTTGCTGCTGCTGCAAGGCGTGTTGCAGCGTGCGGTCGAGCAAGCCGGTTTGCGGCGCGCGATTGTGGCCAGCCAAACCATTCAAGCCCGCCACTGCAACCGCTTGATGGGTAGGCGGGTGCAAGAGAGCTGCTTGCTGGCGCTGAATGAGGAAGCCGCTCTGCTGAGCGCAAAGACCGAACCAACCGAATCAACAGAACCAAGCGCCCAGCTCGAGCCGCGGGCTCAGCGTCAAACCCCCACCCTAAGGAGTTCACCATGACATCGATGCACCGAGGTATTCGCAGCCAGGCCCTGTTGTTGACCGGCCTGCTGGCGGCTTTGCCCCTGCTGGCCCAGCCGGCTGATCTGCAGCAACGCTACCGGCATGACATGGCGCAATGCAAGCAGGCGCCGCGTTCGCATGATATGGCCGCTTGCCAACGCGAGGCCGGCGCCGCCTTGGCCGCCGCCCGGCACGGCCATCTGGAAGACGGCCCGGCCGCCTACGAGCGCAACGCGCATGAGCGTTGCATGGCCTTGCCCGCGCCCGAGCGCTATGAATGCGTGGCCCGCATGCGCACGCCCGCCACCGGCAGCGTGGCCGGCGGCGGCTTGCTGCGTGAGGCGGTGACCCCGGTGGCGCCGGCGGCCAGCGCGGCCGTCAAGTAAACACTGAGATGGACGGCGCCGCCAGCTTCAGCCACAGCGCGCCACAGCGTTTTGTTGTCGCCGGGCGCTGGACGGCGCTGGGCTTGGGTGAGCTGGTGCAACACCTTGCGAAGGCGGATTTTCTGCCAAGCCCGCAGGGCCCGCATGCTGAGATGCAAATCGAAGCCAGCGGCATCACCGCGCTGGACAGCGCCGGCGCCCTGGTCTTGCACAAGCTGATCATGCGCCTGGGTTCGGCGGGCCAACCGGCGCAACTGCTCGGTCTGCCCGCGCGGCTGACGGCCTTGCTGGCGGTGGCGGCCGAGCAAGCGGCGCAGGCTGACAAATCGCCGACCGAGTTGCTTGCGACACCGGGGCGTTTGGAGCGACTGGGTCGCATGGCCCAAAAAGCCAGCGCGGCCGCCGCCTGCGAGTTGCTGGCCCTGCTGGGCTTTGTCGGCGAATGCGCCGTGGCGCTAGGCCGCAGCATCAGTCAGCCGGCACGTATTCGCTGGCGGCCAATTGTGTTCAATCTGCGCTCGGCCGGCGTGGATGCCTTGGCCATCGTCGGCCTGATGTCGTTCTTGCTCGGTCTGGTGGTGGCCTACCAGGGCGCGGGCCAGCTGCGCCAATACGGCGCCACCATCTTTGTGGCCGATCTGGTGGGCCTGGCGATGCTGCGCGAGTTTGCGCCGCTGATCACCGCCATCATCATTGCCGGGCGCTCGGGTTCGGCCTATGCGGCGCAGATCGGCAGCATGGTGGTCAGCGAGGAGGTCGACGCGATGCGCACCTTGGGGCTGTTGCCGCTGGAAGTGCTGGTGCTGCCCAAGCTGGTTGCCTTGATCATCGCGATGCCGCTGCTGACCTTGTTCGCCGATGTGCTGGGCGTGCTGGGCGGCATGTTGATGGCCAGCGTCAAGCTGGACGTGACACCGACCGAATTTGTGGAGCGCTTTTCAAAAGCCGTCAGCGTAACGTCCTATCTGATTGGCCTTGGCAAGGCGCCGGTGTTTGCCGCCATCATCGTGCTGGTCGGCTGTTTTCAGGGTTTTCGTGCCAAGGGCGGTGCCGACAGCGTGGGCCGGCAGACCACCCGTGCCGTGGTGCAGTCCATCTTCCTGGTGATCACCGCCGACGCCCTGTTCTCGGTCGCGTTCAGCGCGCTGGACTTATGACTGCCGCCGACACGGTGATACAGCTGGACCGGGTCAGCACGCGGTTTGGTGAGCATATTGTGCACAAGGACATCAGCTTTGCCGTGCAGCGAGCCGAGATCTTCGCCCTGATCGGCGGCAGCGGCTCCGGCAAATCGACCTTGCTGCGCGAGATGATTCTGCTGCAGCAGCCCAATGCCGGCAGCATCAGCGTGCTGGGGCTGGCGCTGCGAGATATCAGCGATGCGGACGCCTTGAGCCTGCGCCGGCGCTGGGGCGTGATGTTCCAGCATGGCGGCCTGTTCGGCAGCTTGACGGTGCTGGAGAACATCGGCCTGCCGCTGCGCGAGCACACCGATCTGGACGACGCGCTGATCGACGAGATTGCCGGCTGGAAGCTGCATTTGGCCGGCTTGAGCCCGCAGGTGGGCGCGCAATACCCGACCGAGCTGAGCGGCGGCATGCTCAAGCGTGCGTCTTTGGCGCGGGCGCTGGCGCTGGACCCCGAGCTGCTGTTTCTGGATGAGCCGACCGCCGGCCTGGACCCGGTCAGCGCGGCCGGGGTCGACGAGTTGGTGCTCAAGCTGCGCGATTTGTTCGGCCTCAGCATCGTGATGATCACGCATGACATGGATCTGCTTTGGCGGGTCGCCGACCGGGTCGCGGTGTTGGCCGAGGGCCGCGTGGCGGGGCTGGGGACGATGAGCGAGCTGGCGGCCCTGCAGGCACCCGCGGTGCACCAGTTCTTTGCCGGGCCGCGTGGTCAGCGGGCACAGCAACAGCAACAACGGCAACGGCAACTTCAGCCGGAATTTCATACAAGGAGCCCATCATCGAAACCAAGGTGAACTACAGCCTGGTCGGCGGCTTTGTGCTGTTGCTCGGCGCGGCGCTGATCGGCGGCGTGCTGTGGCTCGCGTCCGGCGGCGCATGGGGCAGCAAGCAGGACATCTATCTCAGCGTGATGGAGGAGTCGGTCGCGGGCCTGAACCTGAATGCGCCGGTCAAGTACATGGGCGTGGATGTCGGCAAGGTGCAAGCGATTGCGCTGGACGCGGCCAGCCCGGAGCGGGTGCGCCTGCTGTTCGCGATCGACCGCGCCACGCCGATTCGCAGCGACACCGTCGCCGTGTTGAAGACGCAGGGCCTGACCGGCATCGCCTATGTGGAGCTGGACGGCGGTGCCGCCGATTCACCGCCGCTGCTGGCCGTGGCGCCCGAGCGCTATCCGCAAATCCGCAGCAAGCCCTCGCTGAGTGCGCGGCTGGAGAACGTGCTGAGCACGGTCTTGGTCAAGCTGGACAGCAGCTCCACCAGCCTGAATGCGTTTTTGAGCCCGCAGAACCAGCAGGCCTTCAGCGCCGCGCTCGCCGATATCGCCTTGCTGACCCACACGCTGGCCGAACGCCGCGCCAGCATTGACGCCGGCTTGCTCAGCGCGGCCAAGACCTTTGACAACAGCGCCGCGTTGACGGCCCAGCTGCAGCGCCAGGCCGGCCCCTTGCTGGCGCGCATGAACGGTGCGGCGGCGGCCGTTGAGCAAATGGGCTTGGAGACCGCGCAGGCCAGTAGCAGTGCCGGGCGCACCGTCGCCGAGGTGGGCAGCGATGTGAAGCGCTTCACCGCCGTGGCGCTGCCGGACCTGCAGCGCCTGATGGCCGAGATGAGCGTGCTGGCCGGCTCGCTGAAGCGCCTGAGCGAGCAAACCGAACGCAACCCCAGCGGGCTCTTGTTCGGACAAGGCCAGGTGCCTGATGGCCCCGGTGAAGCATTTGAAGCAACTGAAGCGCAACAAAAGCAGCAAAAACCATGAACCCACCCTTGCGCCACAGCTTTTTTCGCATGGCAGGCCTGGCCTGCCTGCTGAGCATAGGCGCTTGCAGCGGCCTACTGCCCAAGCCGGCGCCGGCCCCCAGCCTGCATCTGCTGACGGTGGCCGCGCCGGCTCAGCCGCCACCGCAACGGTCGGCAGTGGCCAGCCTGCGCATCAACCCGCCGCAAGCAGCGGCCGGCTTTGACAGCCGCCGCATCATTTATCTGCGCGAGCCGCATCAGCTGAACTACTTTGCCCGGCATGAATGGGCCGATACCCCGGCGCGCATGTTGGCGCCGCTGCTGCTGGCCGCGCTCGACGCCGGCGGGCAGTTTCGCGTCGTCTTGGGCGCGCACAGCGCCGGCAGTGCCGAGTTCAGTCTGGACACCGAGCTCATCCGCCTGCAGCAGGACTTTTCGCAGTCACCCAGCCAGGTGCGGCTGACCCTGCGTGCCAGCCTGCTCGACAACGCGACCCGCCGGGTCTTGGCCAGCCGCGAGTTCGACGCGCGGGTGGCCGCGCCCAGCGAGGACGCCGACGGCGGCGTGATGGCGGCGAATCGGGCGGTGCAGCAGGTCTTGAACGAGATGGTTCTGACCTTGGCCCCGGCTAGGCTAGCTTTGCCGTGATTTGCGTGCCGGCCTGGCCGGCCAGCATCGCCTCGATTTGATCGAGTGGGCCTATCACCGCGCGCCGGCCGCTGGCGTTGACAAAAGCGCAGGCCGCCGCGACCTTGGGCGCCATGCTGCCGGCGGCAAAGCGGTGCTGTGCCAATTGCTGCGGCGTGGCCGCACTCAGCAGGCGTTGGCTGGGCAGACCCCAGTCGATGCTGACGCCCGCCACATCGGTGGCGATGATCAGGCAGTCCGCCGCCAGCTCGGTGGCCAGCATGGCGCTGCACAGGTCCTTGTCGATGACCGCCTCAATGCCGTACAGACCCGGCATCCCGGCTCGCTTGCTGACCGGGATGCCGCCACCGCCGCAGGCAATCACCACCACGCAGCGCTGCAGCAGGCAGCGTATGGCCTCCAGCCCCAGCACCCGCAGCGGCGGGGGCGAGGCGACGGCGCGGCGCCAGCCGGCGCCGTCCTCGATCAACTGCCAGTCCTTGGCGGCGACCAGCGCGTTCAATTGCGCGCGGCTGTAGACCGGCCCGATCGGCTTGGTGGGATGGTCAAACGCGGGGTCATCGGCGGCCACTTCAACCCGGGTCAATAGCGTGCTGACCAGGCGTTCGGGCGGCAACAGATTGCTCAGCTCTTGTTCCAGCAAATAACCAATCATGCCCTCGGTCTGCGCACCCAGCACGTCGAGCGGGTAGGCGTTGTCCTGCTCGGCCAGCAGGCCGACCTGGGGGCCATTGCCATGGGTCAGCACCAGCTCGCCATGCGCCGCAGCCACCCGGGCCAGTTGCTGGGCGGCGAGGCGGATATTGGCGAGCTGATTGGCGGCGCTCAAGACCTCGCCGCGCCGCAGCAGGGCGTTGCCGCCGATGGCGATGACCAGCTTCATGCCAGGGTCGCCACCAGCACGGCTTTGATGGTGTGCATGCGGTTCTCGGCCTGGCTGAACACAATCGAGGCCTCGGACTCGAAGACTTCTTCAGTCACCTCCAGCTCGCTCAGGCCGTGGAGCTTGTGGATCTCGCGGCCGAGCTCGGTGTCGAGGTTGTGCAGGGCCGGCAGGCAATGCATAAAGCAGCTGCGCGGTTTGCCCGTCGCCTGCATCAGGGCCGCGTTGACCTGGTAGGGCAGCAGCTGGTCAATCCGCTCCTTCCAGACCTCGGCCGGCTCGCCCATCGACACCCAGACATCGGTGTAGACGAAGTCGGCGCCGGCCACGCCTTCAAGCGGGTCGTCGGTGATGCTGATGCGCGCGCCGGTCGTCTTGGCCAGCGCACGCATTTGCTCCACCAGCTCGGCGGGCGGCTGCAGCGCCAGCGGTGCGGCGATGCGCACGTCCATGCCCATCTGCGTGCCGCCCACCAAGAGCGAGCAGCCCATATTGAAGCGGGCGTCGCCGAGGTAGCAAAAGCTCAGCTCATGCAACGGCTTCTCGCCGAACTCTTCCATCGTCAGCAGGTCGGCCAGCACCTGCGTCGGGTGCGCCTCGTCGGTGAGGCCATTCCAGACCGGCACGCGCGAGTAACGCGCAATGTCCTCGACCACGCTTTGATGAAAACCGCGGTACTCGATGCCGTCATACATGCGCCCAAGCACCCGGGCGGTGTCCTTCAGCGATTCTTTGTGACCGAGCTGCGAGCCGACCGGGTCGATATAGGTGACATGCCCGCCCTGGTCATGTACGGCCACCTCAAAGGCGCAGCGGGTGCGGGTGGAGGCCTTCTCGAAGATCAGCGCGATGTTCTTGCCCTGCAGGCGCGGATGCTCGGTGCCGGCGTACTTGGCGCGCTTGAGCTCGTTCGCCAGGTCGAGCAAGAAGCGGATCGCGCGCGGCGGGAAGTCGCGCAGGTCCAGCAGGCTGCGGTTGCGGAGGTTGAAGCTCATGGGGTTCCTTTCGGTTCAAATCTCATCGCGACTGATCGGGCAGCTCATGCAATGGCTGCCGCCGCGCCCACGCCCCAACTCGCCGCCGGGGATGGTGATGACCTCGACGCCGGCCTTGCGCAGCCGCGTATTGGTGAAGACATTGCGGTCATAGGCCATCACCACGCCGGGCGCCAGGGCCAGCAGGTTGTTGCCGTCGTCCCATTGCTCGCGCTCGGCCTCATAGGCGTCACCGCCGGTCGCCACGGTGCGCAGCCGGTTCAGGCCCAAGGCGGCGGCCAGTACCTCGACGAAGTTCTTGTTGCCATGCTCGCTGCGCACATCCACGCTGCCCGGCTTTGTGCCGGGGCGCAGGCTGTGGACGCGGATCGCATCGACCATCTCGGGAAAGATGGTCACCAGGTCGACATCGCAAAAGGTGATCAGCGTGTCCAGATGCATGGCGCCGCGGGTCTTGGGAATCTGCGCCGCCAGCACATGGCTGGCCGCACCGCTGGCGAACAGCCGCGCCGCCAATTGGCAGACCGCCTGCGGCGACGTGCGCTCGCCCATGCCGATCAACACCACGCCCTTGCCCAGCGGCATCACATCGCCGCCCTCCAGGGTGGCCAGGCCGTGGTCACCGGCCGGGTCACCCCAGAGCGGCTCGGCATGGCCGGCGAACAAGGGGTGGAAGCGGTAGACCGCGGCCATCAACAGCGTCTCCTGGCGGCGTGCCGGCCAGAACATTTGGCACAACACCAGCTGATCGCCAACCCAGCAACTGCTGTCGCGCGTGAACAGGCTGTTGGGCAGCGGCGCCAGCAGCAGATCGGCCGGCCCGGCGCAGGCACCCAGCAGGCCGGCCGGCTCTGCTGAGTCAAACGGCAACTCGCTGCGGGCCAGGCCGCCGATCAAGTAACTGGCCAGCTGCAGCGGTGGCAGCGCTTCCAGCCAGGGGCGCAGTTGCTCGGCACCAGCTGGGTCATAGAAGTCGGGCGCCAGCTTGCGGTCAAGCAGCCAGGCGCGGGCGCCGCTGTCGGCCATTGCTGCGCTCAGCAGATCGAGCAACTCCAGCACCTCCACGCCGCGCTCGGTCATCAAGGAGGTGAAGGCGTCATGGTCGCTCTGCGCGCGCGCTACCCACATGACGTCGTCAAACAGCAGCTCATGGCAGTTGGCCGGGGTCAGGCGCTTTTGCGCCAATCCTGGCCGGCACACCAGCACCCGGCGCAGCCGGCCGACCTCTGAATTCAAACCTTGGGTCATCAACGTACTCCCTGTCAGTAACTGTTTATCTACAGCGCCAAGCGGCCCGAGCTCAGCATCCAGGCGGCCAGCAGGGCCAAACCCGTCAAGCCGGCCAGCAGCAGCCCTTCGCGCCGCTTGAACGCGGGCTCACCGCGTTCCCGCTTGGCCCACAGATACAGCGCCGCACCGGGCGCGTAGAGCAGGGCGCTGAGCAAGAGGTACTTGAGCCCGGCCGCATACAGCAGCCACAGACAGTAGGCGACGGCCAGCGCGGTGACGACGCGAAGGCCGGCCTGGCTGTCACGGCGCACCAGCAGGGCGCCGTAGATAGCGCTGAACAGATAGGGCAGCAAAATCATCGCCGTCGATAGCGAGATCAGGGCCAGATAGGAGGCCTTGGAAAACAAGGTCAACAGCAGAAAAGCCTGCACCATGGCGCTGCTCAGCCAGAGCGCATTGGCGGGCACGCCGGCGCTGTTTTGGCGGCCCAGCCAGGCCGGCATCACGCTAGCGCGGGCGGGGCTGAACAGCGACTCGGCGGCCAGCAGGGTCCAGGCCAGGAAGCCGCCGCCCACCGACACCAGCAGACCCAGATAAATCAGCACCGCGCCCCAGGCGCCGACCGCCTGCTCCAATACGCCGGCCATGGACGGGTTCTTCAGGCCCGCCAACTCCGCCTGCGTCAGCAGGCCCAGCGACAGCAGCGACACCGCCATCAAGAGCGCCAGCGTGATCACGAAGCCGATCACGGTGGCGCGGCCTACATCGACGCGGCGGGCCGCGCGGGCCGAATAGACGCTGGCACCTTCGATGCCGATGAAGACCCAGACCGTCACCAGCATGGTGCTTTTCACCTGCGCCAGCACCGAACCCAGCTCGGCCCGGCCCCAGAAGTTGAGCTGGAAGGTGGTGAGCTGAAAAGACAGGGCCACCAGCACGATGAACAGCAATAGCGGCGCCAGCTTGGCCAGCGTGACGACGCCGTTGAGCAGGGCCGCGCCCTGGATGCCGCGCAGCACCAGCGCATGCACCAACCACAGCAGGGTGGAGGCGCCGAGGATGGCGGCCGGCGTATTGCCGTCGCCGAAGACGGGGAAGAAGTAGCCCAAGGCACCGAAGGCCGCGACCAAGTAGCCGACATTGCCTATCCAGGCGCTGACCCAGTAACCCCAAGCGGCGTTGAAACCGACATAGTCGCCACCCAGCTCGCGCGCATAGGCAAACACGCCGTTGTCCAGCTCGGGCTTGCGCATGGCCAGCATTTGGTAGCACAGGGCCAGCATCAGCATGCCCAGCCCGCTGATGGCCCAGCCGATCATGATGGCGCCGGCACCGGCGCCGGCCGCCATATTCTGTGGCAGGCCGAAGATGCCACTGCCCAGCATGGAGCCGATCACCAGCGCGGTCAGCAGACGCAGGCCAAGCTTGCTGGAAGGACTTTCCTGAAGGGATGACATAGTGGCTCCACGGGAGAGGTGCGGCATCACCACACATCCGGCATCTTCGAGTGGCCGCCGCGCGCCGACTGTTGGATACCGTACAGATGGCTGTTTAGAACTTGTCCGTAAATAGGCGGTTCAGAGGATGACGAGGTGATTTGAGCGTAGAGCAAGGCGCAGACCACAGCGATACCCGTAGGTATCGCGAGGATCTGCAACGCAGCTATGCGTTCAAAGCGGCGGTCAGCCGACCCCGACTATTTACGGACAAGTTCTTAGGCCGGCAGCGTGCGCAGTCGCACCGACGCGCATGGCCGCCTGGGCCTCAATGCAGGTGTGGGTGGATCTGTCCACTCAGCAAAGGAGACGCTTGCTCATGAACGCTGACACCATCATTGGCGTGCCTTTTGAGGCACCCAAACCCTTGCAATCGCTGCTGCAGCAAGCGTTCGAGCCTATCGCCGCGCCGCCCGAAGCGCTGAGCCAGCGTCTGTTCAAGATTCGCAGCGCCGATACGGCCGGCCAGCGCAGCTCGGCCAGCATCTTGGTCAATCGCATGTATGCCTGGCGGGGCTATAGCAACACGGCGGCGGTGGGCAAACAGCTGCCCGAGCGCATCACCTTGCTGGCCAGCGAGGACGACGCCACCATCGGCACCATCACGATTGGCTTTGACTCGCCGACCGGTCTGTGCGTTGACCATCCGTTCGCGCTTGAAACGGCGGCGCTGCGCGAGCGCGGCCTGCAGTTGTGTGAGTTCACCCAGCTGGCGATCGACAGCGTGGTGCGCTCAAAAAGAGTGTTAGCGTCGTTGTTCCATGTGGCCTATATCTATGCCCACCGGATGATGGGTTTTGACAGCTTGTTGATCGAGGTCAACCCGCGGCATGTGCGCTTTTACGAAGGCATGCTGGGCTTCAAGCTGATCGGCCAGCCCCGCCTGAACCCCCGTGTCAACGCCGTCGCGGTGCTGATGGGCGTGGACTTTCACTATGTGCAGGAGCAGATTGGCCTGTATGGCGGGCGGCCCGAGTTGACGCTGCAGGCGCGTTCGCTGTATCCCTATGTGTTCTCGGTGGCCGAGGAGGCCAGCATCGTCGGGCGCCTCAAGCGCACCCAGCCGGATGCCATGTTTGTGCCGCAGCAACAAGCCCTGAGCTTTGAGCTGAGCTGAAAAGGCGGCCTCTCAGCGATGAGCGGCCGCTTTTTTTGCGATCAGTTCAGGCCAGATGGGTGGCGTAAATCAGCTTGTCCTTGGCAAAACAGCTGCAGGCTGCGGCCTCCAAGCCGGCGCGGTTCAGCACCGAGACATGGCCGCGGTGATAGGCGATCAGGCCCAGACCTTGCAGGCGCCCGGCCGCCTGGGTGATGCCGACCCGGCGCACGCCCAACAAAAAGGCCAGCAATTCATGGGTGACCTGAAAGTCAGCGGCATGCGCCCGGTCCTGGCTCATCAGCAACCAGCGCGCCAGCCGCGGCAGGATAGGGTGGAAGCGCAGGCAAGTCGCGGAGCGCGCCATCTGCGCCATCAACACATAGATATAGCGGTTCGACATGATTTGCAGGCCGGGGCTGAGCGCCAACTCGGCCTGAAAACTGCTCGCGGCGAGCCGCCATGCACTTCCCGAGCCCTGCACCAGGGCGCGCAGCGGTGCGATGCCCACCCCCAGCATCAGATGGGCGCCCACCATGCCCTCGCGCCCGACCATGCCGACTTCCAGGCCGGGGTGCCCCTCGATCAAGGCCACCAAGGAGACGAAGGCGTCGACGGGAAAATAGACATGGCTGCTGGGCTGATCGGGCTCGCCCAGCCGCTGCGAGAAACGCAGCTGCACCGGCTCGCACAAGGCCAGCAGGCGTTTTTTTGAATCCGCCGGCAGCAGTTCAATCAGGTGGTTGTCGGCTGTGTTCAAGTGGGTGCTCCGGACAGTCGCCACGCCGCTTCGGTCCGCCGCAGATCAAGGCCGCTGAACCGGCAAGGCGACGGCGCACCACCTGACGCTGCGACTGCAGACCGTGACGGCGACCCCGGCTTGGGCAGCAAAGGGCAGATCATGCAAAACCAAGGCCCATAAACCGATCTCAAGCCCGTGGCGCACCTGGCCCTCGAAACTGCGCGGCGGCAGTTTCAGGCGCTGGCGCGTGGCCACGGCGGCTCCCACAAGCGCCCCGATCAGTACCGCCGCCAGCATCAAAGGCAGGTGCAAGCCGGCCTCCTGCAGCCAGCCGCTGTCGATGTCCGCAATGAAGGCGCACATCGCGACCAGCCCGCCGCCCAAGCTGCCCAGGCCCATCATCAGCCAGCGCTCGCCCGACCAATGCCAGCCGCGCAGAGGATTGCTGGCTGGACTCAGCCAACGCCGTGCCTGCCTTGTGAACAGGGCCGGCGCCGCGTCTGTGGGGCGCAGCTGGGTCAGCTGCGCGGGCAGCACACCGTGGCTGAACTGCAGCTCCCTTGCGGTCAATGCCCACTGCGCCTCGCTGACGTAAAAGCCGGCCAGGCAGTCCAAGGCACGGTCGACCGGCAAGCTGGCGGACATGTCGGCGGCCAGTTCGGCCGTCATAGCAGCCGCCAGTTCGCTGGCGGACAAAGCGGCGGACATAGCGGTGGACAGGGCCGGGGTGGCGCCCGTGTTCACGCGGCCAAGGCGTTCAGATGCGTGCCGCGCTGCTTGCTCGCCAAGGCCGGGTCGCCGATGCGCTGCTCAAGCTTGGCCCGGTCCAGCACGGCGATGCGACCCCGGCTGTAGCTGATCAGGCCGGCTTGGCTGAGTTTCAGCGCGGCGGCGGTGACGCCCTCGCGACGCACACCGAGCAAATTGGCCAGCAGCTCCTGCGTCATCATCAACGCGTCGGAGGGCAGCCGGTCCAGGCCCAGCAGCAAGCGGCGGCAGAGCAGCTGATCGATCGAGTGGTAGCGGTTGCAGGCGGCGGTTTGCGCCACCTGCGCCATCAAGGTTTGGGTGTAGCGCAACAACATGGTCTGGATCGCGCCGGCGCGGCCGACCTCTTGCTTGACCAGCTGGGCGGGCAGGCGCAGCCCCAAGCCGGCGCTTTGCACCACCGACCGACTCGGCGTGGCATTGCCGCCCATGAAGAGCGAAATGCCGACCACGCCGTCACAACCCACGACCGCAATTTCGGAGGAGTCGCCGGCCTGTGTCAGGTACAGCAGCGAGACGAAGGCGGGGGTGACGATCTGGTTGGCGCCGTCAAGGATGGCGCTCTCGACTTCCTTGCCCTGCTCCAGATGCCAGTTGATGTTTTCGATGGTCACCGTGGCGTCG
>JADMJQ010000315.1 GCA_018780415.1 Roseateles sp. | reverse complement strand
GTTGATCACCGCCCGCGTGGTGCGGCCGGTGAACAGCACATCGTCGATCAGCAGAATATGGCGGCCGCTGACGTCAAACGGCAGCTTGGTGTGGTCGGCGCTGGCCGACATGCCGCGAGAGCCGAAGTCATCGCGGTGCAGCGAGCTGGAGATCACACCGGCACTGCCGCTCAAGCCCAAGTCGGCTTGCAGCCGCTCGGCCAACCAGGCGCCGCCGGACCAGATGCCGACCAGGGCGCTGTCGGGCCTGAGCAGCTTTTGCACGCCCTTCAAGAGATCGGCGTAGATCGCCTCGGCATCAAGTAGGAGGGTGCTCATGCGGGTCCTTTCGCCGGGCCGCCCCAAGAAAGGACTGCGCCCCCTCGGGGGGCAGCAAACAAGGTTTGCGTGGGGGTTGTCATAAATTCTCGTTAAAAAATTGTTCAAGAATCAGCGCGGCGGCGGTGGAGTCGACATCACGCACGCCGTAACTCTCGGCCTCGACGCTGGTGTAGCGCTCGTCGACCTCAAACACCGGCAGTTTGAAGCGGCCTTTGAGCTGGCGGCCGAAGCGGCGCGCGCGCTGGGTGATCTCATGCTCGGCGCCGTCGGGATGAAAGGGCACGCCGATCACCAAGGCGTCGGGTTGCCAGTCCTTGATCAGCTTGGCGATCGCCAAAAAGCGTGCCTCGCCGTCGACGGCAATATGTTTGAGTGGCTCGGCGCGGCCGGTGAAGCGGCTGCCGAAGGCGGCGCCGACGCGTTTAGTTCCGAAGTCGAAGGCCAATAGAGACTGGGGCTGGCTCATGCGTGGCCGGCCTCCTGGCTCAGCATGCGGGGGTCGACGCCGAGCAGGCCCAGCGCGCGTTCGTAACGCAGCTCGACCGGGGTGTCGAAAATAATCTCGTGGCTGGCTTCAACGGTGAGCCAGCCATTGCGGCCGATCTCTTCCTCGAGCTGTCCCGCCGCCCAGCCGCTATAGCCCAGCGTCACGAAGACCCGTTTGGGGCCGGCGCCGTTGGACAGCGCCTCCAGCACATCGCGGCTGGTCGTCATCTCCAGGCCTCCGGGCACGATCATGGTGGCGTTGTAATGGTTGCCGGCAGCATCCAGCGGCGCATGCAAAACGAAACCGCGCTCCGGTTGCACCGGTCCGCCGTAGAACACCGGCCGGTCCGCCAGCGCGTCCTTGGGCGGGCTCAGATCGACTTTTTCGAACAGATTACCCAGCGTCATCGCAATCGGCCGGTTGATCACCAGGCCCAGGGCGCCGTTTTCGTTGTGCTCACACATATAAATCACGGCACCCTTGAATCCCTCATCAAGCATGCCGGGCATGGCGATCAAAAACTGGTTGGTGAGGACGATCCGGGTCTGTGACATGCCGGCATTTTATTCGCCCCCAGCAGACCGGCGACACTCGCCCCATGGAAAAGAAATTCAAACGCGCGCTGATGTGGTTCAGGCGCGACCTGCGCGCCACCGACCAGGCCGCCTTGCACCATGCCTTGAAGTCGGCGGACCAGGTGTTTTGCGTCTTTGTGCTCGACACCGACATCCTCGACGCTTTGCCCCGCGCGGATCGCCGGGTGGTGTTCATCTGGGCCGCGCTGGGCGCGCTGGACGTCGATTTGCGCGCGCTCAAGCCCGGTGCCGGTCTGATCGTGCGCCATGGACGCGCCGAAGATCTGCTGCCCCAATTGGCCGCCGAACTGGCCGTTCAAGCGGTCTTTTGCAACCATGACGATGAGCCGGCCGCGCTGGCCCGCGATGCGCGCGTGAGCGAGCGGCTGGCCAGCTTTGACTGCGCCTTCAAGAGCTTCAAGGACCATGTGGTGTTCGAGCGCAGCGAGGTGCTGACGGCGGTCGGCAAACCCTATAGCGTGTTCACGCCCTACAAAAACGCTTGGCTGCGCAAGCTGGAGCCGTTCTATTTGCTCGCCTACCCGGTGGCGCGTTATGCCGATGCGTTGGCCATCAGCCCACCCGGCGCTGGCGTGCCCAGCCTGGCCGAGATCGGTTTTGAGGCGGCCGAGCTGAGTCCGCATCTGGGTGTCGGTAGCGTGGGCGCGCAAGCGCTGCTGGATGATTTTTTGCAGCGAATTGATCGCTATGACGACAGCCGCAATTTCCCTGCCGTCAAAGGGCCCAGTTACCTGAGCGTGCACCTGCGTTTTGGGACGGTGTCGATACGTCAGCTGGCCAGCGAGGCCTGGCAGCGCATGCAGGCCGGCCAGCATGGCGCCGAGGTCTGGTTATCCGAGCTGATCTGGCGCGATTTTTATCACCAGATCATGCATCACCACCCGCATGCGATGAGCAGCGCCTTCCGCTCCGAATACGATGCCATCCAATGGGAGCAAGGCCCGGACGCAGACAGTTTGTTTGAGGCCTGGTGTGCCGGCGAAACCGGCTACCCCTTGGTCGACGCTGCAATGCTGCAGCTAAATCAAAGCGGCTATATGCACAACCGCTTGCGCATGGTCACCGCCTGCTTTTTGATCAAGGATCTGGGGCTGGACTGGCGCCGCGGCGAGGCCTATTTTGCCGAGAAGTTGCTGGACTTTGATCTCGCCGCCAACAATGGTGGCTGGCAATGGGCGTCGTCCAGTGGCTGCGACGCGCAGCCGTATTTCCGCATCTTCAACCCGGTCACGCAGAGCGAAAAGTTCGATGCCGAGGGCAAGTTCATCAAACGCTATTTGCCGCAGTTGGCCAAGTTGCCGGCGAAGTTGATCCATGCGCCCTGGGCTGCCAAGCCATTGGAGTTGCAGGCCTGCGGTGTGGTATTGGGCCGCGACTACCCAATGCCCATCGTGCGGCATGACGAAGCGCGTGCCGCAACATTAGCGCGTTATGGGGTGGTCAAAAGCAAGGCTGTCGCTGGGGCGGGCAGCTGAGGTGCCGGCGCTTTGCAAGATTTGAGCGGTGGAGCGGTGGAGCGGGTGATGGGAATCGAACCCACGTGATTTGCTTGGGAAGCAAGAGTTCTACCATTGAACTACACCCGCATGGCCGGCAGTATAGCGGCAGCCGATTCGCTTGATTTCATTGCCTGTGCCAGCTCTGACGCGGCCGGCCCGAAGGCATAGGCGTCCATGCCCAAGGCGCCAAAGGTCAAACTGGCATGTAGGCGCTGAGGCGGCGCACCTCGCCCGCCGGCACCGGCGGCGATGAACCAGGGCAGCAGATGTTCGTCGCTCGGGTGCATGGCCGCGGCGAAGGGGGCTTGCGCCCGGTAGTCGAGCAAGGCCTGCCAGTCTCGGGCTGTGCTGCGCTGCTGCCACCAGGTGCGGAAGGCCCGCGAACTCTCCAGTTCGACGGCGTCGATGGGCTGCATGCCGCCGCGGCCAAACACCAGGCTCAGGTTGTGCGTGATGCTGCCGCTGCCAATGATCAAGACGCCGGCCCGCGCCAACGGTGCCAGCATCTCGCCGAGCGCAAACTGTTGGGCCGGGCTCTCCTCGGCGACAAAGGCCAGCGGCAAAACAGGCACATCCGCGTCAGGATAGAGGTAACGCAAAGGCACCCAGGCGCCATGGTCCAGGCCGCCTTGTTGCGCCAGCTGCATGGGCACGCCGGCTTGGCTGGCCAGCGTGATGACTTCTTGGGCGAGCTCTGGCGCACCCTTCGCGTCGTAGCGCAGGCTGCGCAACTGGTCGGGGAAGCCGCCAAAGTCGTAGATGGCTTGATGTTGCCCTGCGGCCAGCAAATGCGGTTGGCCTGCGCTTGTGTGGGCGGAAATCATCAAAACGGCACGCGGGCGGCCGTAGTTGGCGTCCAAAACTTGCCCCAGCCGCTGCATGAATGCGCCGGCCTCGCGCGGCTCGAGCGCCGTCATCGGCGATCCATGGGACAAGAACAGCGGCGGGAACTGTGGGGTGTGTGTGCTCATGATGATGTTGATTTGGCCAGCGACGGCCGCGTGCTGGGTGGCGCGGGATTGAATCCGTCGTTCAGGGCTTTTGCATGCAGGGCAGGGACGCTTGCCGGACTCTCGCTACAGTGCGGGGCATGAGCACATCAATCTCCCCAACCAAGACCCCGCCGACGGTGCTGCAAATGGCCTGGCGGCAACTCTGGCGCGACTGGCGCGCCGGTGAGCTGCGGCTCTTGATGTTGGCGGTGGCGCTGGCTGTGGCGGCCTTGTGCGCGGTGAGTTTTTTGTCCGATCGTCTGGGCCAGGGCTTGCTCCGGGACGCCGCGCAGCTGATGGGCGGCGACGCGGTCTTGCTCAGTGATCAGCCCACGCCCGCGCCCTTGTTGGCGCTGGCCGAGGAGCTCAAGCTACAGCAGGTCAGCAGCGTCAACTTCCCCAGCATGGCCAGGGCGCCCGAGGCGCAGGGCGGCGCCAGCCGCTTGGTGGCGGTGAAGGCGGTCGGGCCGGCTTATCCGCTGCGCGGGCGTTTGCTGCTGCAAGATGGCCGCTCGGTGCAAGCCCCGGCGGCGGGCGAGGTCTGGGTGGACGAGCCGGTGCTGTCGGCCCTGGCGCTCAAACCGGGCGACTCCTTGCTGCTGGGCGAGTTGAGCTTTCGCATTGCCGGCATCATCAAGACCGAACCCGACCGGGGTGCCGGCTTCCTCAATTTCGCGCCGCGCCTGATGCTGGCCGAGGCGGACTTGGCGGCCACCGGCTTGGTGCAGCCGGCTAGCCGCATCAGCTACCGGCTGGCGGTGGCGGCCAATGACGCCGGGGGCAGCAAGGCGGTGGCCAGTTTCGTGACGCGGGCAAAGGCCTTGATCGAGAGTTCCGGCTTGCGCGGTGTGCGCTTGGATTCCTTGGAAAGCGGCCGCCCCGAGATGCGCCAGACGCTGGATAGGGCGAGCAAATTCCTCAGCCTGGTGGCGATGTTGGCTGCCTTGTTGGCGGCGGTGGCGGTGGCGCTGGCCGCGCGTGACTTTGCGGCCCGGCATATGGATGACTGCGCGATGCTGCGCGTGCTGGGGCAATCGCAGCGGCGCATTGCCTGGACCTATGGTTTGGAGTTTGGTGTTGCGGGTTTGGTTGGCAGTGCGCTGGGGGTTTTCTTGGGCTGGGCGGTCCATCACGGCTTTGTCAGCTTGCTGGCGGGCTTGCTTGATGTGAGTTTGCCGAGCCCGAGTTGGTGGCCGGTGGCGCTGGGTTTTGGCCTGGGTTTGAGCTTGTTGCTGGGCTTTGGTTTGCCGCCGGTGCTGCAGTTGGCGGCGGTGCCGGCGCTGCGGGTGATCCGGCGTGATTTGGGCAGCTTGAACGCCAGCTCGTTCTTGGTCCTGGTGGCCGGTGTGTTGGGCTTTGCGGCCATCTTGATGGCTTTGTCGGATGACTTGGTGCTGGGCGCCATTGCGGCCGGTGGCTTTGGCGGCGCGGTGGCGGTGTTTGCCCTGCTGTCATGGCTGGCGGTGACACTGTTGCGGCGCGTCGTGCCGCTGAGTGTCAACGGCACGCAGGCGCCGCGCTGGCTGCTGCTGGCAACCCGCCAGGTCGCCGCGCGACCCGCTTTCGCGGTGGTGCAAGTGTCTTCGCTGGCGGTGGGCCTGCTGGCGCTGGCCTTGCTGGTGCTCTTGCGCATGGACTTGATCGACAGCTGGCGCCAAGCCACACCGGCCAATGGTCCGGACCGGTTCGTCATCAATATTCAACCCGATCAGGCCGAGGCCTTTGAGGCGCGTTTGAGTGCGGCCGGGGTAGCCCAGCATGACTTCTATCCGATGATTCGGGGCCGCCTGCTGGCCATCAATGACAAGCCAGTGCAGTCGCAAAAGTTCGGCGACGAGCGGGCGCAGCGCCTGGCCGAGCGCGAGTTCAACCTCAGCCATTCGCGGCAATTGCCGGCGCGCAACCAGGTCGTGGCGGGCACCTGGGTCGATGACGATGCCGAGGGTTTGAGCGTGGAGGAGGGCTTGGCCAAGTCGCTCGGTTTGCGGCTTGGCGACCGTATGCAGTTTGACGTGGCGGGCACGTTGGTGGAAGGGCGCATCAGCAGCCTGCGCAAGGTCGACTGGGCCTCGATGCGGGTGAACTTCTTTGTGATTTTTCCGCGCGCCGCGATGCCTGAAATGCCGCGCACCTTTGTCGCGGCCTTTCAAGCGCCCAAGCTCGGCGCTTTGGACCGGGAGTTGGCGCGGGAGTTTCCGAATCTGACCGTCATCGATGTGTCGGCACAACTCAATCAAGTGCAGTCGGTGCTGAACCAGGTGATTCAGGCGGTGCAGTATTTGTTCGTGTTTTCGCTGGCCACCGGCTTGGTGGTCTTGCTGGCCAGCGTCAACAGCAGCCGCGATGCGCGCACGCGTGAATTTGCCTTGATGCGGGCCTTGGGCGCGAGCTCGGGGCTGCTGGGCCAGGTGCAACGGGCGGAGCTGCTGGGCATAGGCTCATTGGCGGGTTTCCTGGCCGGCTCGGTCGCCCTGGTCTTGAGTGGCCTGCTGGCGCACTATGTGTTTGGCTTCGACTGGAAAATCAACTTCTGGGTGCCCTTGATCACCATGGCCGCGGGCGCCGCCTTGGCGCTGCTGGCCGGCTGGTGGAGCTTGCGCGGCGTGCTCAAACGCCCGGTGACGCAAACACTGCGCGAAGCCGATACGCAATAAAAAACGGGCCTAGGGCCCGTTTTTTGCACGCTAGAACGATTGCCAATCGTCGCTGTCGTCCGCCGCGGGTGCGGCCGGAGCGCGTGCTGGCGCAGGGCTGGCGCTTGCACGTGGCGGCGCTTTGGGCGCTGTCGGGCGGGAGGCGCCTCGACTTGCGGCGGCCGAGCCACTTGCCGGCTTGGACGCTGCGGGCTTGGCATGGGCCGACGGCGAGCTTGGCTTGAACGAGCTGCTCGCCGTTTTTGCGCCGTGTTGGCTTTTCGGCGCAGGCGCGGGTGTGTAGCCATGGGCCCGTTGGCCCTCCTGGCTGGACAGCTTGAAGACCGACACAACCTCGGTCAAACGCTGAGCTTGGTCCTTCAAACTCTCGGCGGCGGCCGCTGATTCTTCGACCAAGGCGGCGTTTTGCTGGGTCATCTTGTCGAGCTGAACCACCGCGCCGTTGACCTGGCCAATGCCGTCGCTCTGTTCGGTGGAGGCGGCGGTGATTTCGCCGATGATGTCGGTCACGCGCTGCACGCTGGAGACGATATCGGTCATCGAGTTGCCGGCTTCTTCAACCAGGCGAGTGCCGACTTCGACGCGGTCCACGCTGGCGCCGATCAGGCCCTTGATCTCTTTGGCGGCTTCGGCGCTGCGCTGCGCCAGCGAGCGCACCTCGCTCGCGACGACTGCAAAACCGCGCCCTTGCTCACCCGCTCTGGCCGCCTCAACCGCAGCGTTCAGCGCCAGGATATTGGTCTGGAAGGCGATGCCGTCGATCACGCCGATGATGTCGCTGATCTTCTTCGAGCTGGCGTTGATCTCGTCCATGGTGGTGACCACCTGGCTGACCACCGTGCCGCCCTTGGCCGCCGCTGCGGAAGCCGAAGAAGCCAGTTGATTGGCGGTCTGCGCCGCGTCGGCGGTCTGCCTGACCGTGCTGGTCAAAGTCTCCATCGACGAGGCGGCTTCCTCCAAATTGGCGGCCGTTTGTTCGGTGCGCTGCGACAGATCCTGGGCGCCCAACGCGATCTCGCTGGAGGCGGTGGTGATCGAGTTGCTGGCCGACCGGACGTCCAACAAGATGTCTTGAATCTTCTTCGCGAACAGGTTGAAGGCGGTTGCGATGCGGGCGATTTCGTCCTTGCCATGCTCTGGCAGGCGCTGGGTCAAATCGCCGCCACCGGCGCTGATCTCGTCGAGCGCGGCTTGCACCCGGGTGAGCCCGCGCAACATCGCAGTGATCACGCCGGCCATCAGGGCGCCGGCCACGGCAATCACCAGCAACAAGACGATGGCCGCCGCACGCAGCAGCGAATTTAGCGAGGCCAAGGCCTCACTCTTGTCGGCCGCGGCGACCAAAATCCAGTCGGTGTCGCCGATGGCGACGCCGCGCAGCAACAAGTCCTGCTCACCAACCCGTGCGTCCACCCATTCCGCACCGGCCTCGCGGATTTGCTTCATGGCCTTGTCATCCAACTGCGGCGACAGCGCCGTCAAGGGCTTGAGTGCCAGGTTGGTATCCGGATGGGCCACGATGACGCCCTTGTTGGACACCAAGAACGCGAAACCATTGGGGGTCGGCTTGATGGCCTTGACCGTGTTGGAGACTTCGTTCAGGAAGACATCGGTGGCGACTACGGCCTTGGTCTGGCCGCCTTCTTTGACCGACTGTGCAAAGGTCACCACCAGGAGCTTGCGGGCCGCGTCCATATAGGGCTCGGTCAGGATGGTGCCGCTGGCCGCGGCCGCCTGCGTGTACCAGGGGCGTCCGGTCGGGTCGTAATCGGGCGGCAGATTCTGCGGCGAGTTGAAGAAAATTCGTTTGTCGGCATGGGCGATATAGGCCGCCTCCAAGCTGCCTGATTTGGCCGCCTGCACCAGGAAGGGTACGGGTTCAGAGACCTGCGCAACCGGGACCAGGGAGCTGACGATATCGCGTTGACTGCGAATCCATTGGTTGATCGAGGCGGCCCGCGCAGCCGCCAGGGCGTCGAGGTCGCGCAAGACTTGGCCCTGGGTGTGGTTACGCACAATGACGTAGTTGGCGGCGGTGGCAATGCACAGCCCCAGGATCACAACGCCGATGCTCAGCGCGATCAAGCGGGTCTTGATTGAATCAAACATGGAGACTCCCCCTGGAAAGGATTGATGCTGAAAACAACTGCAGGTTTAGAAACTTTCCCACTCGCTCTCATTGGAGGTGGGCGAGGCGGCAGCGGGCTTGGCGCCGCGTGGGGGCGGCGCTGGCGATGCCGGTGATGACGAATGGCTGGCCTTTTGGGGCGCGGCGCCGGCCGCCTTGGAAGGCTGTGGCGGCTGGCCAGGCTTTGAGGCGTTGAACTTGGGGGCGGTGGCAGCTGCTTGAGTTGCGGGCTTGTGCTTGGCCCCTTTGGCTGGCGCCTTGCTCGCGCCCGCCTGTGCCAAATGGAACACGGCCACGGCCTCAATCAAGCGCTGCGCCTGATCTTTCAGGCTTTCCGCGGCGGCGGCAGATTCTTCCACCAAGGCGGCGTTTTGCTGGGTCATCTGGTCGAGCTGAGCGACCGACTGATTGACTTGACCAATGCCGTCGCTTTGCTCGCTGGCCGCGGCGGTGATCTCGCCGATGATGTCTTGCACGCGCTGCACGCTGGAGACGATTTCCGTCATCGAGCTGCCTGCGTCCTGCACCAGGCGCGAACCCATTTCGACCCGCTCTACGCTGGCGCCGATCAGGGTTTTGATCTCTTTGGCCGCTGCCGCACTGCGCTGCGCCAAGGAGCGCACCTCGCTGGCCACCACGGCAAAGCCGCGACCTTGCTCGCCGGCGCGGGCGGCTTCAACGGCCGCGTTCAGCGCCAAGATATTGGTCTGGAAGGCGATGCCGTCAATCACGCCGATGATGTCGTTGATCTTGCGTGAGCTGGTGTTGATGTCGTCCATGGTGGCGACCACTTGGCCGACCACCTGGCCGCCCTTGGCCGCCGCGCCGGCCGCCGAGATCACCAGCTGATTCGCGGTACGGGCCGAGTCGGCGGTTTGCTTGACCGTGCCGGTCAGCTCGGTCATCGACGATGAAGCCAGCTGCAAATTGGAGGCGGTCTGCTCGGTGCGTTGGCTCAAGTCCTGATTGCCGGTGGCGATTTCGGCGCTGGCCGTGCCGATCGAGTCGACCGACATGCGCACCGTACCGATGGTGTCGGCGAGGCGCTCGCGCATGGCCTCGGTTTGCTGAATCAGCATGCCGATTTCATCGTCGCGGGTGCTGGTCACCGATTGCGACAGGTCGCCCTGGGCGATCGCGCCGACCGCATTGGTCAGCGCGCCCAGCGGCCGCGCGACCCAGTTGCGCATCATCCAGAACAGGCCCAGGCCGAGGCCCACCGTGGTCAGCGTCAGCATGATCCAGAAGGGCACCAAGGTGGCCCAGTGAGACGCCATCGCTTCACTTCTGGATACCTGTGCCACCACCCAGAGCCCGGTTTTGTCGCTCTTGCGCACGACCGCAAAATTGTCGTCACGTGGCGTCGCCAACACATTGGGAAAATCGGCCATATAGCCGTCTTTGCTCTCGCCCAGCTCGGTCAAGGCTTTGTCCAGGCCAGGCATGAAGTCAGCGACCCGCTTGCCCTTGGCGGTTGGGTGGGCCGCAAAAGTGGCCTGCGACATATCCTTGCCTGCCGCAACCAAAAAGGTGCCGCCGCTGTCGAAGAACTTGGCATTGGCGCTCAGACCCGCCATCGCCACTTCGAACGCATCCAAATCGAAACCGACGAAGAGCAGGCCGATCAGCTTGCCTTCGTCGCTCTTGATCGGTTGGTAATGGGTCATATAGGCGCGGCCAAACAAGACCGCGCGGCCCGAGTAGGACTTGCCTGCCTTGACCGTTTCAAACGCCGGATGCGCCTTGCCCAGCAGCGTGCCGATCGCGCGCTCGCCCTTGGCGTTCTTCAACGAGGTGGTGATGCGCTCAAAGTCGTCACCCTTGGTGGCGAAGACGGTTGCCACGCCGCCGGTCGCACCGGCAAATTTGTCGACTTGCGTGAAGTTGCCGTTCAGCTTTGGGCCCCAGTCGCGCAAATCGCCGGTCGCCTCATCGAGGGTGAAGCTGGGGCCAAATTCTTGCCGCAAAGAACCAAAGTTGCGTTCCACCAAGATGCGCGAGGACTCATCCATCGCGTGCATCGAATCAACCAGCGACTGCGCCTTGTCGCCAACCCAGGTCAGCACGCGTTGATTGGCGTCGCGGGTCAACATCACGCTGACGATGCCGCTGACCGTGAGCAGGACGACCGCCAGGGTGATGCCGCCAATGGTCGATACGCGCCTTGCGATCGAGGTGGACTTGGTCGTCATAGCATATACTCCCCCATATGTCTGTCAAATTTCCAAGGCGAGCTGAACCCGTGGACAGCTTGGGTTAGACCCGCCTGCCGTCACGGAGTCTCTTACTGTGCACGGCCGGTTCGGGCTCGACTCAGACCGTCAGTGAGTCCATCAAACCCATGTCGGCGCTGCTCATCAGACCTTCGATGTCCATCAGAATCAGCATCCGGTCGTTGACGGTGCCGATGCCGGTGATGAAGCTGGTGTCCACCGAAGTGGAGCTGAGCTCCGGCGCTGGGCGGATCGCATCGCGATTTAACTCAAGCACATCGGAAACCGAATCAACGACGGCGCCGACCACGCGGTTACGGACATTCAAAACAATCACAACCGTGAAGCTGTTGTACTCGGCGCTGGGGCAACCGAGCTTGAGTCGCAGATCGACGATGGGCACGATCACGCCGCGCAGATTGACCACGCCCTTGATGAAGTCGGGCGCGTTGGCGATGCGGGTAGGCGGCTCGTAGGAGCGGATCTCCTGCACCTTCAGGATGTCGATGCCGTATTCCTCGGCGCCCAAACGGAAGGTCAAAAACTCACCACTGGCAGGGCCGTGGTTCTTCATCGCCAGACTACCGGCTTCTTGACGCAGGGCCGGAACATTGTCTCGGGTGGTTTCCATGGCTTACCTCGTTATTTGTACGGGATGGATAGGTGAAGAACAAAGGGCGCTACAAGACGCTAAAAGGATTCCCACTCGCTCTCTGCTTGACTGGGCGATGCAGCTGGTTTGGCTTTGGGCGCAGGCGCGGGCGCGGCTTTCGGTGCAGGCGCTTGTCGCGCTGCCGCGCCGGCGGCAGGGGCCGGGCTGTAGCTCGAGGCGGGGCGACCGGCGGCCGCCTTGGCGAGCGGTTTGCTGGGCGAAGATTTTGCCGGGCTGGGTCGGAAGCTCGCCGCCGAGCTGCGTACCGACGGCTTGGCCTCGGCGCTGGTTCTGAATTTGCCAACGGCCTCGGTCAATTGCTCGGCCTGGTCCTTCAAACTTTCCGCTGCGGCGGCCGACTCTTCCACCAGGGCTGCGTTTTGCTGGGTCATTTGATCCAGTTGCACGACCGATTGATTGACCTGCTCGATGCCGTCGCTTTGCTCGCTGGCGGCGGCCGTGATCTCGCCAATGATGTCCGACACGCGCTGCACGCTTGACACGATGTCGGTCATCGAGGAGCCGGCTTCCTGAACCAGGCGAGAGCCGACCTCGACGCGTTCGACGCTGGCGCCGATCAGGGTCTTGATTTCGCGAGCCGCTTCGGCCCTGCGTTGCGCCAAGGAGCGCACCTCGCTGGCCACCACCGCTAAGCCGCGACCCTGCTCGCCCGCTCTGGCGGCCTCAACCGCTGCGTTCAAGGCCAGGATATTGGTTTGGAAGGCGATGCTGTCGATCACGCCGATGATGTCGCTGATCTTCTTCGAGCTGGTGTTGATGTCGTCCATGGTCGCCACCACTTGCCCGACCACATCACCGCCCTTGGCCGCCGCGTGCGAGGCCGAGTTGGCGAGTTGATTCGCAGTGCGGGCCGAATCGGCGGTTTGCCTGACCGTGCCGGTCAGTTGCACCATCGACGAAGCCGCCTGCTGCAAATTGGATGCGGTTTGTTCGGTTCGATTCGAGAGGTCTTGATTGCCGGAGGCAATCTCTACCGAGGCGGTGCGGATACTGTCTGCCGAGGTACGCAGCTGACTCACCAGGCTTTGCAGCGCTTGCTGCATATGTTGCAGGGAACGCATCAGGTGTGAGGCCTCGTCCTGACCTTCAATCTGCACCGAGGAGCCGGTCAGGTCGCCATTGGCAATCGCGTTGGCCAAGGCATCGGCCTGAGCCAACGGCGTGCAGATGCTCTGCATATTCAATAGCGTCAATGGCACGACGATGAGGGCGCCAAGGCCCAGCACGATGATGAAGATCATCAGGCTGTTGTCTTGGGCGCCCTTGCCGTTGGCCTTCGAACCTTCTGCGGTCTGTTTCAGCGTTGCGCGGATTTCACTCAGTAGTTTGTCTTGCGAAGCGCCGCCCTCCTTGGCCGCGCCACTCTCCACATGCTGTGCCAAAGCGGTCGCTTGTTTGGCCAAGTTGGCGGTGTTCTCAACCAGCTGCTGGTTCTGATCGCGCAAGGCGTTCATGCCCAAATAGCCCACACCGCCGACCAGCAGCAACAGGCCCAAAACCATGGCAATCGCACCAATCATGCGAATGCGGATACTGAACTGCCGAATCATCGCGCTCATATTCATTGAAGACTTTCTTAGAGATTTTTTGGGAAGGCTTCAGTGGCGGGAGCGCCGCACCAAGCTGCCCACATCGAGAATCAGCGCGACTCGGCCATCGCCCATGATGGTGGCTCCCGACACATCGGGAACCTTGCGATAGTTGGCTTCGAGGTTCTTCACCACGACTTGTTGCTGACCGAGCAATTCGTCCACCAGCAGGGCGACGCGCCCGCCCTCGGCCTCCACCACCACCATGATGGTGCTGACATGCTCGAAGTCGAAACGCGGCACCTGGAAGATGGTCTCCAGCCCGATCACCGGCATGTACTCATCGCGCACCTCGACGACGCGCCCCGAGCCGGCGACTGTCTTGATGGTGTCGGCTTGCACCTGGAAGGACTCGATCACCGAGGACAGCGGCAAGATGTAAACCTCTTCGCCGACGCCCACGCTCATGCCGTCCATAATGGCCAGAGTCAGCGGCAAACGCACCGAGACCTTCATGCCATAGCCTTCGGCGGAATCGATCTCCACCGTGCCACCCAGCGAGGTGATATTGCGTTTCACCACGTCCATGCCGACACCGCGTCCGGAGACGTCGGTGACTTGATCGGCGGTCGAGAAGCCCGGCGCGAAGATCAAGTTCCAGACATCCGAGTCGCTCATCGAATCGGGCGCGTCGATACCTTTTTCGCGTGCCTTCTTGATCAAGCGGTTGCGGTTCAAGCCGTTGCCGTCGTCGCGTACTTCGATCACGATGGAGCCGCCCTGATGCGAAGCGACCAGGGTGATGGTGCCATGCTCAGGCTTGCCTTTGGCCAAGCGGTCGGCGGGCATCTCGATGCCGTGGTCGCAGCTGTTTCTAACCAAATGCGTCAGCGGGTCCGTGATCTTCTCGACCAGGCTCTTGTCCAACTCGGTCGCTTCACCCTGGGTCACCAACTCGACCTTCTTGCCCAACTTGGCTGCCAAATCACGCAACATGCGTGGGAAGCGGTTGAACACGATGGACATCGGAATCATCCGGATCGACATCACCGACTCTTGCAAGTCACGGGTGTTGCGCTCCAGATCGGCCAGTCCCGAAGTCAGTTGCTGGTACAGGCCCGGCGCAACGTCGCGGCTGTTCTGCGCCAGCATGGCTTGGGTAATCACGAGTTCACCGACCAGATTGATCAGCTGGTCGACCTTCTCGATCGACACCCGCAGGGTTGATTGCTCCATGCCGGCGGCGGGGCCGCTGGCTGGGCGCGGTGCGGCCGCTTGTGCGACAACGGCCGGCTTGGCAGCCTCCGCTTGCACCTTCAAATCGCCGGCCGCCGCGGTGCCTTCCGGCAGGCCCGGCGCATTGTCAAAGAAGCCGTAGCCGAGGTCAGCCTCGGGCGCCGCGGCAGCCGCCGCGGGCGAGCCGGGTGAGCCCTCATGGAAGCCAAAACCAGGGCCGAAGGGCAATAGTTGGACCTGCTCACGGGCGACGTGGAAGGTGAACAAATCAAGCAGATCGCCGTCCGAGCTGCTGGTTAGCACCTTGAAGCGGCGCACGCCGTCGGCGGCGATACCCCCGTCCAAAGGCTCGATCGTGCCCAGGTCGGTGATCTCTTTGAACAGGTCGACCAGGTTGTCGGCCAAGCTGAGGTCGGTCAAAGGGCCGACGCGCATCTCGAGTTCACGCACGCCTGGCTTGACGACGGCCGGCTTGCTGGCCTTGGGCGTTGCGGCAGCGACCGGTGCGGCGCTGGCCGCTGCGGGCGCTTCTTCCTGTTCGCTCTCGACAAAGCCGCGAATGCTGTTGAGCAGATCGGTGGTGTCGACAGCGGCGGCGCCGGAACCCTGGTGGCGGCCCAGTTGGGCGCGCAAGGCATCACCGGACTGCAGCAAGGTGTCGACCATCGGCGAGGTCGGATTCAATTCATGGCGACGCAGCTTGTCCAGCAGCGTCTCCATCTGGTGCGTCAGCTCGGCCACATCACTGAAGCCGAAGGTCGCAGCACCGCCCTTGATCGAGTGGGCGCATCGAAAAATTGCGTTCAGCTCTTCGTCGTCAGCGGTCTCGATGTTGAGGTTGAGCAGCATCTGCTCCATATTGTCGAGATTCTCGCCCGCCTCCTCAAAGAAGACTTGGTAAAACTGGCTCAGGTCGATTCCAGCGCTCAGGCTGGCGCCCTCGGAAGTCATTTCTCCCATGCTTTACTCCAAAGTTGACGACGCTTCACCGAATTACTTTGCCGATCACTTCGATCAGCTTGGCCGGATCGAAGGGCTTCACCAGCCAACCGGTCGCACCTGCGGCGCGCCCGGCTTGCTTCATCTGATCGCTGGACTCGGTGGTCAGGATCAGGATCGGCGTGGTCTTG
>JADMJQ010000081.1:14082-15641 GCA_018780415.1 Roseateles sp. | reverse complement strand
ATGCAGTGTCGACATCAACATATGGCCGGTTTGCGCGGCCTTGATGGCGATGTCGGCGGTTTCCAGATCGCGGATCTCGCCGACCATGATGATGTCCGGGTCCTGGCGCAAGAACGATTTCAGCGCCGCCGAAAAACTCAGGCCTGCCTTGTCATTGACGTTGACCTGGTTGATGCCTGGCAAGTTGATTTCGGCCGGGTCTTCGACCGTCGAGATGTTCACGCCCGGCTGATTGAGGATGTTCAGGCAGGTGTACAGCGACACCGTCTTACCCGAGCCGGTCGGGCCCGTCACCAACACCATGCCGTAAGGGCGCGAGATGCAGGCCAGCAGGCGCTCTTTTTCGATCTTCTCGTAGCCCAGCGCCTCGATGCCCAGCTTGGCGGAGGACGGGTCCAAAATCCGGATCACGATCTTCTCGCCGAACAAGGTCGGCAAGGTGCTGATACGAAAGTCGATCGACTTGGCGCCGAACTTCAGCTTCATGCGGCCGTCTTGCGGCACCCGGCGCTCGGCGATGTCCAGCCTGGAAAGCACCTTGATGCGCGAGGCCAGCTTGTCCTTGATGGCGATCGGCGGCTGGGTGATTTCGCGCAGCTCGCCGTCGACCCGGAAGCGCACCCGGTAGTGATATTCGTAGGGCTCGAAATGCAGGTCCGAGGCGCGCATATTGATGGCGTCGACCAGCATTTTCTGTAAAAAACGCACCACCGGCGCGTCCTCGACGTCACCGAGCTCGGCTGCTTCGGGCGCGGGCGCCGCCTCGCCTTCGTCGATATCAAAGTCAAAGTCACCGCCGGCCATCGATTCCAGCGTTTCGCTGGCGCTGCTGCCCGCGCCGGCCAGCATCTTGGCCAGCTTGTCATGCTCGACGATGATCCATTCGGGCGCCAGCTGGGTGGCGAACTTGATCCGTTCCACCACCTCCTGGTCGGTCGGGTCGGCCCCACCGATGAAGAGCCGGCTGCCGCGCCGCCCCAGCACCACCACCTGATACTGCAAGGCCAGCTTGCCGTCGATGATGTTGTGCGGCATGCGCTGCGGGTCCATCGCGCTCAAATCCAGCAGCGGCAGGGCCAGGGCGGTCGACAGCGTGTGCGCGAGGTCCACCGACGAGACGACGCCGCCGGCAATCACCGCATTGACGAAGCTGATCTTCTTCTCGCGCGCCTGGCGGGCCAGGTCCTCGGCCACCTTTGGGCTCAGTTTGCCCGCGTGCACCAACATGCGGGCCACGCCCGAGAGGGCGGACTGGGGTGGTTCGGCCAGGGTGGCGTCCATGGAGAGTAGGTGTTTTGGGTCTGAAATGGCTATCAATTCACACTGTAAACCGCGCACTCATCGAACGCCGCACAGCGCATGTGTCGTAG
The DNA here is from genome assembly GCA_018780415.1 of Roseateles sp. Lineage (GTDB taxonomy): Bacteria > Pseudomonadota > Gammaproteobacteria > Burkholderiales > Burkholderiaceae_C > Paucibacter_A. The sequence continues at coordinate 14,271 of JADMJQ010000081.1, read as the reverse complement.
CTCACGATTAGGCCTGCATCAGGGTGAGGGTGGACGCTCAAACAACAGTGGTTTACCCCGCCTCCGGCTTGGATGCCGGTTCGAGCCGGGGCAAACAAAGCCTGACCGTGGTGCCCTGACCGGGCTCGCTGCTCAGCTGCATCTGGCCGCCGAGCAGGTCGATGATTTCCTTGACGATGCTCATGCCCA
>JADMJQ010000081.1:4264-14071 GCA_018780415.1 Roseateles sp. | reverse complement strand
CTGACATGTGAAAGCTCCTCGGCGCTCATGCCAATGCCGTGGTCCTGCACCTCGATGCAAACCGTCTGGTTGGCGGCGCTCGGCTCGGCGAACACGCGCAGCATGACGGCGCCGCCGCTGGGCGAGTATTTGTAGGCGTTGGACAGCAGATTGCGTAAAACCTGCTGCAGCTTCTGGCGGTCAATATGGACCCACAGCTGCGGCTGCGCACAACTGACCCGCGGCGCGCTGCGTTCGGCCGGCGGCTGGAAGTCCTGCGCCACTTGATCGACCAGGCCGTTCAGCTCGCAGCTTTCAAGCTCAAAGTCCTTGCCACGGCGTGCCTCGATGCGGGCCAGGTCGAGCAACTCATTGAGGATGGCAATCATCGCCTCGCATTGGCGGTAGATGCGGGCCAGCATCAACTTTTGCTTCTCGGGCGCAATCTCGTGCTTCATCAACAGTTCGGTGAAGCCATAGATGCTGGCCATCGGTGTGCGCAATTCATGCGCCGCCGTGGACAGAAACTCGCTCTTCATCTGCTCCACCTCGACCTGATGCGTGACGTCGCTGAGATGCAGCAACTGCGAAACGTCCTGACCTTGCGCCGGGCCGCCCTCGTGCAGGGTCAACTCCAAGACCCGGCGGGTCGGTCGCTCCAGCTCAAGGCGCAGCTTGCCCAGGCGCAGGGCCGCAAACTCGGGTCGCTGGGTATGGGGCGGGCAGTTGAGGGTCAGCTGTTGCATCAGCTCGGCCTCATGCAGGCCCAGGCCGGAGCCGGCCGCCAGCCCGGCCAGGCGGGCAAACGCCGGGCTGATGTAACGCGTCATGTGAGCGGCATCAAAGGACACAAAGCCGTCAGGGCTGAGGGCGAAAATCGTCGCCAACTGCTCACCGCGCTCGCGCAAGCTGGTCAGCAGCTCCTGCACCAGTTGCAGGACGGCGCTGATGTCGTCGTCATTGCTGCTCTTGCTATCGCCACTGCTGGCTGCCGGCTGGCGGGACGGCGTTTGCAGCATGCTGCGCAAGGTCTGCAGGGCGCTGGCGCGCTCGCTCAACTCGTTCTGCAAACGGTCTTCCAGCGCCTGCTGCTCGGTGATGTCCCGAAACGCCAGCACATAGCCGGCAACCGCGCCGTCAACGCCGCTGATCAAGGAGACGCTCAGGTCCAAGACCTTGGTGGCCTGCCTATCGTCCGGCCGCACCCGCATGGACCAGCTCTTGGCCCCGTTTGCATCCAGCGGTAGCTTGGCCGGCAGCCCGGGCAGCAGCGATTGAATCGCTTGGCCCAGCAGCGTGGCTTGGGCGCGCCCCAACATCGCCGCCAAGACCGGATTGGCCAGCATGATGCGGCCGGCCGCATCGGTGGTTGCAATGCCGTCCCCAATGGCAGCGAGGGTTACCGCAGCGCGTTCGCGCTCCAGTTGCAGCGAATGCGCAGCCTGGTTGAGCACTTCGAAGGTCTTGCGGAACTCCAATGGCGCGTCTCCCGCCTGCATAGGGCTCAAGACCCCGCCGGCCACTTGCATCTGTTCGCCAAAGGCCTGAATCTGCCCCAGATTGCCCAGCCAATGCTTCAAGGGCCACCACACCAACCCGAGGCTGGCCAGCAGGCTCAAGCCCGCCAGACCCAGCGCGAAGAGCGTCTGCTGCCAGAAGTCGGCGGCGATTCGCGCGCTGCTGAATTGCAGGCGCAGCACGCCATAGTCCTTGCCGCCGGCGACGATAGTCAGGTTCAGATCGCTGAGTTGCTCGGCGATGGCGTTCTCCAGGCTGGCCGGTGCATGCGCCTTTGGGGCCTCATGGCCGCGCCGCTCAATGCGCCCGCCTTTGAGGTCAATGAACAGGGCGGCGCCGATATCGGCATGCTTGGCGCTGCGCTCCAACGCCCGCTCAATGGTTTCGTAGTCGCCGATCACGGCCGAATCGGTCACCACCGGGCCCAAGAGGCTGATCAAGGTGTCGGCCGAATCCTGCGCGCTGCTGATGCTGCCGGTGTAGCTGCGCCAGGCATACCAGCCCATCGCTCCACCCATGAAGATCAGCATCGAGACGAGGTAGAGCAGAAACACCCGCCCGATCAGGCTGGACGGCAGCAAACGGCTGAGCAGCATGAGCTGGAGCGGGAACTGCACCGGCTCAGCGCAACTGCGCCGGTGCGGTCTGATAGAACTTGCGATAGGGTGCGTACTCGCTGCCGTCAGAGAGGATGAAGTAGGCCTCCTGGGTCAGGCCGATGTGCTGGGAGACTTCTTTCAAGATGGCCTGGCCCTTGGGATCTTTGTGCATGCCGGCAAATGCCTTGGCCACCGCCTGCACGTCTTTTTCGGGCACCTTGGCCGCGGCCATCAGGGCCAGGTCGTGCAAGGGCTCCGAGCGCCACAGCACGCGGTATTTTTTGCCCTCACGGCGCCCGTAGTTCTCAGCCAGCTGCGAGTTGACGCCGGCCGCCGCAGCCCGGCCGCTGAACAACTGCGCCAGCGCAGCGTCGGTATTGCCGGCGAACACCACCTTGGCATCCACTTTCTGATTCAGTAAATGAGCATAGGGCAGCTTGTAGGACACAAACGCCTCCGGGCCGGGGTAGACCACCTCTTTGCCACCGAGCTGTGTGATGTCGGTGGTGGCCGAGTCGGCGGGCACGATCAACTGGCCGTGGATGGCCGGCGTCAGGCGGCGGCCGAAGACCTTCCAGCCCAGTTTGTCGCGTTCCGGGCTGAACAAATGGTTGCTGAACACAAACTCGACCTCTTGCGCCAGCACATAGGCGGTGGTGTCGGCCGAGGTGCGGCCGATCTTGAGCACCAGCTTGACCCCGCTCGTCGAAGACACATAGGCCACGATGGGGTTCCAGTAGTCGGCCGATAGGGCAATGCTGGCTTGGTTGACCGGCGAGAACCGATAGACCGTTTCCTCGGCGGCTTGGGCCGCGGGCGTCAGGCAGAGCGCCAAACTCAAATGCGCCAGCGCCTGCTTGGCGAGTGAGAAAAGGCTTTTGTTCATGCGGCAATGCTCCGGTCTGCCCATCGTCATCGGCCCAATTCAGGGCAAACTTGAGGCGGGCTCGAAGGCTGGGCATTTGTGCCGCAGTTCCAGCGATTGCCTGCCACTTTGCCGGCCCAGAGGCCGCAAATTTCAGGCATTATTGAACGTCATATTGATTCGACCAAAACCTGGCCATGATGTGGCCGCGAGCGCGCCCATGAAGAAGATTTTGATCGTTGAGGACCAAGAGGAAATCCGTGAGCTGATTCGGGTCACACTGGAGTTCGATGACTATGAAATCGACGAGGCCTCCAATGGCGATATCGGCTTGGCCAAGGCCGGCAGCTTCGGCCCTGACCTGATTCTGCTCGACGTGATGATGCCGGGTGGGCTCAATGGCTTGCAAGTCTGCGCCAAGGTCAAGGCTGACCCGGTGACGCGCCAGGCCAAGGTGATCTTGTTGACCGCGCGCGGCCAGGAGAGTGACCGCCAGGCCGGCCTCCACGCCGGCGCCGACGCGTACCTGATCAAGCCCTTCAGCCCGCTGGAGCTGATGAAGGTGATAGACAAGGTACTGAGCTGAGCCGGCCAGCGGCCAATATCTGACCCGGACTCTGAGCTTGAGTCTGAATCTGAGGGTGCTGGCTGGACGTATCCCGCGCCTGGCTGCCCTCATTGCCCTGCTTGAAACGGCTTAGTTTGGCTTGGCTTGCGCGCTGGCGGCGAGCTCAGGTGCGCGTGTGACGCGGGTCTTGCCTCCGGTGGTGATCAGAATTACCGCGTCGCCTGGCTTGAAACTGTCGGCGCCCTTGGCCTGCACGACGGCGCGCCGCTCACCATTGCGCAGCTGCAGCAAAATTTCCACCGCTTGCTCCTGGGTGCCGCTGCGTTCGATCGCGTTGCCCAGCATGGCGCCGGCGACGGCGCCGAGCACGCCGATGATCTGGCTTTCCTTGCGGCCACCGACCGCTGAGCCGGCGATGCCGCCGACCACGCCGCCGGCGACGGCGCCGCCGCCACTTTGGGAGCCCTCGACCGTCACGCTGCGCACCGACAGCACGCTGGCGTCCAGCACTTGCGACATGGACTGAGCGTCACGGCGCTGGATCACATCGGGGCTGCTGGTCGAGCAGGCGCTGAGAGTCAACAGGGTGATCAGGGCGGCGGCAACACCGGCGCGATGGAAGGAAGGCTGCTGCATAGGACGGAACTCCGGGAATCTTGAAGCGGCTCAACGCGCCCGGCATCGGCGTCGTTGACAGCCTCGACGGAGGGCGCTTGGGCTCGCCCCCGGTCGGCTCAGCCGTGCAGCCGACTTGAGCGCGGCACGCTGGCCAGCAAAAACTCCATTTGATCGACCAGGATGCGCCGCCCGCGCAGGATCATGTCCTCATGCAAGCTCGGCACATAGGGCAGGTAGAGCAGGCTCATATGGGCCTCTTCCGGCAAACGGCTGCCCTTGCGGCCGTTGCAGCCGCGGCAGGCGGTGATGCAGTTCATCCAGCTGTCGGAGCCACCGCGGGAGCTGGGCTGAATATGCTCGCAGGTCAGGGCGTCGGCGTGAAAGCTGTGGCCGCAGTAAGCGCAAACATAGCGGTCGCGGGCGAACAGCTTGGCGTTCGACAGCGCCGGCGCTTGGCGCCAGGCACGGCTGGGGACGCTGCCGCGCACCGCGATGATGGGGTGAACCTCGATGCGCGACTGCATGCCGGTGCGGCGCTGGAAGCCGCCGCGTAAAACTTGGCAAGGATCGCCCAGCGTCCAGGCAATGCCGTCGCTGGCGTAGATCACGGCCGCCTCACGCGTCGTGATCCAAGCTTGTGGTCGACCAGAAATATCCAGTTGCAGCACGTCCAAGGCGATGACCTCCACGTTCGAGCGTACTTCAATTATGTGTCCGGGCTCAAGCGCAATGCTGGCGGGGTGGTCGGGACGCCACGGTGTCAAGACAGGGTCACGCGGGACGCCCAAACTATGCCGCCGGCGTGATTTTCTAGACAAGCGCACCTAAAAATTCGCTGCAAATAGTTAGGCGGTGGGCCCCAAGTTTCTGCAAAATAGAACGATCGTTCGTTTTATTATGTCGAACCTGACCCGAGCCACCGACCTGTCTGCTTGAAAAACGCCTGTGACCGCTTCCGCCCCCTTTGTCCCCCAGCCTGAGCCGGCCTTGCCGCCTCAGCCGCAGCCGCCGTTAAAGCCTGCGCGGGTGGTACGTTCGCTGCAAAAAGGCCTGCACACCCGCGCCATCATTTTGGAGGCGGCGCTGGGCTTGGCCTCGCATATGGGGCTGGAGGGCTTGTCGATAGGCGCGCTGGCCGATGTGACCAAGATGAGCAAGTCGGGCGTGTTTGCACATTTCGGCTCACGCGAAGAATTGCAGATCGCGGTGGTGAAGGAATATCACGCCAAGTTCGAGGAGGAGGTGTTTTTCACCGCCATCCGCGAGGAACGTGGCCTGCCGCGGCTGCGTGCCTTGTATGAGCGCTGGGTGCGGCGCGTCTCGGTCGAGGTCGATTCGGGCTGCATCTATATCAGCGGCGCGGTTGAGTTCGACGACCGGCCTGGTCCGGTGCGCGATGCGCTGGTGGCGATGGTGCGTGACTGGCACGGCGCGCTGCACAAGGCGATCTTGCTGGCGCAAGAGGCCGGTCATTTGCATGCCGACGCCGATGTTCACCAAATCTTGTTCGAGTTGCACGGGCTGATTTTGTCCCTGCATCACGATGCACGCTTCATGCGCAACCCCGGCGCCGTGGCGCGCGCCGGCCTGGGCTTCGAGCGCACGATCCAGTTCTATGCCACGCCGCTGGGTCTGCAAATCGACGCTCACAGCAAGCCAAATCTCAAATCCAAACCTCGGGCCAGCGCTAAGAAGCGCGCCTGATCTCGCTAGTTTCAACCTGGAGTACGCAATGCCGATCTACAACCCCCCACTGCGCGACATGCAGTTTGTGATGCACGAAGTGCTGAACGTGGTCGACGAACTCAAAATGCTGCCGGCCCATGCCGACATCGACGCTGACACCATCAATGCAGTGCTGGAAGAGGGCGGCAAGTTCGCCTCCGAGGTGCTGGCGCCGTTGAATCTGAGCGGCGACGCCGAAGGCTGCAAGCTGGACAAAACCACCCATGAGGTGACGCCGCCCAAGGGCTTCAAGGAAGCCTATGCCAAGTATGTGGAAGGCGGCTGGCCGGCCCTGGGTTGCGACCCCGAGTACGGCGGCCAAGGCCTGCCGGTGGTGATCAACCAGGCGTTCTACGAGATGCTGAACTCGGCCAACCAGGCCTGGACCATGTACCCGGGCCTGAGCCATGGCGCCTACGAGGCGCTGCACGCGCACGGCACGCCCGAGCAAAAAGCCCTTTATCTGCCCAAGCTGACCAGCGGCGAGTGGACCGGCACCATGTGCCTGACCGAATCGCATTGCGGCACCGATCTTGGCCTGCTTCGCAGCAAGGCCGAGCCGCAAGCCGACGGCACCTACAAAATCACCGGCGCGAAGATCTTCATCTCGGCCGGCGAGCATGACCTGGCCGCCAATATCGTCCACTTGGTGCTGGCCCGCCTGCCTGGTGCGCCCGAAGGCTCGAAGGGCATCTCGCTCTTCATCGTGCCCAAGTTCAATGTCAATGCCGACGGCAGCCTTGGCGCGCGCAACGGCGTGTTCTGCGGCGGCCTTGAGCACAAGATGGGCATTCATGCCAACTCGACCTGCCAGATGGTCCTGGAAGACGCGGTCGGCACCATGGTCGGCGCGCCCAACAAGGGCCTGGCGGCGATGTTCGTGATGATGAACGCGGCCCGCCTCGGCGTGGGTAACCAGTCACTCGGACTGACCGAAGTGGCCTACCAGAACGCTGCGGCCTATGCCAAGGACCGCATCCAGATGCGCGCCTTGAGCGGCCCGAAGTCGCCCGAGAAGGCGGCCGACTCCATCATCGTGCACCCCGATGTGCGCAAGATGCTGTTGACCGCGCGTGCCTATGCCGAAGGCGGCCGCGCGCTCGCCACCTATGTGGCCATGACGCTGGACAAGGCGCTGGCCTCGGACGACGAAGACGAGCGCAAGGAAGCCGAAGACGAAGTCTCGTTGCTGACGCCCATCATCAAGGCCTTCATCACCGACAACGGCTGGATCGCCACTTCGCATTGCATGCAGGTGTTTGGCGGCCATGGCTTCATCCACGAGTGGGGCATGGAGCAATTTGTGCGCGATGCGCGCATCAATATGATTTATGAAGGCACCAACACCATCCAGTCGCTGGACCTGTTGGGCCGCAAGGTGTTGGGTGACAACGGCGCCAAGCTGCGCAAGTTCGGCGCCAAGATCGCCGCCTTTGTCGAGGCCGAAGGCACCAATGAGGCGATGCAGGAGTTCATCAACCCGCTGGCCGATCTGGGCGATAAGGTCACCAAGCTGACCACCGAAATCGGCATGAAGGCCTTCGCCAACCCGGACGAAGTCGGCGCCGCGGCGGTCGACTATCTGCGCGTGGTGGGCCATTTGACCTTTGCTTACTTCTGGGCCCGTATGGCCAAGGTTGCTCTGGAGAAGCAAGCCAGCGGTGACAAGTTTTATACCGCCAAGCTCTCGACAGCACGCTTCTATTTTGCGAAGCTGCTGCCCGAGACGGCGACGCTGATCCGCACCGCCCGCGCCGGCCTGCCGTCGCTGATGGAAATGGAAGAAGAGCTGTTCTGATTTAACGTTAGGCCTGAGTTCACCGATCAATCCTTTGGAGACACCATGAAATCACTGATTGCTGCTGCTGTTTTGAGCCTTGTTGCCAACCTCGCGATGGCGCAAGCCAGCCCAGCGGGCTTGTGGAAGACGATTGATGATGAAACCAAGGCCGAAAAGTCCTTGGTGCGCGTCAGCGATACCGGCGGTGTGTTCTCTGCCGTGATCGAAAAGCTGCTGGACCCGGCCAAGCAAGACGCCAAGTGCGACAAATGCAGCGACGACCGCAAGGACAAGCCGGTGATGGGCATGACCATTCTGCGTGACGTCAAGAAGAGCAGCAGTGACGCCGAGCTGTGGGATGGCGGTGAGATCCTCGACCCCAATAACGGCAAGGTCTACAAGGTGCGCTTGAAGCCGGTGGATGGCGGCAAGAAGATGGAAGTTCGTGGCTATATCGGCATGCCGATGTTGGGTCGCACGCAAACCTGGATTCGCGTCGAGTAGTCAAAAAAAAGGCTGCTCCTCAAGCTTGCTTCAACAAATATAAGGATTCAACGTGAGTCGTTTTCAAGTTCGTAAAGTCGCCGTGCTCGGCGCTGGCGTGATGGGCGCGCAGATCGCCGCCCATCTGGTCAACGTCAAAGTCCCGGTGATCCTGTTTGATCTGCCGGCCAAAGAAGGTGCCAAGAATGGCATCGTCACCAAGGCGATTGCCGGCCTGACCAAGCTCAAGCCCGCACCGCTGGGCGTGGTGGAAGACGCTGCGCTGATCCAGGCCGCCAACTACGAAGAGCATCTGGCCCTGCTGGGTGAATGCGACCTGATCATCGAGGCGATTGCCGAACGGATGGACTGGAAGCTGGATCTTTACAAGAAGATCGCGCCGTTCGTCGCCCCGCATGCCATCGTCGCATCCAACACTTCGGGCCTGTCGATCACCAAGCTGGCCGAAGCGCTGCCGGAAGAAATCAAACCGCGCTTCTGCGGCATCCATTTCTTCAACCCGCCGCGCTATATGTATCTGGTCGAGTTGATCAATACACCGACGACATTGCCGGCCGTGATCGATCAGTTGGAGTCCTTCGTGACTTCGGGCCTGGGCAAAGGCGTTGTACGCGCCAATGACACACCTAACTTCGTCGCCAACCGGGTCGGCATCGCCGGCATGATGGCCACGATGATCGAAGCCGAGAAGTTTGGCTTGAGCGTCGATCTGGTCGATGACCTGACCGGCAAAAAGCTCGGCCGCGCCTCCAGCGGCACCTTCCGCACGGCTGACGTGGTGGGTCTGGACACGATGGCCCATGTCGTCAAGACCATGCAAGAGAATTTGAAGGACGACCCCTTCTATTCGACCTATGCGACGCCGGCCGTGTTGGCCGGCTTGATCGAGAAGGGCGCCCTGGGTCAGAAGACCGGCGCAGGCTTCTACAAAAAGGTCGGCAAGGACATCATGCGTCTGGACACGACCAGCGGTGAATATGTCGCCGGTGGCAAGAAGGCCGACGAGATCGTCGCACGCATGCTGAAAAAGCCTGCCGCCGATCGCATCAAGCTGCTGCGTGAATCCACCAATCCGCAGGCCCAGTTCCTCTGGGCGATCCTGCGCGACAGCTTTCACTACTGCGCCGTGCATCTGGACACAGTGGCCGATACCGCCCGCGAGATCGACTTCGCCATGCGCTGGGGCTTCGGCTCGTCCCAAGGCCCGTTCGAGCTCTGGCAGCAAGCCGGCTGGAAGCAAGTGGCCGACTGGGTGGCCGAAGACATCGCCGCCGGCAAGACCTTGTCCAGCGCCGCCTTGCCGGCTTGGGTCTTCACCGGCCCGGTGGCCGACAACGGCGGCGTGCACAGCGCGGCCGGTTCCTGGAGCGCGGCTGAGGGCAAGTTCAAGCCCCGCACCGAGCTGCCGGTTTATCAGCGCCAAGCCTTCCCCGAGGCCTTGTTCGGCGAAGGTTCTGTCGATGCATTGAAGGCCGGTACCGAGCTGTTCAAGAACGAAGAGCTGCGCGTCTGGACACTGGACAACGAGGTCGTGATCGCCTCAATCACCGCCAAGCTGCACCTGATCAGCCCGACGGTGACCGAGGGCCTGCTGAAGGCGGTCGAAATCGCCGAGGCCGGCTACAACGGCCTGGTGATCTGGTCGCCGGAT
>JADMJQ010000081.1:0-4254 GCA_018780415.1 Roseateles sp. | reverse complement strand
TTGCGCCCGAGGAGAAGAAGCTGCAGGACGCGATGCTGCGCATCCGTTACGCGAGCGTGCCGGTGGTCGCCGCAATGCGCGGCCTGGCGCTGGGCGGCGGTTGCGAGCTGGCCGTGCATTGCGCGCGCCGTGTCGCGCATATGGAGAGTTATGTCGGTTTGGTCGAAGTTGGCGTGGGTCTGATCCCCGGCGCTGGCGGCCTGACCTATATCGCTCGCCGTGCGGCCGAAATGGCCGCGGCCGGCAATGCCAATGCCGACATCTTCGCCTTCCTGAAGGATGGCTTCACGACCGCCGCCACGGCCAAGGTTGCGACCTCGGCGCTGGAAGCGCGCAAGAACGGTTTCTTGCTCGACAGCGACGTGATCGTGCCGAACAAGGACGAGTTGCTGCATGTCGCTACGGCGCAAGTCAAGGCGATGGCCGAGTCCGGCTACCGCGCGCCGCTGCGGGCGCTGTTCCCGGTCGCGGGCCGCTCCGGCATCGCCACCATCAAGGGTCAGCTGGCCAATATGCGTGACGGTGGCTTCATCAGCGCACATGACTTCTACCTCGCCAGCCTGATCGCCGATGTGGTCTGCGGCGGTGCGGTCGAGGCCGGCTCGCTGGTGTCGGAAGAGTATTTGATGTCGCTTGAGCGCAAGCATTTCTGCAGCTTGCTGGAGCACCCCAAGACGCAAGAGCGAATCATGGGCATGTTGCAAACCGGTAAGCCAGTTCGCAACTAACGGCTTCATGTGACGGGGCCCGAATGGCCCCGTCACCTACCGATCAAGAGAATTGGAAAGAACATCATGAGCAAGCAAGTTCAAGAAGCGTATATCTGCGCCGCCACCCGTCTGCCTATCGGCAAGTCGGGTCGGGGCTATTACAAAAACACCCGTCCGGACGAAATGCTGGCGCGCGTCATTCAAGCCGCTCTGGCGCAAGTGCCAGGTCTTGACCCGTCCGCCATCGAAGATGCCATCGTCGGCTGCTCCTTCCCCGAAGGCGAGCAGGGCATGAATATCGCCCGCGTCGGTGCGGTGCTGGCCGGCCTGCCGAATACGGTCGGTGGCGTCACCGTCAATCGCTACTGCGCATCGGGCATCACCGCCTTGCAAATGGCCGCCGATCGCATCCGCATCGGCGAGGCCGAGGTGATGATCGCCGCCGGCGTCGAGTCGATGAGTATGGTTCCCATGGGCGGCTACAAGCCTTCCTTGTCACCCGCTATCTTCGAGCGCGACGAGAACCTGGGCCTCGCCTACGGCATGGGCCTGACGGCCGAGAAGGTCGCGCAGCAGTGGAAGATCAGCCGCGAAGCGCAAGACGAATTCGCGCTGCAATCGCATCTGCGCGCCTTGGCCGCGATTGAGTCCGGTGCCTTCAAGGACGAAATGACGCCGTTCGAGATCATCGAGCGCCTGCCCAATCTGCTCGACGGCTCGATCAATGAGCGTCGCCGCATGGTTGACACCGACGAAGGCCCACGCCGTGACACCACGCTGGAAGGCCTGGCCAAGCTGCGCGCGGTGTTTGCCGCCAAGGGTTCGGTCACGGCGGGCAATAGCTCGCAGACCTCTGACGGTTCGGGCGCCTTGATCGTTGCGTCCGAAGCGGCGGTCAAGCGCTTCGGTCTGACGCCGCTGGCCCGCTTCGTTAGCTTTGCAGTGCGCGGTGTGCCGCCCGAGATCATGGGCATTGGCCCGATCGAGGCGATCCCTGCGGCGCTGAAGCTGGCCGGCCTGAAGGCGCAAGACCTGGGCTGGATCGAGTTGAACGAGGCGTTTGCCGCGCAGTCGCTGGCCGTTCTGACCGACCTCGACAGCAAGGGCATCGTGCTGGACCGTAGCAAGGTCAACCCGAATGGCGGCGCGATCGCCCTGGGTCACCCGTTGGGCGCCACCGGCGCCATCCGTGCCGCCTCGGTGATCCACGGCCTGCGCCGCACGGGTGAGAAGTACGGCATGGTGACGATGTGCGTCGGTGCCGGCCAAGGTGCTGCCGGCATCATCGAGCGGCTCTAAGGTGACAAACCGGCGAACGGTTGTTTTACGCGGCACGGTCTTGCTGGCCGCGCCGGCCCTGCTCGCCGGTTGTCAGGGCGACTTGAGCCCCGCCTTCGCGACCTGGAAGCAAGCGCGCAAGGCGGTGTTTGAGCTGCTGTTCAGCCCGCCCAAGATGTTGCGTGACAACGCTTGGACCTTGGCTCAACTGCTGCAGCATCTGGCGCAAAGCATCGAGTTTTCGATAGTCGGCTTTCCGGAAATGAAGCCTGCTTGGTTTCGCTCCAGCCTGGGCGCCGCCGCCTGGACCTTGTTCAATGCGCGCGGCAAGATGTCGCACAGCCTGGATGAGCCCATCCCTGGCGCGCCGGCGCTGGACGCCGAACGCAGCCTGAAGTCCTCGGTGCAGCGCCTGCTCGACGCGATGGACGCGTTCGCGGCTCACAAGGGCCCCTTGGCACCGCACTTCGCCTATGGCCCCTTGAGCCGCGAAGAATACGAGCGGGCGCATCTGATGCACCTGGCCAATCATTGGCAGCAACTCGTCAGCAAACCCTGATGGGCTGAGCCACAATCGCCCGAAATTTCAAAGAATTTGGAGAGTGCCCCATGAGCATCAAAACCGCCATCGTCAACGGTGTGGCCACGATTGAAATCGCCCGCCCCGAGAAGAAGAACGCCCTGACTCGCGTGATGTACCAGGACATGGCCGATGCCCTGGTGGCCGCCAACACCGACAAGACGGTGCGCGCGGTGCTGATCCAGGGTCAGCCCACCGTGTTCACCTCGGGCAATGACATCGAGGATTTCATGAGCAGCCCACCGCGCGATGAAGACGCGCCGGTGTTCCAGTTCATGCGCGCCTTGCTGGGCTGCGAAAAGCCGGTGATCGCGGCTGTCAATGGCGCGGCGATCGGCATCGGCACCACCATGCTGCTGCACTGCGACTTTGTCTATGTGGCTGACGATTCGCGCCTGGCCATGCCCTTTGTCGGCTTGGGGCTGGTGCCCGAGTTCGCGTCCAGCCTGATCGTGCCGACGCTGATGGGTCATGCCAAAGCGGCCGAGAAGTTGCTGCTGGGCGACCCCTTCACCGGCGCTGACGCAGTCGAATGCGGCATTGCCAATGGCGTGCTGGCGGCCGGCGAAGTGGTTGGCTATGCCCGCCGCGTGGCGGAGCGCTTCAATGCGCTGGCGCCGAGCGCGGTGCGCGAAAGCAAGCGCCTGATGCGCCGCCACAGCGCCGCGCAGGTGCTGGAGACGATCAAGGTCGAGGCTGAGATCTTCGGCGCCCGCCTGCGTTCACCCGAGGCGATGGAGGCGTTTCAAGCCTTCTTCCAGAAGCGCCAGCCGGACTTCACGAAGTTTGATTGAACTGGCGCGGCTTGCCCTCGTGGTCAATCGCCACATAGGTCAGCTGCGCTTCGGTCACTTTGACCACTTCCGGATTGGCCGGGTTGCGCTCGGCCACCACCTCGACCTGCACGGTGATGGAGGTGCGCCCGACGCGGGTGACCTGTGAGTAAAAGGACAGCAAGTCGCCGATCGAAACCGGCTGCTTGAACAAAAACTCCTTTACCGCCACGGTCGCCACGCGCCCTTTGGAGATGCGGGCCGGCAGGACCGACCCGGCGATATCCACCTGCGCCATGATCCAGCCGCCGAACACATCGCCGTTGTGGTTGGCGTCGGCCGGCATCGGCATCACACGCAAGACGAGTTCGCGCGGCATGGCGGGTGGGGTAGCGGTCGTGGGGCTGGTGAGGGTTGTCATATCGGTTCCTGAGAGAATTGGCCACCATTCTCGGCCACAGCCCACAAGTAAAACAAACTATGCGACGCAGCCCAGCGCCTACCCCTGATTCCCTTGGCAAGGTCGGCCCGCGCAGTGACTGGGCCACCATCGCCAAGCTGCTGCCGTATTTGTGGCGCTACCGCTGGCGGGTTGGCTTTGCACTGGGCTTTATGCTGTTTGCCAAGCTCAGCAATGTGGCCGTGCCCCTGCTGCTGAAGTCCCTGGTCGACAGCCTGGTCATCAAGCCGGGCTCGGCCGCCAGCATGGCCGTTGTGCCGCTGGGCCTGCTGGTCGCTTACGGCGCGCTGCGCTTGATGACCTCGCTGTTCACTGAACTGCGCGAGCTGATCTTCGCCAAGGCCACCGAGGGCACGGCGCGCAGCATCTCCCTGCAGGTATTTCGTCATTTGCACGCACTCAGCCTGCGCTTCCATCTGGAGCGCCAGACCGGCGGCATGACGCGCGACATCG
>JADMJQ010000184.1:12355-15712 GCA_018780415.1 Roseateles sp. | reverse complement strand
TGTCACGCCGCCGCGTGACGGTGTCGACCTCGGGCGTGGTGCCGATGATCGACCGTCTGCGCGATGACTGCCCGGTCGCGCTGGCGGTTTCCCTGCATTCGCCGACCGACCCGCTGCGCGATCAGCTGGTGCCGCTGAATAAAAAGTACCCGATTGCCGAGCTGCTGGAGGCGTGTAACCGCTATCTGGACAAGGCACCGCGCGACTTCATTACCTTTGAGTACTGCATGTTGGACGGCGTTAATGACACGCCTGAGCAGGCCCATGCCTTGGTCGAATTGCTGCGCGGCCATGTGTCCTGCAAGATCAATCTGATTCCGTTCAACCCGTTTCCGGCCTCGGGGTTGAAGCGCAGCTCGCGCGAGCGGGTGATGGCGTTTGCCGAAATCCTGATCCAGTCCGGCCTGGTGACGACGGTGCGCAAGACCCGCGGCGACGATATCGACGCCGCTTGCGGCCAGTTGGCCGGCGAGGTGCAGGACCGTACCCAGGTGCAGGTGCGTATGGTGCGGGCGCCAATGATGGTAAAAGGCGCAGATCTTTCCTGAATGCCAACCATGAGCATGAGCCGAATGAAGACCGCCCCGTCAGCTTCTCATCACGTCAGCGCTTGGATGCGTCTGGCCGCTTGCCTTGTCGGCTTCGCAGCGGCTGGGCTGATGAGCGCTTGCGCCGTGCCCGCCGGTTCCAAGGGCGAGGAACCCCGCACCGCCTCGGACCAGACCGATGCTGACAGACGCGCCAGCGTCCGGATGGAAATGGCGGCCCTGTATTTTGGCCGCGGACAGTTCAACACCGCCTTGGATGATGTGAAGTTGGCGCTGAGCCTGAAGCCCGATCTGCGCGAGGCGATCAATCTGCGCGGCCTGATCTATGCCGCCATGGGTGAGGCCAGGTTGGCCGAAGAAAGTTTCAAACGTTCATTGCAGCTCTTTCCACTCGACCCCGATACGCTGCACAACTACGGCTGGCTGCTGTGTCAGCAGCAGCGCTGGGCCGAGGCGGATGTGCAGTTCGACCTGGCAGTCGCCCAGCCGAACTACACCGCGCCGTCCAGAACCATGATGGCCAAGGGCATCTGCGAGGCCCGCTCCGGCCGCATGGCCGAGGCCGAGCGCAGCCTGGCCAAGGCCTTTGAGTACGATCCGGCCAGCCCGGCTGTGGCGGTCAATTTTGCCGAGGTTCTGTACCGTAACCGCCAGTATGAGCGGGCGCAGTTCTACATCAAGCGGGTCAATGCGCAGCCTGAGTACAGCAATGCGCAAAGCCTGTGGCTGGCCTTGCGGATCGAGCGCCGGCTGGGCAATACAAGATCAATGGATGAGCTGAGTCAGAGCTTGCGGCGCAAGTATCCCGACTCGCCCGAGCGGCAGGCCTTGGATGATGGCCGATTCGATGAATGAGAGAGAACGCATGTCTTCAGACCTGAGCGAGGACCAGCCCTTGTTGGCCAAGGCGGCCACTGGCTCGAGCGCCGGCGCCCTGTTGCGCGAGCTGCGCAGCAAGCAAGGCTTGCATATTGGCGCGATGGCGGCGATGTTGAAAGTGCCGCAGGCCAAGCTGGAGGCCTTGGAGGCCGACCGCTGGCAGGATTTGCCGGATGTCACCTTTGCGCGTGCCCTGGCAAAGGCCATGTGCGGGGTTTTGAAGGTCGACGCGACAGCCGTGCTGGCCTTGTTGCCGCGCGGCAATGAGTCGGAGTTGATGGTCTCGCGCGGTTTGAATCAGGCCTACCGCGAGCATGATGGTCGCGCCGAGGGTCTGTCGTTGGCCGTGCTGCAGCGCCCGCTGGTCTGGGGTTCGCTGTTGTTGTTGCTGGCCGCGGCGGCGGTGTATTTGATGCCGGCCGGCTGGGTGGAGCGACTGAGCCAGCCCCAACCGGCGACCCCCGAGGTCATCATCGCAACGCCGCAGGCGAATCCGCCCGCCTTGGAGCCGACGCTGATCGAGCCAGCCGCGGCGGCGTCGGCCGTGGCGCTGGAGGTGTTGCCCGTGCCATTGGCGAATGCCGTGCCCGCGCCCGCGCCCACTGCATCGACATCGACATCGACACCTGCGCTCGCCGCCGCCCCGGCTCCGGCAGGGGCGGTGCCTCTGGTCGTCAAGATCAGCGCCGAATCCTGGGTCGAGGTGGTCGATGCCCGGGGTCAGGTCTTGCTGTCCCGGACCTTGCGTACGGGTGAGGAGCAAAGCCTGGCCGGCCTGCCGCCGCTGAAGGTCAAGGTCGGCAATGTGGCCGGCACCGAAATGCTGCTGCGTGGCAGCAAGGTTGATCTCGCTGGGCAGAGTCAGAACAATGTGGCCCGACTCGAACTGAACTGAATTGATTGATTAAAGACTATGAGCGCAACTCTGATTGACACCACCAGCAGCTTGGAAGAAGCCATTGCGGCCGCCCGGCCGGCGCCACGGCGTTCGCGCCAAGCGCGCGTGGTTTGGGGCGAGCGGGTGGTGACGGTCGGCGGCGACGCACCGGTGCGCGTGCAGTCGATGACCAATACCGACACCGTCGACGTCATCGGTACTGCCATCCAGGTCAAGGAGTTGGCGATCGCTGGCTCGGAGATGGTGCGCATCACCGTCAACACGCCCGAGGCGGCAGAGGCCGTGCCGCATATCCGTGACCAGCTCGACCGCATGGGCATTGACGTGCCCCTGGTCGGCGACTTCCATTTCAACGGCCACCGCCTGTTGACCGACTTCCCGGCGATGGCGCAGGCGCTGTCCAAGTACCGCATCAACCCCGGCAATGTCGGCAAGGGTGACAAGCGCGATCGCCAGTTCGGCCAGATGATCGACGCCGCCGTGCGCTATGACAAGGTGGTGCGAATCGGCGTCAACTGGGGCAGCCTGGACTCCGAGCTGCTGGCCCAGATGATGGACGAGAACGCCGCCCGCGCCGAGCCCTGGGACGCGCAGCAGGTGATGTACCGGGCGCTGATCCAGTCGGCGCTGAGCTCGGCCGCCTACGCCCGCGAGTTGGGGCTCAACCCCGACAACATCATCATCAGCTGCAAGGTCAGCGGTGTGCAGGATCTGATCTCGGTCTACCGGGCGCTCAGCCGCAGCTGCGATTACGCCCTGCATCTGGGCCTGACCGAGGCCGGCATGGGCACCAAGGGCACGGTGGCCTCGGCAACCGCCTTGTCCATCCTGCTGCAAGAGGGCATTGGCGACACCATCCGTATCTCGCTGACGCCACAGCCGGGCGAGGCGCGCACCCAGGAGGTGGTGGTCGGGCTTGAAATTCTGCAATCCTTGGGTCTGCGAGCCTTCAACCCCAGCGTGACCGCCTGCCCGGGTTGCGGCCGCACCACCAGCACCACCTTCCAGGAGCTGGCCAAGCAGATCGACGAC
>JADMJQ010000184.1:0-12328 GCA_018780415.1 Roseateles sp. | reverse complement strand
GAGAAGCGTTTTGGTGGCGCGTGTGCTGCCCAAACGGTTGCCTGATCCGGACAAGAGAATGACTGCAGAAGAATCGAAGAAGAGCACCCCCAAAGTCGAGCCCCTGCGTGCCGTCAAGGGCATGAATGACATCCTGCCGCCCGAGTCGGCGCGCTGGGAGTGGTTGGAAGACAAGATGCGCAGCGTGCTGCAGCGCTACGGCTACCAGAATGTGCGTACGCCCATCGTCGAGCCGACCGCCTTGTTCGTGCGCGGCATCGGCGAGGTCACCGACATTGTCGAGAAGGAGATGTATGCCTTCGAAGACCGCATGAACGGCGACCAGTTGGCGCTGCGCCCCGAGATGACGGCCGGCGTGGTGCGCGCGATGACCGAGCATTCTTTTTTGCGCGACGGCGGCAAGCGCCTGTACTACTTCGGTGCCATGTTCCGCCACGAACGGCCGCAAAAAGGTCGTTACCGCCAGTTTCATCAGATGGGGGTCGAGGCGTTGGGCTTTGCCGGCCCCGATGTCGACGCGGAAGTGATCCTGATGGGCAGCCGGCTTCTGCGCGAGCTGGGTCTGGTGGACGGCGAGCATTTCAGCCTGGAGCTGAACTGCCTGGGCGAGGCCACTGAGCGCAGCGCCCACCGCGCGGCCCTGATCGCTCACTTGGAGCAGCACAAAGATCTGCTCGATGAAGAAGGCCAGCGCCGCATGTACAGCAACCCGCTGCGCGTGCTGGACACCAAGAATCCGGCGCTGCAGGCGATGGCCGATGCGGCGCCCAAGCTCTTGGACTTTCTGGGTGAGGCCTCGCTGGCCCACTTCAACGGCGTGCGCGCTATTCTGGACGCGGCCGGCATTGCCTATCGCATCAACCCGCGGCTGGTGCGCGGCCTGGACTATTACAACCTGACCGTGTTCGAGTGGGTGACCGACAAGCTCGGCTCGCAAGGAACGGTCTGTGGCGGCGGGCGTTATGACGGCCTGATTGAGCAGCTGGGCGGCAAGGCGGCGCCGGCGGTCGGCTTCGGCATGGGCATGGAGCGCATGCTCTTGCTGCTGGAGGAGGTCGGTGTTGCACCTGCGGCTCCGGCCCCTGACGCCTATGCGATCGTGCCCTCCAGCCAGGGTCTGCCTCAAGTGATGGTGGCGCTGGAAGCGCTGCGTGCGGCCGGCGTCTCGGTGGTCCTGCACCCCGGCCAGTCCAGCATGAAATCGCAGTTCAAGAAGGCCGATGCCAGCGGTGCCAGCTATGCGCTGATCTTCGGCGAGGACGAGGTCGCGCAAGGCCTGGTCGCCGTCAAGCCGCTGCGTTGGGGTGCGCAGTCCGAAGTTCGGACACAGTACACGCGCAGCATTTCTTCGGCTGCCGATTGGGCTGCCGAGCTGCTCAACGCATAATCGCGGGCTTCTTTCGTCCATTTCTTTCCAGTTTTTTCAGAGCACCTTTCATCCATGGCGACGCATCTCGATCTCGAAGAACAAGAACAACTGGACCAGCTGAAGGCTTTTTGGAAGCAATACGGCAATCTGATCACCTGGGTCATCACCCTGGTGTTGGCCGGATTTGCGGCCTGGAACGGCTGGACCTGGTGGCAGCGTGATCAAGCCGTCAAGGCCGCCGCCATGTACGAGGAGCTGGACCGCGCCGTGCAAGCCGCCGACGCCGACAAGGCCGGCCGCGTCTTCGCCGATCTGAAAGAGCGTTACCCCAAGACCACCTTGACCGCGCAGGCGGCGATGCAAGCGGCCAAGCTGCAGTACGACAAGGGTCAGGCCGAGGCCGCGCGCGCCAGCCTGGCCTGGGCGGCCGACAACGCCGCCGACGATGAGTACCGTGATCTGGCGCGCCTGCGCCTGGCCGGTCTGCAGATGGAAGCCAAGCAATACGTGGAAGCCGCCAAGACGCTGGATGGCATCAAGCTGGCTGATTTCACCGCCTTGCAAGCCGATCGGCGTGGCGATCTGTTCGTCTTGCAGGCCAAGCCCGAACTGGCGCGGGCCGAGTATCAAAAGGCCTACGCCGCGATGAACAGCAAGCAAGACTATCGCCGTTTGATCGAGGCCAAGCTGGCCACCCTGGGTGTTGCTGCAGCGGCTGAAGATGCGGCCTCGGGAGCTGCTAAATGATGGTCAAGAACCTCCTCGCGGCCGCGCTATTAGGCGCAGCATTGTCCGGCTGCTCCTTGTTCAGCTCGTCCACAGCGCCCAAGCCGGCTGAGCTCGAGCAGATCACGCCGGCCATCGCAGGGCGGGTGGTCTGGTCGGCGCGTGTCGACGGCGTCAAGTTCCCGCTCTCGGTCGCTGCCGTGGCGGATCAATTTGTGGTGGCCGGTGGTGACGGCACGGTGCAAGCGCTGCAGGCCAGCGATGGCAGCAGGCTGTGGAGTGCCAGTATCGGTCAAAAACTGGCGGCCGGTGTCGGCAGTGACGGCCAGTTTGCCGCTGTCGTCAGTACCGCCAATGAAGTTGTGGTTTTGGATGGCGGTCAAGTCACATGGCGCAAGACGCTGCCGACGCCGGTGGTGGCCGCGCCTTTGGTCGCCGGCGAGCGGGTATTCGTGCTGACGGTAGATCGCCAGGTCCATGCCTTCGATGCCAAGAATGGCGACAAAATCTGGGTCTTGCGCCGCCCTGGCGAGCCATTGACGCTGGCCCAGCCGGGCATCATTGCGGCCTATAAAGACACCTTGATCGTCGGGCAAGGCACTCGTTTGGCCGGCGTTGACCCACTGCGCGGCACGATACGCTGGGAAGCCAGCGTGGCCAGCCCGCGCGGCACCAACGAGGTTGAGCGCTTGGCCGACTTGGTCGGGCCCCTGATGCGCAGCGGCGAAGTGCTGTGCGCGCGCGCCTTCCAGTCGGCGGTCGGTTGTGTCAATGCCGAGCGCGGCAGCCTGATGTGGAGCCGCAATGTCGGCGGCACGCTGGGCGTCGGCGGCGACGCAAGCCGAGTCATCGGCGGCGATGCCTCCGACCGGTTGAGCGCCTGGAATACCGCCAATGGCGATGTACTTTGGACCGCCGAGCAATTCTTGAATCGCCGCCTGAGCACACCGCTGAGTCTGGGTGCAACGGTGATCGTCGGTGACTTCGAAGGTCAGGTGCATTTTATTGATGCGACCACCGGCAAGACCCAACTGCGCCTGCCCACCGACGGTTCGGCGATTGCCGCCGCGCCGGTGGCGCTGGGCAATACCGTCCTGATCACCACCCGCAACGGCGGCCTGTTTGCCATGCGGCCCGAATGAGGCTCAAAATCGCCGCTCGGACGCAGTTCTGAACGGCCCTTGAATTCTTTGCTTGAGAAAAACAAAAATACTATGAAACCCGTCATCGCCCTGGTAGGTCGCCCCAATGTGGGCAAGTCCACGCTCTTCAATCGCTTGACCAAGACGCGTGACGCGATCGTGGCGGATTTCGCTGGCCTGACCCGCGACCGTCACTATGGTGATGGCCGTATCGGCAATCAGGAATTCACCGTCATTGACACCGGCGGCTTCGAGCCCGACAGCACCACCGGCATCGTCAAGGAAATGGCCAAGCAGACCCGCCAGGCGGTGGCCGAGGCCGACGCGGTGGTGTTTGTGGTCGATGTGCGGCTGGGCCTGTCGGCACAGGATTCCGACATTGCCCGCTATCTGCGCCAGGCCAGCAAACGCATCTTCTTGTGCGTCAACAAGGCCGAGGGCATGAGCGAGTCGCCGCTGTTGGGCGAGTTCCATGAGCTCGGCATGGGCGAGCCGCATCCGATCTCGGCCTCGCATGGCCAGGGCATTCGCAGCCTGATGGAAGCGGTGCTGGAGCCGTTCGAGTTCGAGGACGAGGAAGAGGGCGCGGAAGAACAGGCGCCTGACGGCGTGATCCGCCTGGCCGTGGCCGGCCGCCCGAATGTGGGCAAGAGCACCTTGATCAACACCTGGCTGGGAGAGGAGCGCCTGGTCGCCTTCGATATGCCCGGCACCACGCGCGACGCCATTAGCGTGCCGTTCGAGCGCAATGGCCAGAAATTCGAGTTGATCGACACGGCAGGCCTGCGCCGCAAGGGCAAGGTGTTTGAGGCGGTCGAGAAGTTCTCGGTGGTCAAGACCTTGCAGGCGATTGCGGACGCCAATGTGGTCTTGCTGCTGCTGGATGCGACCCAGGGCGTGTCCGACCAGGACGCCCATATCGCCGGCTACATCCTGGAGAGCGGCCGGGCAGTGGTGCTGGCCATCAATAAATGGGATGCGATCGACAGCTATCAGCGCGAGATCCTGCAGCGCTCTATCGTGCAGCGCCTGGGCTTTCTGAAGTTCGCCCCCATCCACAATATCTCAGCGCTCAAGCGCCAGGGCATCGCGCCACTGTGGGGGGCTTTTGCCGATGCCTATGCATCGGCCTTCCGCAAGATGACGACGCCGGTGCTGACCCGCCTGATCCAGGAAGCGGTCGAGCACCAAACGCCCAAACGCAGCGGACATTTCCGCCCCAAGCTGCGCTATGCCCACCAGGGCGGTATGAACCCGCCGCTGGTGATCGTGCATGGCAATTCGCTGGAAGGGGTGACCGAGGTCTACAAGCGCTACCTCGAAGGTCGCATTCGCGCACATTACAAATTGGTCGGCACGCCGATGCGCATCGAGATGCGCTCCTCCAAGAATCCGTTCAGCGACAAAGACTGAGTGCCACCGGTGGCCGCACGGGTCAGCGCTTGCGTGCCTGTGTTAAGGTCGAATACGTAACTTTGGGGCTTGCGAAAAATCGTTCCAGCTAGGCATGACACCGCAGACAGTACGTGAGTACGGCAAGGTGGAAAAACGACGCTGGGGCGGTTTTGCGAAAGTCCAGTTTTTTAAACTCTCTCACAACACGGAGCATATCGTGAGTAATAAAGGCCAACTCTTGCAAGATCCCTTCCTGAATCTGCTCCGCAAAGAGCACGTACCGGTGTCCATTTATTTGGTCAACGGCATCAAACTGCAGGGCCAAATCGAATCTTTCGATCAGTACGTGGTGCTGCTGCGAAATACCGTCACCCAGATGGTCTACAAGCACGCCATCTCCACCGTGGTGCCCGGCCGTGCGGTGAATTTCCATACCGCCGACGGCGGTGACGACGACAGCGCTGCTTAAGCCAAGAGAGCGCTAGCACCACCTTGACATCATCCTCATCCCATCCCACGCCCCCTGTTCTTGAGGAGGCTCGCGCGATTCTGGTCGGCGTTGATTTCGGCCGCTCCGCCAAGACCGGAGCCAGCTTCGACGCCACCCTCGATGAACTCGCCTTGCTGGCCGAATCGGCCGGCGATACCCCGGTTGCGCGAGTGATCGCGCGCCGTCAAGCGCCCGATGCGGCGCTTTTTGTCGGCTCCGGCAAGGCGGACGAGATCAAGCTGCTGGTGCAGGCGCACCAAGCGCATACGGTCCTGTTTGATCAGGCGATTTCGCCCGCTCAGCAGCGCAATCTGGAACGTGTGTTGGGCGTGCCGGTGGCCGACCGAACGGCTTTGATCCTGGAGATCTTTGCCGCCCGCGCCAAGAGCGCCGAGGGAAAGATGCAGGTTGAGTTGGCGCGGCTGCAGTACCTGGCCACCAGGCTGGTGCGGCGCTGGAGCCATCTGGAGCGCCAAAGCGGCGGCATCGGCATGCGCGGCGGGCCCGGTGAGGCGCAGATCGAACTTGATCGGCGCATGATCGACGATCGCATCAAGACCATCAAGGAAAAGCTCAAGAAGGTCGAGCGCCAGCGCAGCACGCAACAGCGGGCCCGCGCACGTAACAGCGTATTTCGTGTGTCCCTGGTCGGCTATACCAATGCCGGCAAGTCGACGCTCTTCAACGCGCTGGTGAAGGCGCGCACTTACGCTGCCGATCAGCTCTTCGCCACGTTGGATACAACGACTCGTTCGCTCTATCTTGAGCAGGCGGGCGCCAGTGTGTCTTTGTCTGATACGGTCGGCTTCATCCGCGATCTGCCGCACAAACTGGTGGTGGCGTTTCGAGCCACTTTGCAAGAGGCCGCCGATGCCGACCTGCTGCTGCATGTGGTCGACGCCGCTTCGCCGGTGCTGGATGAGCAGATGCTGGAGGTCGAGCGGGTGCTTGACGATATCGGCGCCGCAGCTATCCCGCAAATCATCGTCTACAACAAGCAGGACATGCTGGAGGAAGACCAGCGGCCGCGCGAGTTGCTTGATTGGATCGAGCGGCCCGGTGACGGTGCGGGTGCCGGTCTGCGCGCCGCACGCGTGTTCGTTAGCGCGCTGGATGGCAGCGGGCTGGATATTCTGCGCGAACAGATTGTTTTGGCCATGCAGAGCGAATCTATGCGATCGACTGCGGCCTTGAATTCTGTTGAGCTTCCCCCAGATAGCGGGGTTGAGTTTGATCCCGAAGACATCAGCGCGGAGGCCGACCCGGATTCCGCCGCAACCCATCCCACACAGGCATGAGCATGAATACCTTTGA
This sequence comes from Roseateles sp., assembly GCA_018780415.1. Lineage (GTDB taxonomy): Bacteria > Pseudomonadota > Gammaproteobacteria > Burkholderiales > Burkholderiaceae_C > Paucibacter_A. Next base: position 5,892 of record JADMJQ010000184.1, on the reverse strand, counting down.
GCCAGTGAGCCGCTCGCGGCACGCGCTAAGCGGCAGCGCCGGACGATTGAAGCCCTTGGCGGCGGCCACCTTGGCCTTGTTGGCCGGGCTGCTGCCCAGTGGCTGGCGTGCCGGCCGGCTGCAAAGCAATGGCCGCAATGACGGCCCGCCCGACCTCGATGAGCTGTGGCGTGACTTCAACAAAAAGTTGTCCGGCATGTTCGGCGGCAAGCCCGAGAGTTCCGGCGGCAACAATGACTCAGGCGGTGGCGGCGGTAACAATTTCCAGCCCGATATGAAGAGCGCCGGCATCGGCGCCGGTTTGATCGGTGGCGTGGTCTTGCTGGGTTGGTTGGGCAGCGGCTTCTTCATCGTGCAAGAAGGTCAGCAAGGCGTCGTGACCTCGTTCGGCAAGTACAGCAAGACGGTCGAAGCCGGTTTTCAGTGGCGCCTGCCGTATCCTTTTCAGGCCGATGAAATCGTCTCGGTGACGCAGCTGCGCCAGGTGGAAGTGGGGCGCAATTCCGTCGTCGCTTCGACCGGCCTGCGTGATTCCTCGATGCTGACCTTGGACGAGAGCATCGTCGACATCCGCTTCACGGTTCAATACACGCTGAAGAACGCGCGCGATTTTCTTTTCGAGGTTCGCAACCCTGATGAGTCCGTGACGCTGGCGGCGGAGTCCGCGGTACGGGAAATAGTCGGCAAGAGCCGCATGGATTCGGTTCTTTACGAGCAACGCGACGCCATCGCCATGGATTTGGCCAAGTCGGTGCAGACGCAGCTGGACAGGCTCAAGTCGGGCATACAGATCAAGAGCGTCAACGTGCAAAACGTGGCGCCGCCCGAGCAGGTGCAGGCCTCATTTGATGATGCCTTCAAGGCACGCGCCGACGGTGAGCGTTTGTTGAACGAAGGCCAGGCCTATGCCAATGATGTGATTCCAAAAGCGCGCGGTACTTCGGCGCGCTTGATGGAAGAGGCCGAGGGCTATAAGTCACGCGTGGTCGCGCAGGCAGAGGGTGATGCGCAGCGCTTCAAAAGCGTGCTGAGCGAGTACCAGAAGGCGCCGGTCGTGACGCGCGACCGCCTTTATATCGACGCTATGCAGCAGGTTTACTCAAACGTCAGCAAGGTCATGGTCGACAGCCGCAACGGCAGCAATTTATTGCATCTGCCCTTGGACCGCTTGATGCAGCAAGCTGCCGGTTCGGTCACCGCGACCGCTCCGGTTGCGGCGCCCCCAAGCGAAGCCGCTGCGCCCGCGCCGGTCAATGATGTGCGTTCACGCGACGGCCTGCGTAGCCGTGACGGCCGCTGAGCTCAGGAGTTAGACAGATGAATCGTATTGTTTCCATAGTCGTCGGACTGCTTGTCCTCTTGATGCTGGCCAGCTCGATGCTGTTCATCATTGATCAGCGCCAATTCGCCGTGGTCTATGCCTTGGGTGAAATCAAGGAAGTCATTACCGAGCCGGGTTTGAAGTTCAAGTTGCCGCCGCCACTGCAAAACGTAGTTCTGCTGGATAGGCGCGTGCAAACCTTGGACAGCCCAGAATCCAAGCCGATTTTTACGGCCGAGAAGAAAAGCTTGGTGATTGATTGGCTGGTCAAGTGGCGCGTTGCCGAGCCGCGCCAGTTCATCCGCAACAACGGTGCGGACATGCGTAACGTCGAGAATAGGCTGAGCCCCATCGTTCAGGCGGCATTGAACAAGGAAGTTACGCAACGTACCGTGCAAGCGGTCTTGTCGACCGAACGAGATGTGGTGATGAACGACGTGCGCAAGCGCCTCGAGGATGAAGCCAAACAGTTCGGTATCGAGATCCTGGACGTGCGGATCAAGCGCGTTGACTTCGCTGTCACCATCACCGATTCGGTCTACCGTTTGATGGAGTCCGAGCGCAAGAAGGTGGCCAGCGAGTTGCGCTCCACCGGCGCGGCCGAGGGCGAGAAAATTCGGGCCGATGCCGACCGGCAGCGCGAAGTGCTGATTGCCGAGGCGTACCGCGACGCACAGAAGGTCAAGGGTGAGGGCGATGCCAAGGCTTCGGCCCTGTACGCCGAAGCCTTCGGACGTGATCCTCAGTTCGCTCAGTTCTATCGCTCTTTGGATGCCTATCGCGCCAGTTTCCGCAGCAAGACCGATGTGATGGTTTTGGACCCAAGCAGCGACTTCTTCAAGGCGATGCGCGGCTCCGGTGCTGCCGGTGGCGGTGCCGCGGCGCCGGCACGCAAGTAGTCACGCGGAGCGCCGGCTTTGTCCGACATCTTGTGGACGGCCCTGGCGCTGATGCTGGTGATTGAGGGACTGTTGCCCTTTCTCAGTCCTGCAGCCTGGCGTCAGGTGTTTGCGCGCATGCTGGCGATGAGTGATGGCCAAATTCGATTCGTCGGTTTGGCTAGTATTGCCGCCGGTGCGCTGGCTTTGTTGTTTGTTTGGAGATGATCGCCACTGGCTTGCCGGGGCGCTTCATTTAGCCCCGGTACAATGCCGTTTTTAACCGGATCCAATATCAACATGGCTTCTGCTTGGCTGCTGCCTGAGCACATTGCCGATGTGCTGCCCTCACAGGCCAGACGCATCGAAGAGCTCCGCCGTGAGCTGTTGGACATGGCGCGCAGCTATGGCTGCGAGTTGGTGATGCCGCCGCTGCTGGAGCATCTGGAGTCGCTGCTGTCCGGCACCGGCCATGCACTTGATCTGCAGACGTTCAAGCTGGTTGATCAGCTGTCCGGCCGCAGTCTCGGCCTGCGTGCTGACACTACGCCGCAAGCCGCCCGCATCGATGCCCATTTGCTGAACCGAATCGGCGTCACGCGCCTTTGCTACTGCGGCCCGGTGCTGCACACGCGCCCGGCCGGTTTGCAGTCGACCCGCGAGCCCTTGCAGTTTGGTATAGAAATCTTTGGCCACGCCGGCCTTGAGGCCGACCTAGAGGTGCAGGAACTGGCCTTGGATGCCGTTCAGCGCGCTGGTTTGACGCACACGACGCTGGATCTGGGCGATGCCCGCCTGGTGCGCGGTGTGCTTGGCGACGTCATATTGACTGCAGCGGCGATGCAGGATTTGGTCGCTGCGCTGGCGACCAAGGACGCCGCGGCCTTGCACGATTTGGGTCAGGCCTTGCCCGCAGTTGTTCGTCAAGGCCTGCAAAACCTTTTGTCTTTGTATGGCGGCGTTGAGGTTTTGACCTTGGCGCGCCAGCAGTTGCCGGCGCACCCCTTGATCACCGCCGCCCTGGACGACCTGCAATTCTTGGCCACCCATCTGCAGCAGACGCATCCCGGCATTCGGCTCGGCTTCGATTTGGCGGACCTGACCGGCTACGCCTACTACAGCGGGGTTCGATTCGCGCTCTATGCCGAGGGTTCCAGCGATGCCGTTTTGCGCGGTGGGCGTTATGACGAGGTTGGCGCCGTGTTTGGTCGCCGCCGCCCGGCAGTCGGGTTCAGCCTGGATTTGAAGACGCTGGAAGCCTTGAGTCCGCCGACACCGTTACGCGCCGCGGTCAGGGCGCCTTGGGGTGAGACGGCGGGTTTGCGGGCGGCGGTGCGGGACTTGCGCGCTGCCGGCGAGACGGTGGTGTGCGTCTTGCCTGGCCACGAGCATGAAGGTGATGAGTTCAACTGCGACCGTGAGTTGGTGCAGATTGACTCTCAGTGGGTGCTGCGCGCGCTTTGAGCCGCAGCGCACCGAAGAATCTAAATTTTTGATCAGCAGGTAATCAAAATGAATAGCGAAATTGCGCGCGGCCGTAATGTGGTCGTTGTGGGTACTCAATGGGGTGATGAAGGCAAGGGCAAGGTCGTCGATTGGATGACCGACCATGCGCAGGGCGTGGTGCGCTTTCAGGGCGGCCATAACGCCGGCCATACCTTGGTCATCAAGGGCGTCAAGACGGCGCTGCAGCTGATCCCCTCGGGCATCATGCGCGACGGCATCGCCTGCTATATCGGCAATGGCGTGGTGGTCGATCCGACCCATTTGCTGAGCGAGATCGAGCGCTTGGAAAAGGCCGGCGTCGAAGTGCGTTCACGCCTCTTCATCAGCGAGTCCTGCCCCTTGATCCTGCCCTTCCATGTGGAAGTGGACAAGGCACGCGAGCTGCTTCGCGAAACCAGCGGCGCCGGCAAGATCGGCACCACCGGCAAAGGCATCGGCCCGGCCTACGAGGACAAGGTCGCGCGGCGCGCGCTGCGCGTGCAGGATCTTAAGCACACGGACCGCTTTGCCAAGAAGATGCGCGAATTGCTGGCCCTGCACAACTTTGCTCTGACCGGCTATCTGAACGCCCCCGCTTGAATTCCAGCCCATTTTTGATCAAGCCATGAAGATGGCCGAAATCATCAAGCCGATGATGGCCGACGTCGGCTACATGATTCACAAGGCCCATCAGGCCGGCGCCAACATCCTGTTCGAGGGCGCGCAGGGCACGCTGCTGGACATCGATCACGGCACCTACCCCTATGTGACCTCCAGCAACTGCGTCGCCGGCAATGCCGCCGCCGGCGCCGGTGTTGGCCCACAGATGCTGCATTACATGCTCGGCATCACCAAGGCCTACACGACGCGCGTCGGTTCGGGCCCGTTCCCCACCGAGTTGGACTGGGAGACGCCCGGCACCGTCGGCTATCACCTGGCGACGGTCGGCCAGGAGCGTGGCACAGTCACCGGGCGCGCGCGCCGCTGCGGCTGGTTTGATGCTGCGGCCTTGAAGCGTTCGGTCATCATCAATGGCATCACCGGCCTGTGCATCACCAAGCTCGATGTGCTGGACGGCTTGGCCGAAATCAAGATGTGCGTGGGCTATGAAATCGACGGCCGTCTGGTTGACATCCTGCCCTTGGATGCGGATGAGATCGCCGCTTGCGTGCCGGTTTTCGAGACCTTCCCGGGCTGGACCGAGGTGACTTTTGGCGTCACGCAATGGGATGCGCTGCCGCAGAACGCACGCAACTATCTGCAGCGCATCAAGGAAGTGATTGGCGCGCCGATAGATATGGTCTCAACCGGCCCGGATCGCGAGCACACGATTCTGCTGCGTCATCCCTACCAAGCTTGAAGCCCGAAGCGCTTGAGTTTTTATCTACCTGACAGGAGTTGTCCTTTATGTTGACCGATGACGGCAAGCATTTGTACGTGTCCTGGGACGAGTACCACATGTTGACCGAGCGCCTGGCGCTCAAGATCCACGCCTCTGGCTGGGAATTCGATCAGATTCTTTGCCTGGCCCGTGGCGGTATGCGGCCTGGCGACGTGCTGTCGCGCGTGTTCGACAAGCCCTTGGGCATCATGTCGACCAGTTCCTACCGCGCCGAGGCCGGCACCATCCAGGGTCGCCTGGACATTGCCAAATACATCACCATGCCCAAGGGCGATCTGGCGGGTCGGGTCTTGCTGGTGGACGATCTGGCCGATTCCGGCGTGACGCTGAAGGCGGTGGTCGAGCGACTGCGCGGCATGCCCTCGATCAGCGAGTTGCGCTCGGCGGTGATTTGGACCAAGGGCGTGTCCAGCTATACCCCCGACTACTTTGTCGAGATGCTGGAAACCAGCCCTTGGATTCACCAGCCGTTTGAGGAGTATGACGATATGCGGCCGGACGCGCTGGCCAAGAAATTCGTCGTCTAGGATTCGGCGTCCGAGCCTGAGCCTGAGTTTCAGCGACCGATCGAATCGATGCAAACAACAAGCCGACTCTGTACGTACTTTGCGTACGCGAGTCGGCTTCTTTTTTGCGCGCGAGTTTGGCCACGAAAAGCATGGCAAACTGTTTACGCAATGAAAAATGGCTGCATGTCATTCAACATGCAGCCATTCAACTTATTTACTTATTACTTACTTAATTTTAAATCGTGGTGCCCAGGAGAGGACTCGAACCTCCACGGAGTTACCCGCTAGTACCTGAAA
>JADMJQ010000006.1 GCA_018780415.1 Roseateles sp. | reverse complement strand
GGCGTTGGTGGCTTGCGACTGCAGCAGGCGCTCGGCCACGCGGGCACGCAGGCGGCTCATCGGCACGCGCTGCTCTGGCCTGTCACCCAGATTCAGGACGGCAGGTGCGGCCACGGCCGGCAGAGGCTTGGCCACCGCAGCGGCGACGGCTACCGCCACCGGTGCTGGCACAGCAGCCTTGGCACCGCCGGCCACCGCGGCCAACACATCACCCTTGGTGACGCGGCCGTCCTTGCCGGTGCCGGCGACGGCGCTGGCGCTCATGCCGGCTTCGGCCAACAGTTTGGCGGCCGCTGGCATGGCGACATCGCCCTTGCCGCTCGCGGCAGCGACCGCGGCAACTGGCGCAGCATCGGCCACCACGGCCTTGACTTCGAGCGGGCTGACCTGGGTCTTGCCCTCGGTGTCAATGCGGGCAATGACTTCCTCGCTGAGCACGCTTTCACCGTCGTTCTTGACGATCTGAGCCATCACACCGGCGCTCGGTGCGGGCACTTCCAGCACGACCTTGTCGGTCTCGATTTCGACCAGAATTTCGTCGATGGCGACGGCCTCGCCGGGCTTCTTCTTCCAGGTCAACAGGGTGCCGTCGGCAACGGATTCGGACAACTGGGGGACTTTGACTTCTACGATGGCCATGATGAGCTAACTTTCAATTTGTTCGGGGAGTGGATCGGCCCCCTGCGTTCATGCGCGGGCCGATCCTGAGCGCTACTTCGTGAGGATGAAGCCCTTGAGCTTGCCGAAGGCCTGATCCAGCAGCGACTTCAGTTGCTCCTGGTGCAGATGCGCATAACCGCAGGCCGGCGAGGCCGAGGCCGGGCGGCCGGCGTAGCCGAGCTTCTGGCCGTCAAGCATGTTCTCGTGCACATAGTGCTGGACGAAGAACCATGAACCCTGGTTCTGCGGCTCGTCCTGGCACCAGACGATCTCGGCCAAGTTGGGATACTTCTTCAGCTCGGCGGCAAAGGCCTTGTGCGGGAACGGGTAGAGCTGCTCGACCCGGATGATGGCCACATCACCCAGCTTGCGCTCGGTGCGGGCCTTGACCAGGTCGTAATAGACCTTGCCCGAGCAGGCGACTACGCGCTTGACCTTGGCTGCTTCGATCGTGCTGTCGCGCTCGCCAATGACGGTCTTGAACTCGCCCTTGGTGAACTCGGTAATCGGCGAGGTCGCGTCCTTGTTACGCAGCAGCGACTTCGGCGTCATGATGATCAGCGGCTTGCGGAACATGCGCAGTTGCTGGCGACGCAGCAAGTGGAAGATCTGCGAGGCCGAGGTCGGCTGCACCACCTGCATATTGTTGTCGGCGGCCAACTGCATGAAACGCTCCAGGCGGGCCGAGCTGTGCTCAGGGCCCTGGCCTTCGTAGCCATGCGGCAACATCAGGGTCAGGCCGTTGGCACGGCCCCACTTGACTTCGCCGGAGGCGATGAACTGGTCGATCACGACCTGGGCACCGTTGACGAAGTCGCCGAACTGCGCTTCCCAGATCGTCAGCGTGACCGGGTCGGCCGAGGCGTAGCCATACTCGAAACCGAGCACCGCTTCTTCGGACAACAAGGAGTCGATGACGACGAACGGCGCCTGACCCTCGGCGACGTTTTGCAGCGGCACATAGGTGCCGGTGTCCCATTTTTCGCGGTTCTGGTCGTGCAGCACCGCGTGGCGGTGCACAAAAGTGCCACGTCCGCAGTCTTCACCGGACAGACGCACCGGGTAGCCGCTGGCCACCAGGGACGCGAAGGCCATGTGCTCGCCCATGCCCCAGTCGACATTGATCTCACCGCGGCCCATTGCCGCGCGATCGGCCAAGACCTTCTCGACCAGCGAGTGCACCTTGAAGGTGTCGGGCACGGTGGTGATGCGCTCGGCCAGACGCTTGAACTCGGCCAAAGGCAGCGCCGTGTCGCAGGAGTCGGTCCACTTCTTGCCCAGATACGGTGACCAGTCGGTTGCGTACTTGCTCTTGAAGTTGGTCAGCACCGGGTCGACCGTGTGGCGGCCTTCATCCATCGCCGCGCGGAAGGCCTTGAACATCGCGTCCGGGCCATCGGCCGCCAGCACGTTCTGGGCAATCAGCTTGTCGCCGTAGAGCTTCCGCGTGCCGGGATGCTGGGCGATCTTCTTGTACATC
>JADMJQ010000170.1:8849-15736 GCA_018780415.1 Roseateles sp. | reverse complement strand
TTGTAGCGAGCGGCCGTCAGGCTAGGCGGACGGAGCGCAGAAACCGCAACGTACTACCTGTACGCGAGGATTTCGAGCATTCGGCCAACGACGCATGGCGGTCGCGCAGTAAAAAGTTCTCAGCCTCTCAGTGGAAATCGTAGGAGAACTGCAGCATCAGCCCCGAATTGCCCAGCAAATTCGCCTGCACCGCGGTCTCTTTATTGAAGGCCCAGCCGAGCGAGAACAAGGCGCCGGGCGAGAATCCGCCGTGGTTGAAGGGCACCTTGTTCTGGAACTCGCCCCGGTAGCCGTAAAGCACGCCGGCCGACCATTGCGCAAACAGCTGCGGCTGGCTGGCGAACAAGTCGGTGTAGCGTTTGCCAATATAGACATAGCCGCTGGGCTGACCGAAGGAGTTGCTGAAATACGATCCGCCCCACAGCCAGTCGTTGTCGAGCTGGCGTTCCGCGCCTATGGCCCATACATAACGATGCTTTTCGTTGTGCGTGAAATGCAGGCTATAGGGCGACGCCACCAAGCGCCAATGGCCGGGCCCGGCCAGGTCGAACAGGCCTTCGGCTTGTGCCGATACGGGCGAGGCCAAGGCGCAGGCGGCGATGATCAACGGGGCAAAAAAGCGGGATTCGGATATTTTGGGCAGACAAATCATGGCGCGCATTCTCGCTGATACAAATTTCATATGGCGGTCACTCGGTGCTTGGCTGTTGGGGCTGGCGCTGCTATCGAGCTTGAGCGGCTGTGCCTGGTGGAGCGTCAAGGAGCGTGAACTCGCCCTGCGCCCATCGCCGGGCCGGCCCGCCGCCTTCGCCGACGACAAGGCCGGCTTGCGCGCCGGGGACCAGCGCTTTTTGCAGGCGGTCGATGGCGAAGGTGGCGGCAGCCAGCAATTGGCGCTGTGGTGGCTGCCCCACCCCGACACCGCTGCACCCACGCTGCTGTATCTGCATGGCACCTTGCGCAGCCTCTACGGCAATCTGCCCAAGATCGAGGCGCTGCGCGATGCGGGCTTTGCCATTCTTGCGGTGGACTACCGCGGCTGGGGTGACAGCAGCTTCATCATCCCTTCCGAGGCCAGCATCAATGCCGATGTACGCAGCGCCTGGGCCGAGCTGGTCAAACGCCAGCCCGAGGCCGGCAAGCGCGTGATCTTTGGTCACTCGATGGGCGGCGCCGTGGCGGTGACCTTGGCCAGCTCGCTTCAGCATGGCAGCGACTACGGCGCCCTGGTGCTGGAATCGACCTTCACCCGCTTGCCGGACGTGGCGGCCGAGGCCGGCGTGCTGGGCAAGATTGGCGCCGCCATCACCCGCCTGGAGTTCGATTCGCTGGCCAAGATTGGCCGGGTCGATGCGCCTATCCTGATGCTGCATGGCTCGGTCGACAAGACGGTGCCGGCCCTGCTGGGGCGGCGGCTGCGCGACGCGGCACCCCCGGCCAGCACCTGCTGGATAGAAATCGAAGGCGGTTCGCACAGCCGTCTGCACAGCGAGTTTCCGGCGCAGTACCAGCGGGCGCTGCGGTCCCTGATTGCCAGCCTCCAGACCGGCGCACCCTGGCCCGGCGAATGCCGTACAGTCTCGGCCCAACCCTGAACAAAAAACCACCATGTTGATCATCAATAAATTGCTCCCTCAAGGCGCCGGCCTGGCCCCGGTGCTGCTCAAGCGCGCCGGCGTGCTGGCCCTGCCGTTTGCTGCGCGCCAGCATCACGAAGCGAATCTGAGTTCCGGTGACGGAGAAGGCGCGGGCTCCGAGCTCGGCCTGCGTTTGCCGGTCGGCAGCACGCTGCGCGGCGGCGATGTGTTGGTGGCCGAAGACGGCTCGCTGCTGCGTGTTGAAGCGGCACCTGAGGCCTTGCTGCTGGTGCGCGCCTCGGCCAAGCAAAGCCAGGCCGATCTGCTGCGCCTGGCCCATCAGTTGGGCGAGATGCATGTGCATATGGAGGCTGCCGACGACCACCTGCGTTTGCCGGGAGACCCGGAGCTGGCGCAATGGCTGGAGCGCCAGGACTTTGCGCTGGAGCCGACCGAGGCACCGTTCGATCCGCCCATCTTGCTGAGCCAGTTGCCCGAGGTGATGGCGCAACAGCATGGCCATTCACATGACCACGACCATGGCCATGCCGGCCATGTGCATGGCCCTGGCTGCAATCACGGCCATTGAACCAACTGTTTAGAACTTGTAGTCAAGCCCCACATTGGGCGTGATGCCGAGTTCAACATTGGATCTGCGCTTCTTGTAGTCGGCCGTGTAGGTATAGCCCGAGATATTGTTCTGCGCATAGGCGTTGAGCAGCTCGTAGTAGACGCTCAGGCGCGGTGAGACGACCTGGTCGACGCGCAGGTCCAGGCGGTGATAGGCGGGCAGGCGCTCCGAGTTGAGGGCGCCGTAAATGGGCCGCACGCGACCGTCGGGGTCCTTGCGCGTGTTGACCACCGGCGTGAACAGATTGCCGCTGTGATAGCTCCACTTGGCGCCGAACTGCCATTTGTCCGAGTACTTGTAGTTGCCGACCAGATTGACCACGACCGGCTGGTCGTACTCAAACTTGAACTCATGGCCGGTCACGTCATTCTGGCGTCGTGCCTTGGCCAGGCTGACCGACACCCAGCCCGACAACTTGGCGTTGGCGACGGCGTCTTTCTTGATGAACAGCTCGACGCCGCTGGCGTCACCGCTGCCGCCGTTGATGTAGTTCAGGCTAGCGTCGGCGACCACGAAGTTGCTGAACTTCTTCTGATAAACCTCGGTCTTGAAGGACCAGCCCTCGGCCAAGGCCTGGCTGACGCCCAGCACCGAATGCGTGGCCTGCAAATGACCCAGCTTGGGGTTGCCCAGATCCTTCAGGACCTGTATTCCGTCGGGGAACTGGTTGTGCTTGCCCCAGCCCATATTGAAGGTGGTGTTCTTGAAAGCGCGCCATTCCAGGCCCAGCCGGGGCTCGGTGTAGTTGCGATTCAAGTAGCTGTCGCGGGTGAAGTGCAGGCCGGCGGTGGCGGCCAACTCGGGCGTCAGCTGCCAGCGGTCCTTCAGATAAAAGATCGAGTAGTTGACCTTCAGCTCGTCCTTGAACCGCTGGCGCTCGGCGCTGCTCAAATCACAGGCCGGATCAAACTCGGTGCAGCGGGCATCCAGCAAATCCAGATCGAGCTTGTACTTTTGGGCAAACAGAATCGTACCCAGGGTCAGGTCATGATCCTCGCCCAGGCGCATGCGCAACTGGTCGCGCAGGAAAAAGTTGTCGACTTTGACGTCGGCGTCCACCGCCGAGCCGAACTTGCCCTGGCTGCGCTCGTCCATATGCCCCAAGGCCAGCTTGTTGCTGACGCGCGCATTGAGTTTGGCATCCCAGACCAGCGCCTGCGTGTTGCTCGATTCCTTGGAATTGGAGTCGCCGGCCAGCACCGGGTCTTGAATCGCCATATCGGTATCGGCGGGCACCGTGAATTTGATCTGATCCTGCGCGCCCATCGCATGCAAGCTCAGCGAATGGCTCTCGTTCAGGCGCCAGCTGTACTTGGCTTGATAGTCGTGGAACTTGGGCATGGTGTAGATCACGCCGCTGTCCTTGTCGGTCTGCTTGCCGCGAATCAGCAGGTCGATATAGCTCTTCTTGGCCGCGAAGTAGAAGCTCTGGTTCTCGTTCACCGGCCCTTCCACCAGCACGTCGGCGCCCAAAGCGCCGACCCGCAGCTGACCGCCCAGGCGATCGCTGCGCGGCTGGCGCAGCGTGATGTCGACGATGCCGCCGTGCACATCGTCGAACTCCGGACCGAACGCGCCGGTGTAGAGCTCAAACTGCTTGACCAGCTCGGGATGCACGGTGCTCAAGTAACCGCCTAAATGATAGACATAGCCGACCGGCAGGAAGTCGATGTAGTAGGCGTTGTCATCGGGGCGTGAACCGCGAATGGCCGGCGCGGCATTGCTGTCGCTGGTGGCGACCACGCCGGGCAGGCTTTGCAGCGCCCGCATCGGATCGCCGCTGGTGCCGGCCACGCGGCCCAGCTCGGCGCCGCTCATCACCGTCTTGCTGACCGGTGTGCGCGTGGACTGAATGACGACGGGCGCGAGCTGCTCCGGCTCATCCTTCTTGGCCACAGCATCGGTCGTTTGGGCCATGCTGTTGGCGGTGAGGCCGCTGCCCCAAATGGCCAGCAAGCTCAGGGCGATGGTGTGCCGCTGCGGCCGCGTGCGCTGCTTGTCTTGGTGACTGCTGTTGTGATGCATGAATTCCCTCGCTAGCTCTAAAGTCGGCGCAGTTTGCCTGCGCAGGGTGTTAGCGGGGGGAACTACCAAGTGAGTGGCGAAATTCGCACCCACCGGGGGCGTTTGGCGCGTCGCCAAGCGGCGCTTACTCGGCGATTCCTCGGCGATCACTCGGCGCTTACTCAGCGTTTAGGGCCGGTTCGTTCGCAAGACGCCGTTTGACCGATAGCAGCGAGTCCGCACAAGAACGGGGCGCGGGAGCCAGGCGGCTTGATGTGAAAGGGCGCATTGCGCGCAAGCGCCCGATTGCGTGCAGCTGTTTGGTTAGCGATACCCCCCGGTCGCGGGGGATGCTAGGGAAACCACCTGGCTTTGACACGTCCCTGTCACGGACTCTTCGTTATGCTGAAACCAAGCCGGTTCAGTGGCGCTTGCAACAAGAGAGCGCAATTTTTTTGAGCCGATCCGCAAACGTTTGCTGGTTGTCTTCGGCCGGGCTTTTTTCGTCTCTCTCTCTGTCCCTCAACGTCCTGTTTTTCTTTTACGAGCTAGCAATAATGAACTTCAAACAAATCACCTCCTTGTCCGTGCTGGCTGCGGCCGCAATGTTGGCTGCAGCGCCTGCTCAGGCAGCGCTGGTCGCCGGTGACATCGCCATCATCAGCCAGGTCAATAACACCTCCCCAGATACATTCGCGTTCGTTGCGCTCGCCAACATCGCTGCCGGTGAAGTGGTGTACTTCACCGACAACGGCTGGACCGGGTCCGCCTTTCGCGGCGCCTCAGGTACCGACGCCGATGGCAACGAAGGCCTGACCAAATGGACAGCCGCTGCTAACGTGGCGGCCGGAACGATCGTTTTGAGCAATGCCAGCAGTTTTGCCACTTCTGGCGCCATTGGCGGTGCGTCAGGCAACTACTCGTCCCTCGCGCTGACGACCACGGAGCAGATCTACGCCTTTCAAAGCAGCGTGGCTAACCCCTTGTTGAACCCATCAACTCATTTGTACGCTCTGGCCAACACAGCCGCCTTTGTGAACTCCACATCGTCGGCCACCGGCGGCATCGCTACGGGTCTGGAATTGGGCAAGACAGCTGTTGCTCTGGGCAGCACCGCTGTCAGCATGCACGTCAAGAACAGCTTGCTTGCCGGCCCAGCGAAGAGCAAGGACGAATGGTTGGCCGTGTTCGGTGACAAGGCCAATTGGGAAACCGGTGCTTTGTCGACGAGCGCGATTGCCGTCACCGCCGTCCCCGAGCCAAGCACCTACGCCTTGCTGTTGGCTGGTCTGGGCGCGGTCGGCTTCGTTGCCCGTCGCCGCAAGGTCTAAGTCGCTGACCTGATCGAGGCCGGCCCGCCGTCTTGGCCGGCTGGCCTCGTTGCGAACACCATCGTTTTTCTGCTCCAGCCTGCGCTGCCAACCCGCCAGGCTGGGCTTTGCCATGGCCGCGTACAGCGCCGCCTCATTTCTCTGCCAGCCCACGCTCATGCTCAAGAATCCAACCATCCAGCGCGCCATCGCCCTGCTGCTGATCGCCTCCAGCGCCGGCTCCTGCCTGGCCCAGGCCAGCAGCCCCGATCACCAGGAATTCGAGGCCTCGCTGCAAGTGCCTTTTCGCGCCGCGGCCGGCGCCATCGCTGAGGCGCGCAGCTTCACCTTGCGTTTCGAGTACCCGCAGGTCGAGCAGGCACAGACCGTCTCCTGGCGCCTGGAGCTGCTTGACCCGGCCGGTGCGCTGGTGCAGCGCTGGTATGGCGTGGAGTCGCTGGTCAAGGGCGGCTTGGCCGTGCAGGTGGATTGGGCCGGCCGGCAGTTCGGCATGGCGGCCGTGGACGGCATCTACCAGGTGCGCTTGAGCGCCAGCTCGGCGGTGGCCACCGAGTTGCCGTCGCACGGCGTGATGGCCGACTTTGTCGAGGCGAGTCTGAACCAGGCGGATGCCGAGTTGGTCGAGCAAAGCTGGGAGATGCAGGTCGGCGCTATTCCCGCGCCCAAGCTGCCCGCCTTCAAGGCGTTGGCGACGCCCGCCAGCCCATTGAAAGCGCGCAGCGCGCTGGTGGCACCCGCTGCGGGCGGCCTGCCCTATACCGTCTATCTCGGCAATCTGCACAGCCAGACCGGCCATAGCGACGGCGGCGGCGCCATCGGCAACTGCAACGGCGAGAACCATCCGCAGTCAAATATGAACCAGGGCCCGGCTCAGGCCTATCAGTACGCGATGAACCGCGGGCTGGACATCTTGCTGACCTCCTAACATAACCATATGTTCGATGGTGACACCGGCACCAATGGCGCGCAAACGCCGGCCTATGCCAAGGACCTGTACAAGTCCGGCCTGGCAGCGGCGGCCAACTTCAATGCCGCCAACCCCAAGTTTCTCGGCGTCTACGGCATGGAATGGGGCACCATCAGCGGCGGCGGCCATCTGAACATCCTCAACTCCAAGGAGCTGCTGGGCTGGGAGTACAACGCCAAGGGCGAGTTGCTGGCCGATACCTTCACCGAGAAGAACAACGCCGCCAAGCTTTACAGCCTGATGGCGCAGCGGGGCTGGCTGGGCCAGTTCAACCACCCGGCCAGCAACGGCCAGTACCTGGTGAACGGCACGGCCTTTGGCTACACCGCCGACGGTGAGCAGGCGATGGCCTTGTGCGAGGTGGTGAACACCCCTGC
>JADMJQ010000170.1:0-8839 GCA_018780415.1 Roseateles sp. | reverse complement strand
TGAGGCGGCTTGCAAAAAGGCGCTCGAGGCCGGCTTCAAGGTCGCGTTCACAACCAATCAGGACAACCACTGCGCCAACTGGGGCGCCTCGGGCACCAACCGCAATGGCATTCTGATTCCAAGCGGCGTGGCGCTGAGCCAGCAGTCCTTTGTCGAGGCGATCAAGGCGCGCCGCGTCTTCGCCACCATGGACAAGACCTCGCAGTTGGTGCTGACCGCCAACGGCCATCTGATGGGCGAAAGCTTCAGCAATGCCGGCCCCCTGAACCTGGTCGCCAACTATGCCCCGGGCGCCGGCAAGGCGGCCCAGGCGCAACGGCACCATCAGCCTGCTGTCGTCACAGGCCGTCAACAACTTCACCCCGTCCTTGGGTGAGCATTTCTATTACGCCAAGCTCACGCAGACCGACGGCAAGATCCTCTGGTCGGCGCCGATCTGGGTCAAGCAGGTGCTGGACACCGAGGCGCCCGTCGTCACGGCCAGCGTCAGCGGCACCAAGGGTCAGATCAAACTGAACGCCAGTGCCAGCGATAACGTCGGCGTCAAGCGGGTCGAATTCAGCGTCGACGGCGCATTCAAGGGTGCCAGCAGCGCGGCACCTTACCAGCTCATGCTCGACTCGAGCCTGCTGGCTAACGGCAACCATGCGCTGAGCGCGGTGGCCTTTGACGCGGCCAACAACGCCGGCAGCTCGGGCAATGTAGCCTTTACGGTGGCCAATGCGGCCGACGTCAGTGCGCTGGTGCGCGTCAGCAGCTCGGGCCTGGTCTTCAACCGCGCCACGCAACGCTACACCGGCAGCATCACCCTGACCGCCCTCCAGGCCTTGAGCGGCCCGCTGCAGTTGCGGCTGGACGGTTTGGCCGCCGGCGTGACCCTGCTCAATGCCTCGGGCAGCCACGCCGGTGCGCCCTATATCACCGCCACCAATGCAAATCTGGCCGCCGGTGCCAGCCTGACGCTGCCGCTCAGTTTCAGTAATCCCAACAAGGTCGGGCTGAGCTACAGCGCCAAAACCTATGCAGGTTCCTTCTAAACAAAACATCGCCATGAACATCTCTACCAAGCACCTCCCATTCGCCCGCAGCCTGCTGGCGCTGGCCTTGACCGCCTCGGCCGCGCTGGCGCATGCCCAAACCTACGCCTTCCATGCCGAGATCGATACGGCGGCCTTCACGGCCAGCCCTGGCTGGCTCGACATCCAGTTCAATCCGGGCAGCCTGCCGGCTGTGGGGGCGACGGTAACGCTGAGCAATTTCAGCGGCAGTTTTGGCGCCGCCCAGTGGTTGGAAGGCGATGCGGCCGGCACGCTGGCCAGCGGCTTTGTGCTCGGCAACACGACCGGCTACAACGATCTGTTTCAGGCCGTCCATCTGGGCGGCAAGTTTGCCTTTGACATCACGTTCGGCGGCGCGTTCACCAGCACCGAAGGCAATGTCGGCACCAGCTTTGCGGTCGGCTTGCTTAGCCAAGATCAGCTCAGCTATCTGGGCAACCCGGACGGCAATCTGTTCAAGATCGAGTTGATGCCCATGGCCACGACCTTGAGCCCGGAAATTCTCAATAACAGCATCAGTACGGTGAGCGTGGCCGCCGCCGTCCCCGAGCCGGCCAGCTATGCCTTGCTGCTGGGTGGTTTGGCCCTGCTGGGCGGATTGGCGCGCCGCCGTCAGGTTCGCTAACTTAGAACTACAGCGGGTTCTGCTTGAACCAAGCGGCCACCGCTGCCCGCTCGGCCTCGCGGTAATGCAGGCCCAGCTTGGAGCGCCGCCACAACACGTCGTCGGCGCTGCAAGCCCATTCCTCGCGCTGCAGATAACGCAACTCGATCGCATACAGCCCCGGGGCCACCTCTTGCCCCAGGTCATTGAGGCAGGCGGCCGTCCCCAGCACTTGGTCGACGCGCGAGCCATATGCGCGCGCCAGACGGCGGGCCAGCTTGGGCGTCAGGAAGTCATAGCGCTGCTGCACGGCGACCAGCAAGCGCTCGAAATCTTGGTCCGGGCGAACCGGCGCGCCTATCCATTCGCGCAGGTCACCGCCGGGTAGAAATGCCGGCGCGGTCCAGGCCGCCCGTTTGTCACCCAACATCGCGCCGACCAGGTCGGCAGCGTCCTCGGCCAGCTTGCGAAACGTCGTGATCTTGCCGCCCCAGACACTCAGTAGTGGAGCCCCCAAACCTGGTTCTAGCGCCCCAGGCCCCCCGAGGGGGTCGGCAGGAAAGCTTGGGGCGGCCCGGCGCTTCCCTGCGGGCGCCGCCAACTGATTTGTCTCCAGCAAATAGTCGCGCGTGACGGCCGACGGGTCGCCCGCGGCATCGTCCAGCAGCGGGCGCACGCCGGCATAACTCCACACCACATCGGCGGGCAGCACCGGCTTGGTGAAGTAGCGGCTGGCTTGGCTGCACAGATAGGCGATCTCGCTCTCATCAATGCTGGCCTTGGCGAAACCGTCCAGCGCGGCCGGCGCCAGTTCCACATCGGTGGTGCCAATCAGCGTGTAGTCGCCCTCGTAGGGAATCGCAAAGATGATGCGTTTATCGGGGTTCTGGAAGATGTAGGCATGGTCATGCTCGAAGCAGCGCTTGACGATGATGTGGCTGCCCTTGACCAGACGCAGATGCTTCGTCGCCAAGGCCTCGCCCTGTGCCGGCTTGGCCACCTGGCGCAAAAAGCGCTCGGCCCAAGGCCCGGCGGCGTTGACCAGCGCGCGTGCGCGCACCCGGCGCTCACCTTGCGGCGTGTTGATCTGGGCCGTCCAGCCCTCAGCCTCGCGCTGCACCGCCGTGACCGGGCTGCGCGTCAGCAGCTCCGCCCCTTTGGCCCGCGCATCGATGGCGTTCAGCAGCACCAGGCGCGCGTCGTCGACCCAGCCGTCCGAGTAGACGAAGCCGCGGTGGTACTTCGCTTTCAACGGTGCGCCCAGCTTCGAGCTGCGTAACTTGACGCTCTTGGAGCCGGGCAACACCTCACGGCGCGCCAGATGGTCGTACAGAAACAGCCCCAGACGCACCATCCAGGCCGGCCGCATGGCCTCGTCATGCGGCATCACAAAGCGCAGCGGCCAGATGATGTGAGGCGCGCTCTTGAGCAAGACCTCACGTTCTTGCAGCGCCTTGCGCACCAGCGAGAACTCGTAATACTCCAGGTAGCGCAGGCCACCATGAATCAGCTTGGTGCTGCTCGAAGAAGTGTGAGCGGCAAAGTCCGAGGCCTCGGCCAAAATGACCTTCCAGCCGCGCCCGGCCAAGTCGCGCGCGATGCCGGCACCGTTGATACCGCCGCCGACCACCAATACGTCAAAATGTTCTTCCATCACGCCACTCTAAGGCAAGACCGATGACTTATTTGCTCGCGCTCGACCAAGGCACCTCCAGTTCACGCGCCATCGTCTTCGATGCGAGCGGCCAGATCGTTGCGATGGCGCAGCGCGAGTTGCACCAGATCTACCCGCAGCCGGGTCAGGTCGAGCATGACGCGGTGGAAATCTGGCACAGCCAGCTTGCCACCGCCCGCGAGGCCTTGGCCAAGGCCGGCCTGCGCGCCGGCGACATCCAAGGCCTGGGCATCACCAACCAGCGCGAAACCACGGTTTTGTGGAACCGCAAGACCGGCCTGCCCCTCCATCACGCCCTGGTCTGGCAAGACCGCCGCGCCGAGCCGACCTGCGCCGCGCTGCGCGAGCAAGGCTTGAGTGCGCTGGTACAGAGCAAGACCGGCCTGGTGATCGATGCCTATTTTTCGGCCAGCAAACTGAAATGGCTGCTTGACCATGTGGCGGGCGCCCGCGCGCAGGCCGAACGCGGTGAGTTGGCCTTCGGCACCATCGACTGCTGGCTGGTCTGGCAGTTGACGAAGGGCGCGGTGCACGCGACCGACGTCAGCAACGCCTCGCGCACCATGCTGTTCAATGTCCACAGCAACCGTTGGGATGAAGAGTTGCTGGCCGCGCTGGACATCCCGCCTTCGGTGTTGCCGGCCGTTCATCCATCCGCGCATCAGTTTGGCGCGGTGGCCGCCGAGCATCTGGGCGGCGAGATCATCATCGGCGGCATTGCCGGTGATCAGCAGGCCGCGTTATTCGGCCAAGCCTGCTTCAAAGCCGGCATGGCCAAGAACACCTACGGCACCGGCTGCTTCATGCTGATGCACAGTGGCCAGCAGTTCCAGACCTCGGCCAATGGCCTGATCAGCACCAGCGCTGCGCAAATCAGCACCACACCCGAGTTTGCGCTGGAGGGCAGCGTCTTCATCGGCGGCGCGGTGGTGCAGTGGCTGCGTGATGGCCTGCAGGCGATTGAAGGCAGCGGCGAGGTACAGACGCTGGCCGAAAGCGTGCCGGACGCCGGCGGCGTGATGTTTGTGCCCGCTTTTACCGGCCTGGGCGCGCCGTACTGGCAGCCGCAAGCGCGCGGCGCCATCGTCGGCCTGACGCGTGGCTCGACCGTGGCGCATATCGCCCGTGCAGCCTTGGAGAGCATTGCCTTTCAGAGCGCGGCCTTGTTGCAGGCGATGAGCCGCGATGCGGTGGCGGCCGGCGGCGCGGCTGTCAGCGAGTTGCGTGTCGACGGCGGCGCCTGCGTCAACAATTTATTGATGCAGTTTCAGGCCGATCTGCTGGGCATCCCGGTGCTGCGCCCGCGCGTGATCGAGACTACGGCCCTGGGCGCCGCCTATCTGGCGGGATTGAGTTGCGGTGTTTACCGTGATTTGAACGAGCTCAGCGGGCATTGGCAGGCCGAACGGGTGTTCCTGCCGACGCTGCCGCGCGAACGGGCGCTGGCCTTGATGGCGGACTGGGAGCGGGCGGTGCGGCAGGCTTGCGCGACTTGAAAGCACAAGCCCCCGGCAGATCGCTCTGCCGGGGGCTTGGGGTCAAACGGCTAACAGATTACTTGAACTGATAAGTCAGGCTACCGTACCAGAAGCGCCCACGCGGGTCGGTGAATGACGCCGCATAGCCGGCCGCATGCGAGCCGTAGGAGGACGACGCCGTGTAGGGCGGCTCGGCATCCAGCAGATTGCGAATGCCCAGGCGGGCGGTCACGTTCTTGATGCCCTTGTACGCAGCCGAAATATTGAAGCGGTCGCTATTGCTGACCCGATGCGTCGCGTCTACGCCGACATTGGCGTTGACCGAGGCGGCCGATTCCGTCCAACCGCGGGTATAGACATGCTCCACCATGACGCTGAGTGTGCTGTAGGCCCATTCGGCGCTGGCCGTGTGCTGCCAGCGCGGCACCGGCGGGGTCGTGCTGTCGCCGCCGGTGCCGGCAAAGTTGCCCTCGGGGCCGCCGCTGTACTTCTGGGCGTCGTAGTTGGCCGTGTAGGTGCCGGCCACGCCCAGATTCAGGCGCACCCCGTCGCTGAGCGCAATGCGGCCGCGTACATCGACGTCAAAGCCCGACATCTTCAGGTCGCCCAGATTGTCGACCGGGGTCTCAACGAACAGGATGAAGCCGGCCGGGTTGCGCTTGATGCGGCTGCCATAACGCTTGCGCAGATCGGGGTTGTTCAGCAGCGTGTCGGCGGCGATCACGCCGATGGTGTCCTCCTTCTTGATATTCCAGTAATCCAGCGTCATCGACACCGACTTGGTGGGTTCAAACACGATGCCGGCCGAGAACTGCTGGCTGGATTCGGGCTTCAGATTGGCCGAAGCGGAGGACTTGGTCGGCACTTGCGTGTTGCAGCGCCCGGCCTTTTCGGCCGGGTTCGGGCAATCCGGGTCCTCGACCGAATCGGCCGTGTTCGAGAACGAGACCGGCGAATTGACGTCCCACAGCGTCGGCGCGCGGAAGCCGGTGCCATAGGCGGTACGCAGCATCAACTCCTTGGTCGGCTGGAAGCGCAGCGAGGCGCGTGGATTGAAGGTCGAGCCGAAATCGCTGTAATTGTCATAACGGGCAGCCACACCGGCTTCCCAGCCCTTGGCAAACGGCATGCTCAGCTCACCGAACACGGCGGTCAGATTGCGCGAGGCCTTGGTGGCCGGCACGGTGCCCTCGCCGCCAATGTGTTGGCCCGCCGCATAGTCGGCGTTAAGTGGCTTGTCATCGGCCTCCTCGCGACGCAGGTCAATGCCGGTAGCCAACGCCATGCTGCCGCCCGCCATCGCCATCAGCTCCTTGCTGATCTTGAAGTCGAAGGCGGTGGTGGTGCTGGTCGATTCGCGCATCTTGCCTTCCATCGCGGATGACTTCCAGAGCGCGTCGCTGGCGGCGTCTCCGGGGCCAAAGGGGTTCAGATTGCCGGTGGCCAGGGCGGCCAAGAAGCGGCCTTCGTGGATATAGCCCTTGTAGTCCAGCAGGCCCTTGGCGCGGGCGTAGTTGAAGCCGGTGTCATAGTCCCAGCCGGCCAAGATGCCGGTTGAGCCGATCACAAAGCGCTGCTGTGTATTGGTGTTGTCGCTGATGCGGTTGCCGGCGGGAATGGCGCGCAGGGCAATGCCTTCCATGCCGGTGGCCGGCACGACATAGCCGAGCTTGGTCAAAATGTCGCGTGGGTAGTACTTGCTGGTGACCGGCATCAGCACCGGCTCGAACGCGAACTTCTCGGCATTGAAGGGGCCAAAACCTTCGCGAATCGGGGTTGGCGCGACCCGGCCGATGCCGTTATTGGTCGAGTAGGAACCCTCGGCGAAGATCTCATGATCCTTGTTCAGCCTGTAGGTCAGGCGGCCGAACACATCGGCCTTGTCCTGGTCGGGCAGGTTGTCCAGCGTGGCCGCGTAAATGAAGCGGCAGATATTGACCGGCGTGCCATTCGGCGACAAGACCGGATTTCCGTCGCCATCCCTGCGAACGGCCACGAACGAGGTCGGCTCGCCGCACTGGGTGAAGCGTGGGTCGGCGTATTGCGGGTAGGCGCCGGGAGCGATCAGGCCTTCGATATAGCCCGGGAAGGGCGCGCTCGACGACGGTGGGGCCGAACCGGGGATCTGGTCGACGCCGCGGTTGTAGAACTTTTGATCGATCGCCTTCAGGCGGCTGTTTTGCTGCACATTGGCGGTCAGCAAGACGTTGAAGCCGTCGCTGGCCATATCGCCAAAACCGACCGCCAAGGTGGCGCCTTTTTCGCTGCCGCCGATACCGGCTTCGGTGTTGCCGTAGCGCACCGACACTTCGCCGTTGCGGTAGTCCTTGCGGGTGATGAAGTTGATCACGCCGGCGATCGCGTCGCTGCCGTAGATGGCCGAGGCGCCGTCGCGCAGCACTTCAATCCGTTCGATCGCCGCGAACGGGATGCTGTTCAAGTCGACCGAGGCGGCGCCGCCGATATTGCCGAAGGGGTGGTTGGCGAGGCGGCGGCCGTTCAGCAGTACCAGGGTGGAGTTCGGGCCCATGCCGCGCAGATTGGCGTTCGAGGTGCCATAACCGGTGCCTTGGCCGGTGTCGGAGACCATCGCCGAATTGGCGGAGACGCGGCGCAGCAGGTCTTCGGTGGTGGTGGCGCCCGAGGCTTCGATCTGGGCGCGGGTGATGACGGTGATGGGCAAGGCGGTCTCGGCATCCAGCCGCTTGATCGACGAGCCGGTCACCGAGACGCGTTCCAGGCTTTCCTGGGCCAGCGCCGGTGCGGCGCTGAGCGTCAAGCCGCTGGCATAGATCAAGGCCAGGGCGGTACTAAGGCGGGTTGTTTTCAACATCGAGCACTCCTATTTATATGTGGTGTTAGTGCGTTGCTGCCGGCCCGATTCGGCCAAGCTGCGCTATGTCCGAACCGTAAAGTGCGGTGTGCGCATTCTTCAGCCACATGACCCAGGCTGAGCACCTGGGCAAACCCTTCGAGTTGCCTTTTTGCATCGGCTCAGCGGTGACTTTAGGCACTGCATAGGAAAATATTTTTGTGCAATGGATTGGTGGATTGGGCGTTTGCCAAGCCGTCAGCGCGATGCCAGTCGGCGATCACGCCGACCATGGACGCGAGTTGGGTGGTCAACGCTCAGCACCATCGCCCAGCGGGGCTGCGGGCATTTGCAGAGTTAGCTCATCATCATCGACAAGCAAAACCTGGGACGGCAGTGGCATATTTTTCTTCCGCTGAAGAACCCGTCCAACAAGATCGCGGCCACGAGCGCTGCCCGTGACGCAGGCTTGATCGGCGGCTTTCAGAAGCCCAGTTGCTGGCCAAGTCCTGCCAAAGTGGCCAAGCCCAGCAAGGCGAAGATCAGCGCCGCCACGCCATGCACCAGGCGCACCGGGATGCGTCCGGCCATCTTGTCGCCCAGCAACACCGCCGGCACATTGGCGATCATCATGCCCAGCGTGGTGCCGGCAACGACCGCGAAGAAGGCATTGAACTGCGCCGCCAAGGCCACGGTGGCGATCTGCGTCTTGTCGCCCATCTCGGCCATGAAGAAGGCCACGACGGTGGTGCCGAACACGCCCAACTTCAGCTTGCCTCCGCCCTCGACTTCCTCGTCGATCTTGTCCGGGATCAGCGTCCAGACCGCCATGGCCAGGAACCCAATGCCCAGCACCCAGCGCATCGTGAGCGGGTTGACCTGCGCGGTGATCCAGGCCCCGAGGGCGCCGGCAAATGCATGGTTGGCGGCGGTGGCAACCAGGATGCCCAGACAGATCGGCAGCGGTTTGCGAAAACGCGCCGCCAGCAAAAATGCCAATAGCTGGGTTTTGTCGCCGATTTCGGCCAGGGCAACGATGCCGGTGGAGATCCAAAAGGCTTCCATCTCAATGCCCGCCGGATCGATTGGCGTCTACTGCCGTTGTAAAAGTGGGCAGGGGCTCACGGGGGGTTGGGCTTGGTTTCATCAGGTTCCTCAGCGGCCGGCATGTACAAACCAATGACCACCCTCACGCCGGCCGCTAAGCAGGTG
>JADMJQ010000232.1 GCA_018780415.1 Roseateles sp. | reverse complement strand
GCGCTCACACAACCGAAGTTGTAACCCATCAGCGCATGAATATCACCCATGTAAGCCCCGCTCTAATGCAGGTTACAAGTAGGGCTTTTTTGCAAGAGAAGTTGTAAATCAGTCCACGATTCAACTAATCTTGTGTGACCGTCAGCGGCATCACACGGGAGCTTTCATGGCCAGACGCGCTCGCATAGGAACAGATGCTTGGCCTGGGCACGTTTCAGTACCGGGACAAGTTCGGCCAGAACATTGGCCAGAAGTTGATGCTGACGCCCTCCCGGAAGACCGCCGCGCGGTATACCTCCGGCGCAGAACCGGTATCCAACTTTACTTTGACGGCGCCAGCGAAGCCGACATCCGCGCAGCATGCGGTTTCGGCCGCTCACACATCTACCGTCTCATTTCTGAACGTTGCCTGGTTCAACATGCAGACGGCAATGTGAACGGATGGCGTGGTGCACTACCTCACTTGCGGGTGAAGCAATGGTCGCGAGGATCACCGTTCGAACCCGGCGATGCCAACGCGGGGACTGCTGGTGCATTGCAGTGGCTCTTCGATTCGCCAGTCGGCACTGATCTAGCCGCGAAGTTCCGAAAGCAAATTCTTGGCCGGGTCCCAAAACTGGCATCAGCGAAACGCCCTAAGCAAGAGCTCTTCCTATGGTTACTGAAGGAATTGCGGTCTGCCGGCTTCGAGGCACGCGGCGAATGGCCCTTCAACGTTGAGAAGCTAGGCTACGTCAGCATCTGCAAGTTCATCGACAAGGTCATGGACGAAAACCCGAGACGGCAACGGCAACTGCTCGGCGGGCATGAGGCAGATCGCAAGTCGCGAGCTGGCGATGGTGTTGACCGGCCGAATCTACGCGTTTTCCAGCGCGTGGAATGCGACGCGCACAAGCTCGACTCGCGGATGGTCGTGCTCATCCCGTCGCCGCATGGCGGCTACGAGGTACGCAAAATTAGGCGACTGTGGGTCATCGTCATCATCGAGGTTGAGTCGCGGGCGGTGCTGGGCTATCACCTTAGCCTACACATCGAATGCAACGCCGAAGACGTGCTGCGCGCCGTGAAGAGCGCCCTGACTCGGTGGAAACCTCGCGAGCTCGTGTGGAGTGAAAACGCCTACGCGGAAGGCGCCGGCCTACCGTCCGGGCACCATGATCGCTACATCGGCGCGTGCTGGGATGAGTTCAGCGTCGATGGTGCGATGGCCAACATTTGCGACAGGGTAGAGCGCCAGCTGTACGAGGTGGTTGGCGCAAAAGTCATCAAGCCCCAGGACCCCGCCAGCTACGCCAGCAGGCGAAGCAAGGACGATCGACCGTTCATCGAATCGTTCTTCGGCCAGCTCGCCAAAGCAGGCTTTCATCGGCTGGCGACGACCACTGGGAGCAAGCCTGCCGACAAACAAGGCGCAGACCCTGACCGGGCCTCAGCCGAGACCGAATTCCAGCTAGAGTACGCGGAAGAGTTGCTGGACACACTCATCGCCAACTACAACGTGAGGCCGCATTCCGGTCTTGGTTGGCGCAGTCCATTGGCTCAGCTTGACTTCCTGACCGGTAGCGAGCCGGAACGTATTCGGGTAGCCGATGCAGGTGAGGTTCGCAGGATTGTCGGCATCCGCAAGCTATGCACGCTGAAAGGTGGCGTTAGTACAGGGCGACGCCCGTACTTCCATTTCGCCAATGCCCGGTACTCGGCAGAATGGTTGGTACTGCGAACCGACCTCATTGGCAAGCTCCTTTGGTTGCAGTTGGAGGACGAAGACGACGCGCGCTTCGTCAGTGTCTCGAACGAGCGTGGCGAGTTCCTTGGTGTCGTTCGAGCCGCTCCGCCCTGGCATCGGTCGCCACACACGCTTTACATGCGCCAGTCGATTCGCTCACTTGAGAAGCGGCGCATGCTGCACCTGTCCAGCCAGTGTGACGCTGTCGACGAGCTTATCCGGTATGCCGAGGGCTCAAAGGGAAAGAAGCTGCCTCCGCACCCGGCGTACCTCGAAGCCAGAAGGGTGCTGCAACAGCACGCCGAGGCATTTGTTGGGCAATCGATGGCGGCGCAGGCAAAGTCGCATTTGACGACGACGCCAGAGACGACAGCAACGCAATCGAGTGAAGCTCCGCAGCTGCCAGCGGCGCCCGAGAAGTCGCATAGGATTTTTCCACCCATGCAAATTGCAAAAACCTGGTGATGGAAGCCTACTCATCGAGCCCGCTTGTCGCGGAGCATTTGCCCAAGAACCACCCGGTGGTTACGCGTGACTATTCGCTCTTCACGCCGGCCATCTCCGAGATGGTCGACACCGTCGCCAGATGGATTGACGACCAAGTCGACGGCGCAACAATTTTTGGACCATCACGCTTTGGCAAGTCTAGCGCCGTCGACCACTGGCTGCAGGCGCTACTTTCGCAGCGCTGCGGAGGCTACATTCCCATGGTTGTGTGGAGCCATACCGACTCTGGCGGGGCGGCCTCCGTCGGACGCTTCCATTCCCATCTCCTGCACGCCAGCCGGCACCATTTGGCCAAAGCAGCGCGCAGCCCCATCGACCGCCAGCACATGCTCATCGAACGATGGGCCGAACTAGCTTCGCAAGGTGGCGGAAGGTTTCTGGTGCTGGTGATCGACGAAGCTCAGGGGATGACGCAGCGGGAATGGCTATGGCTGGTAGAGCTGCACAGCACTCTCGAAAAGGAGCGTATTCGACTATGCGTCTTTTCCATCGCGTCACTGCAGGTCTTCGACGAACCGGTCGGGATGGCCTTATCGGGTGGTGCACACGTAGCCGCGCGCTTCATGCTCGCGTCCGAACCGTTCCACGGCATTCGCGACGTTGACGAGCTCCGCTTTGTCCTTTCAGGCTATGACCAGGGCACCGAGTGGCCGAAGCGGTCAGGCGTTTCGTTCACGGCCGGTCTAGCGCCGGCCGCTTGGACTGCTGGCTTTCGGATGGCCGACCATGCAGAAATGCTTATGCAGGCGATGCATGACGAGCTTCCAGACAAGTATGAAGGTCCTATCGAGTTCCCAATGAAGACCGTTGCTCAAGCGGCGAGGCATGCCCTGTTGCGCGTCGCCGGCGGTGCTGACCCCGCGGACGTAATGTCCGAGGAGTCTTTGCGGCGCATCGTCGCCGGTTGCGGCCACAAGGCGCTCATGGCGGTCGTCACGGCCATTGTCCCGAGGCTGCGCCGCAACGGCGCACGTCTTTGACCATGGTTGCCGAGCCGCGCCTGACGTGGCACGCCGGCAGCATCCTGCCGTTCACTTCGCTGTGGCACATAGTGCACAGATTGGCAGCCCTCAATGCGCTGCGGTGTCGAGAGTTGCCGTTCGCCGCTGATGTTGGATGTATTGCCCCTCGAACCCGACACTACAACCTGCTGTTCAACGAGCCACGCTTCAGTGGTGGGCATTCTCCGACGGAGGCGTTGTCAGTAAATACGCTCGCTGCATTGCTTGGGGAGTCCCGCGAAGTTTTCACCTGGTCGCACCTCGGCTGGATTCCTCGGTCGAGCCGGTGCCTCTTGCATCCATTCGTGAGACTTTGCCCCACGTGCTTGGCAGCCGGATACCACAGCGCTCTTTTCTCCCTCAGGTTGCTAGACAGCTGCCCGATACATCATTGTGAATTTATGTCCGCATGCCTGTGCGGCCGACGCTTCGGCAGCGAAGTCGACCGGCTGGGCACTTTCAATGCCGGCTACTGCATCTGCGGCCGTACCAGCTTCTTTACGCGCGGCACCTGCCGGTGCCCAACGATGAACGCGGAAGAAACAAGACCGATGCTAGACATAGCGGCATGGCTGGTCGAAATATCCACCGTGAGTCGACCAGTCCCAAGGCATGCCCAGTTGCGTCAGGCGCACAACCGAGTGTTTTTGTCTTCGTTCACATCATGGTGCAAAGCGCTAAACATCAGCTACCCCGATTGGCTCCCACCCATTGGAGAGCGGGCCTCATTTTGCTTGACAGAAGCTCCGCTATCGCTCGGCTCATTGCCTCACTCACCGGCGCTTCGTTTGCGCGAGCCAAGAGCGTTGCCGAAGGCGGTGGCGCGGCGGGCGACGCTATGGCGGGACAATGAGGCGACGACCATCTATAGGTCGATGACGAGGCACATCAGAAAGCATGTCGCGCGAGGCGCCGAGCCGTTCGCGATTGAATTCATGATCAAGCCGAATCCATTGGAGATCGCTCGCACGATGCAGGGCAATCGCCAGGCTATGGTGGCATTCGCCGAGTTGCTGTTCCACCAATGCATGGAGCGATTTGCCATGCGGCGTCGTTGGCCTTATCGGAGCCCACATATTGACGGAGTGCGGCTGCAAGACCACTTGGAAGAGCCGGCCATCGAGGCGGGCCACGAGGAAGCTCAGGGACTCTCTCCTGAAGCCAAAAATTGGGTCACCCGCCAAGCCGCTGCGGCGATGGTCACACACGCATGGCGCCGAGCTCAAGGCATAGCCTTGGCGGCTGTTCGCAATGGAATTGCCGACTGGCAGGGTGCCAACGAGGTGTACTTCAGCACACTTGCCTTCCCGCGACCTGGCGAACCTTTATGTAACTGGTATTCAGCCCCACCACCCTTCCAGGTGACTTGGGCTACATCTTTTGCAGGTGGGAGGCTGCGTTTTGTTAGCAGCCCGGCTACCAGCCGCATCGACTGGACATTGTCTGCCACAAGCAAGACCACCCGCGTACAGGCTTGGCTGTTCGCCGATTCGAAACGCAAGGCGGAAGTTGACGCAGCTTGTCGAGGTCCAAGTTTGACATGGACTTTAAGGGAAGGGTGGCAAGTACTCGAGGCTGCTCACCCAGGAGTCAGCGGTGTGAAGCGGCACCGCCTATTCGGTTTGAAACTCCCAGGCGCCAAGTTCTGGTTGTTCACTGCCGACGGTCGATTCGTGGCGAGGTCATGTGAGTCCAAAATCCAGGCTTTTGGCGCGACCCCACGCGAAGCCATCAACGGCTTGCGTACAGCACTGCGGCAACACCGGCGGCAGTACGGACCCGGCGAGACAATCGCTCAAACCTTGGAAATATCTACAACGCCATGCCGACTTGACCTAGAGCGTGAGCTCGACATGCTGGTGATGCAGTCCCTGTATTCGTTTGGATTCTGGAACGGAGCTTGGCGATTCAATAGCGTCGCCGTGGCGTATTTGAACAAGGACCGCCGCCTCGCCGTGGAGGGGCGTAGTCAAGCTCTGCCATAGCTCGCGTACTGCGGGCCAAAAAAGCCACCGCATCCTGTTCGATGCAGTCATGCCATTCTCATCTGCGATGGTCCGCAGACAGTCGCATTTTTTCTCAACTTGTCCCCGTTCCCCAGTTCATCTAATTTCAGCGTAGCGCCGGTGACTGAGGTATCGTCGACGGCAGGGCCGGCAAACCTTTCTCAAACTTGGCTTGCAGCGTTTCATCCGACGTGTCGAGATACCGCATGGCAGACTTGATGTCCTTCCACCCGACGTAGGCCATCAAATCTTTGAGATCCCACCCACTGGCTCTCGCCCACCCTGCGAATCCGCGACGCAGCGAATGGCTGCTGTACTCGCCAGGGGTGTCGATGCCGGCGGCGCTGAACAAACGGCGCAGCAAGGGGATCAGACTGTTCGGGCTCATACCGGCGCCCGAGACATGCCCCCAGCGGTCAATCTTGCGGAAGACAGGCCCAGCCGTGAGGCCGGACAAGGCCAACCACTCGCCGTAGGCCGCCACCGGGCAGAGGCGGGAAAGAGCCGGACATGTGAACGAGCGGCCTTCAAGTTGCCGGTCTCCCTTGCTGCGTCCCAGAAAGCAGGTCAAGCCAACGCCGGCAGCAACCTCGACGTTCTCAACGCAAAGATGAACCAATTCGTCAGCGCGAAAGCCGCGCCAGAATCCGAGCAATATGAGTGAGCGGTCGCGGGTCAGCCGAAGCGTCAAGGACACATCTGCCTGGCGCCGAGCGTTCGTCAAGGCGAATTCCAGCCCATCACTGATTTTTTGCAGCAGTTCCAACTCAAGGGGGCGGGCCCGTTTCTCTGCGGCCGGGTGAACAGCGCGGATTCCCTTAAGAACTTGCCTGACGAGTGCAGTTTTGGTGGGGTCTACAAAGCCCTGGTCGAAGTGCCAGCGCGACACCGCTGCCAATCGCTGTCTCAGCGTGTTGACCGAAAGCGTCTTTGCGTGATCAGCCAAATAGCGAGCGACCATTTCACTGGTGGATGGCAAAAAACCGCCCCATTCCAACTCGAAGTGCTTGATAGCCGACGCGTAGCTGCGCGTCGTGTTGGGTCGTTCGGAAGCCAGCACATAGTCGTCAACGAGGCTCATGGGGCGTCCATGGAGAATTCATTGCTCTAAACAGATTTCACAGCACGCAATGAAACAACCCACCGCGTGGACTTAAGTGGGAGTGAACATCATCTTCTTCACAAAAGACAAGCAGCAGGCCTATTCAAGGCAAGCTCTCCAAAAAAGATACGATTTGGGTTCTCGACACCTGTCAATGAAAAAGATCCCCCGCACGGCATGGCCGAGCGGGGGCAGAAACGCTCAATGATCAGGTCGTTGAGCGCGTGCTCAGGGAGGATAAAGCACGGCAGCGTCGGGAAGCGAGCGCTGCGCCAGGATGATATCCAACTTCGGGGAATGTCCTGTGCGGCCAGGGTTGTAATTCAGGCCAACGCCACTGCTTTGCGTTGGTACAGCTGTCTACCGGTCTAGGAATCTCAAAAATCAGCTTCACATTTGATAATCACACATTATCAAACGTGATATTTCAAGAAATTTCAGCCGTATTGACTGACCTACTAGTACGAAATAGCATATTATGTACTACGGTACGAAATTGGATGAAGCTATGGCCAGGGCGGGGATTTACAAGTCTGAAGTTCTGCGAGCGCGAGACAAACTGCTGGCGTTAGGCCGATATCCTTCCATCGACGCCATCCGCGAAGAACTGGGCAACACGGGCTCCAAAGGCACGATTCACCGCTACCTGAAGGAAATCGAAGAGGAAGAAGGCGGCACCGCCGGAACCAAAGTAGCGGCCAGCGAGGCCATCCAAGACTTGGTAGACAGGCTAGCTGCTCGTCTCCACGAAGAAGCCGACGGGCGCATGCTTGATGCGGCAGCCAAAGCGGCGGAGCAGGTGCAGCAGCGGGATGCCGCTGCTGCTTTGCTCAAGGATGAAAACACCTTGCTCAGAGCGCAGCTGGAACGCGATCAACTCGCGTTGGCCGCCGAACGAACGGCACATGAGCAAGCAACTGCCAGCTTGCGTGCTCAGGCATTGGAGGCGGCACAGTTGTCGCAGCAAGTCGCTGATTTGCAAGACCGCCTGACGGCGGAAGAGCGTCACCACAAGTCCCTCGAAGAAAAGCATCAGCATGCAAGGGAAGCACTTGACCACTTCCGCCGGGCGGCAAAAGAGCAGAGGGAATCCGAACACCGGCAGTATGAACAGCAGACCCAATACCTGCAGGCGGAAATGCGAAAGGTGACTGAGGCGCTCGCGGTGAAACAGCATGAAGTCAAGACTGCCTCGCAGAACAACATTGAACTTTTGTCCGAGCTCAAAGCGACGAGGGCGAATCTGCATCGCCAGGAGGACTTTGTTCGAAGCCTCACACCCTTGCCGGAAAAGCTGCTGGCCGCAGAACGAATTTCCGAGGACTTAGTTCGCCAGATCAGCGGGCACCACGGCGAACTTCAGCAACGGGAAGCTGCGAATTCGCTGCTGCGTGCTCAAGTTAGCGACCTCGGTAAAAGAAACCTCGAACTTGAACGTGAACTTGCCGGTGCGAAATCTTCGCTACTCGCGCAAAAGCAGATTGTCGAGGCAATTCTTCAGCGCTTCAGTGGCGCTAACAGCCCCGACACCGGTTCCGATTCAAAGTAGCCGGGAATTCCGATTCAATTTGGACGCCCATTCCGATGTGGCTTCGCCGACCGAAAGTTGGTCCCGGCGGTCTGGTTTCAACGGTTTTGAGCGACTCCGATATGCCCATTGCGGGCATTGCCAATTAAGCAACCTATTCAAGCCACCGATTACAAGCAGTCACTCGTGACAAGCAGCTTTGGGATCTCGGCGGAGCGCTTGCTTCGTGAAGTTTGGGATGTCGATGTGCTCTATGGAGCCTGGCCCAACTACCACCGCTGGGTCGAAGCCGAGCTTGAATTGCGGCCACGCAGCTTACTTTGGCGTCGGCTGTGGAAAACCTGGCGTTCTTGGCGAATTTGCTGCCAATGGGCTCAAGTCTTGGAGCCTGCTGCCTTGACCAGAGGTCAGAACTTAGCTGCCACATCAGACCTCCCTGTCTTGGTCAGCACCAGGGTGGTACAAGCCGGATTTCAGTCAGATCATCATCAAAAGGCCGTCTTGAAACAAGCTGCTTGACTCTATACCTGCTCCAGGGTTTCAAATGCTCGCATGGACATAAAAAACAGGCCTACCCAAGCGGCCCCAAGCGGCAGCGCGAATTCTTGTGGCAAGTCAGCCTGCGAGGCGTCAGTAGCGCCTGCATCGCCTTTGCCTGGCCAGGTCTCTGGCGACAAGGGCGCGTCGCGCTTTCGCATCCCCACCATCGACTGCGCCGTGGAAGAGGCCGAGATCCGAAGCGCTCTTGAGTCGATTGCTGGCGTCAACGCGTTGCGCTTTGACCTCGGGCGGCGAGAGCTATCGCTGTCAGCAGCGCCGCGTGAACTTGAAGCCGCGCTGGCCGCTATTCGCAAGCTTGGGTTCAATCCGGAACCGCTGGTTGCTCCTGCGGCAACAGGCGATGCAGGCGCTGACGGTGACGACCACGACCACATCAGCTCTGGCCTGCCACGCCTGATTGCCTCGCTTGTGTTCGCCATCGCCGCCGAGGCCATCGCCTTCTTTGCACCCGACACGCTGCCCATCCAAATGGGCGAAATGGCTCTGGCCGCCATCGCTATTGGCTTAGCCGGCTTCGATACCTACAAGAAGGGCTTCTACGCCCTGCGCGCCGGACGACTGAACATCAACGCATTGATGGCTGTGGCCGTGACCGGCGCGTTCCTGATTGGTCAGTGGCCCGAGGCTGCGATGGTGATGGCGCTGTACGCCATCGCCGAGCTGATCGAAGCGCGGGCCGTGGATAAAGCACGCAACGCCATCAAGAGCCTGCTGGCCATGGCGCCGGAAGATGCAGAAATCCAGCAAGCGGACGGCACTTGGGCTCGGCAACTTACCGGCACCGTTCCGGTTGGCGCTGTCGTGCGCTTGCGCCCGGGCGAGCGAGTGCCCTTGGACGGGGTGATTACGCAAGGCGCCAGTGCGGTCGACCAAGCACCCGTGACCGGGGAGAGCATTCCTGTCGACAAGGTGTCAGGAGACGAGGTTTATGCCGGCACCATCAACCAAACCGCCGCGCTGGAGTTTCGCGTCACGGCCTTGGCGTCGAACAGTACATTGGCACGGATCATCCACGCGGTCGAAGAAGCGCAAAGCTCGCGTGCCCCGACCCAGCGCTTTGTCGACAAGTTCGCTGCCATCTACACACCTGCTGTGTTCGCGCTGGCGCTCGCCGTGGCGTTGTTCATGCCCTGGGTGATGGGCTGGACTTGGCTGGAAGCTCTCTACAAGGCCCTGGTGCTGCTGGTGATCGCCTGCCCCTGCGCGCTGGTCATATCCACCCCGGTGACCATCGTCAGCGGCCTGGCCGCAGCCGCCAAGCGAGGCATTCTCATCAAGGGCGGGATCTATCTGGAAGTAGCCCGCAAGCTCAAAGCCGTGGCGCTCGACAAGACCGGCACCATCACCGAGGGTAAGCCGCGACTGGTGGAGTTCCAACCCATCTCCACCGACGTCGACCGCGCCAAGCTTGAGCGTTTAGCGTTGGCATTGGCCAGCCGCTCCGACCATCCGGTGTCTAAAGCCATCGCGCAAGGTCTTGGCCAACGGATGGGCGAAGCTGCGGAGGTTCAGGACTTCAAGGCCGCAGCTGGACGTGGCGTCGAAGGTCGCGTCGACGGTGCCAGCTATGTGCTCGGCAATCACCGCTGGATCGAAGAGCGCGCTCAGTGCTCGCCGGACATCGAGGCTTGCTTGCGTGTGCATGAAGAAGCGGGTCGCACGGTGACACTGCTTGCCAGTGAACACGGCGTGCTGGCCATCTGCGCGGTGGCCGATACGATCAAGCCGTCATCCCGGCAAGCAGTGACCGAGCTCGTGGCGCTGGGGGTGACCCCCGTGATGCTGACCGGTGACAACAGCGCGACCGCCAAGGCCATCGCCACACAGGCCGGCATTGCCGAGGCACGCGGCAATCTGCTGCCCGAAGACAAGCTGGCCGCGATCAAGGAGTTGCAGCAGCGTTACGGCCCGACCGGCATGACCGGCGACGGCATCAACGATGCGCCCGCGCTGGCACAAGCCGATATCGGTTTTGCCATGGGCGGCGCCGGCACCCATACCGCCATGGAGGCCGCCGATGTGATCGTGATGAATGACGATCTGCAGCGCTTGCCGGAAGTCATCCGCTTGTCGCGCCGCACGCGGACGGTGCTGGTCCAGAACATCGCTCTTGCGCTGGGCATCAAAAGCGTATTCCTGCTGGCGGCCCTGTTCGGCAACGCCAGCATGTGGATGGCGGTGTTCGCGGACATGGGTGCCAGCCTGCTGGTGGTCTTCAACGGCTTGCGCTTGTTGCGCAGCAAGGCCGGCTCATGATCAACATCGCTGAGCCTGCCGCCGTCGCCCCGACAGGGGCCGATAGGCGGCGCGTGTTGGCAACGACGGCCTTGCTCGACTTCAAACATTCGAGCATTGACGCGCTATTGCAAACGCGAGGCTGGCCGCAACTGGCCGAGACCGAGCGCATTGGAGCCGCCTACAATTTTGTTCGAGACGAGATCCACTTCGGCTACAACCGCAGCGATGACCTCAAAGCCTCAGAGGTGCTCGCCGATGGCAATGGCCAATGCAACACCAAGAGCACGCTGCTGATGGCCTTGCTACGCGCACTGGACATCCCTTGCCGATTTCATGGCTTCACCATCAACAAGCGCTTGCAGCGCGGGGCGATCACCGGCCTGGGCTATTGGCTGGCGCCGCGCAACATCATCCACAGCTGGGTCGAAGTCTGGGCCGGTGGCCGCTGGGCGCGGCTGGAGGGCTTCATCCTGGACAAACCCTATCTGTCGGCGCTGCAACAGCGCTTCGCCGGGCACCGCGGCGCCTTCTGCGGTTACGGCGTGGCCACGCCAGATCTGCAGTGCCCACCTGTTGATTGGACGGGGGGTGACACCTTCATCCAAAAGGACGGCATCAACCAGGACTTGGGGGTATTTGCCAGCCCCGATGAGTTCTACGCGAGCCATGGCGTGAACGTCACGGGCATCAAGCGCTACCTGTTCCAAAACCTCATCCGCCATCGGATGAATGGGAACGTGGCCCGAATTCGTCGTGGCATGCTCAGCATGGGTGCCCCGGCCGGCTGCTGAATCAACGCCGACAATTCACCAAAAACAATATACTGCCCGCCATGCGTAGATGGGTTCTTTGCCTTTTGTCCTTGTTGCTTGCTCTCCAGTTCACTTGGGCGGCAGCGGCGGGCTATTGTGGGCACGAAGAATCCCAGCCCGGCAAGGCGACCCATTTGGGTCATCATGCTCACTCGCATGCTGAGCAGGCTGAGCGCGGGGAGAACCCTGCCGTGAAGGCGATGAACCACGCCACGGACATGGACCACGGGCATTGCCACTTGGTGCATGCCGCGCCGGCTTCGCAAAGCCCGCTAGGCCCGACTTTCAGCGGCCAAGCGACGCAGCCTATCGAGCAACACAGCTTGGCCGAATCCTTCGTCCCCGAAGGGCCCGAGCGCCCCAATTGGCTGCGCGCCTGAACGGCGCGTCGGCAACTTACATCCCACTTTTTCGCTGGCCTTGATGGCCCGCTGCCGCTGCGCCGAACTACCCCCCTTGTTTTCAACAATTGGAGCGTTCGATGCGAAGCTATTTCGCGCCGCTGGCCTTGGCGGCGCTTTTCCCCCTGTCCTTTTCACTGGCCTTGCCGGCTAGCGCACAAGCGCAATCTGCCGAATCGGCTACGGCTACGGCTACGGCTACGGCTGCGCCTGCGCCTGTGCCTGTGCCTGCGCCTGCGTCCACCGACGCGACCACCGTGCAGAGCCGAAGTCAGCCCCCGGCACTGACACTGGCCCAAGCCCACCGCTTGGCGCTGGCCCACAACCCCGATCTGGCCCACGCGCGTTTGGAACTCCAGGCCATGGAAGGTGCAGAGATTCAGGCCGGTGCCAGACCCAATCCCGAACTGGGCCTGCTGGTCGAAGACACGCGAAGTGCGACCCGCACCACCACCTTGCAACTGACTCAAGCCATCGAGCTGGGGGATAAGCGAGGGGCACGACTGTCGGCTGCCGCGCGTATGCGCGAGCAGGCGGCGGTGGCCTTGCAGGCTAAGCAAGCTGAACTGCAGGCCGGCGTTGCCAGCGCGTTTTTCGAGTTGCTTGGTGCACAAGAGCATCTGCGCTTGTCGCAGCTGTCACTTGAGTTGGCGGCCAAGTCCAGCATGATTGCCAGCAAGCGATTGCAGGCCGGCAAAGTGCCGCCCTTGGAGCAGGCCAAGGCCCAAGTGGCTGAGGCAGGTGCCCGCTCCGAGCTGGCGCAGGCGCAGAGCGATTTGCTGCTGACGCGCCAGCGTCTGCTCGCACTGCTGGGGCAGCCCAAGCTCGGTTTTGAGCAGGTCGATGGCAATGCGGAATTGTTGCCTGCACAGCCTGCCGATCAGCGCGTCGGCGAGCTGATAGTCCAGGCCCCAGCCATTCGTCTGGCTCAGCTGGACATTGCCCGGCGCCAAGCCATGAGTGCTGGTGAACGCGCCCGTCGCATCCCCGATTTGACCGTGACACTCGGCACCAAACGAGATGCCGAACTGGGTCGCACCCAGGCGGTGATGGGGCTGTCCATCCCACTCCCACTGCTGGACAGCAACCAGGGCAATTTGATGGAAGCGCTACGCCGTGAGGACCAGGCGCGCGAACAAGCGAGCGCCACCTCCCTCAAGCTGCAGACCGAAGTCTCGCAGGCCCTGGAGCGCTTGCGGCTGAGCCGCCAGCAGGTGCAGATGTTGCGCGCCGAGGTGCTGCCGGTCGCGCAGACCGCCTATGAGGCGGCAGTCAAGGGCTATGAGCTGGGCAAGTTCGCCTTTCTCGACGTGCTGGATGCCCAGCGCAGCCTGTTTTCGCTGAGGCAGCAAACGCTGCGCCACACGGCGGACGCCTGGCGCGCTAGCGCCGAACTCGACCGTTTGCTGGGGCAAGACCTCCAGCAAGCCCGTCCATCTCAGGAGTAAGTACACATGTCGATAACAGCAAAAAACAAGAAGTCCGCCGTGGCTGTCGCCCTGGTGTTGATCGCGGGCTTGTTGCTCGGCGCGGCCATTCTGCGCAGCGAGAAATCCAAGCCGGCCGGCGATGAGCATGGCCATGCCGAGGTTGCCGGGGGTTCTGCTCATGCAGATGACGAACACCGAGGCGAAAAGGCCAAGGATGACGATGGCCATGGTCATGACGACAAGGCGCATGCCGATGAAAGCGCCGCGCCGGCCAAAGGTCCGCATGGTGGCAAGCTTTTCACAAAGGACAACTTCGCCCTTGAGCTGACCATCTTTGAAACCGATGTGGAACCCGAGTTCCGCGTCTATTTGTATCGCGATGGCAAGCCACTGGCACCGAGTGCCGCCAAGGTCAATGTGACGCTGGCACGTCTGGGCCAGAAACCCGAGGTCTTCGGCTTCGCCGCCGAGAAGGACTACTTGAAGGGCTCGGCCGCGGTCGAGGAGCCGCATTCCTTCGACGCCACCATCCAAGCGCAGCTGGGCGCACAGACCTACGAGTTCAAGTTCGAGCAGGTCGAGGCCCGCGTGCAGATCAGCGACGAGCAGCTCAAGGGCAATGGCGTCGAGATCGCCACGGCCGGCCCGGCACGCATAAGCAGCAGCGTGCAATTGCTGGGTGAGGTCAAGCTGAATCAGGACCGCACGGTGTTCGTGACGCCGCGTCTGTCCGGCATCGTTGAATCGGTGCGCGCCAATGCGGGCGACCGGGTGCGCAAGGGCCAGGTCCTGGCCGTGATCGCGAGCCAGGCGCTGGCCGACCAGCGCGGTGATTTGCTGGCCGCTCAGAAACGACTGGCGCTGGCCAGGACAACGATGGAGCGCGAGAAAAAGCTGTGGGAAGAAAAAATCAGCGCCGAGCAGGACTACCTCGCCGCCAGGCAGGCGTTCCAGGAGGCCGAGATCACGGCCGAGAGCGCAAGGCAGAAGCTCGCCAGCTTGGGCGCAGGTGCCAGTGAATCGACGCAGGGCCTGACCCGTTACGAGATCCGCTCGCCGATTGATGGCGTGGTGACGGACAAAAAGATCAGCGTCGGCGAGGTGTTGAAGGAGGATGCCCTGGTTTTCCAGGTCGCCGATCTGTCCACCGTCTGGGTGGAGCTGACGGTGCCGGCCAAGGATGTGAACCAGCTCAAGGTCGGCGACAGCGCCAAGGTCAAGACGACGGCGTTCGACGCCGAAGCGTCGGCCAAGCTGTCCTATGTGGGCGCGCTGGTCGGCGAGCAAAGCCGCAATGCCACGGCGCGGTTGGTGCTGGCCAATCCCAAGGGCCTGTGGCGTCCGGGCCTGCCGGTGACGGTAAACCTGAGCTCGGGCGACATTGAGGTGCCCGTCGCCGTGGCGGCCGATGCGGTGCAATCCTTGCGTGATTGGCAAGTGGTGTTCGGCCGTTATGGCCAGCAGTTCGAGGCCAAGCCGCTGGAGCTGGGCCGCAGCGACGGCCGTTTTGTGGAGGTCGTCAAGGGCTTGTCCGCTGGCGAACGCTATGCCGCCAAGAACAGCTATCTCATCAAGGCAGACATCGGCAAAGCCGGTGCCAGCCACGACCATTGAGGAGCGCGCCATGAAGCAAATCACCGCTGTTTTGCAGCCGCACCGCCTGGAGAAGGTCGAAGAGGCCTTGCACCGGCTGCCCCATATGCCCGGCTTCACCGTGTTCAAGGCCCATGGCCATCCGCGCGGCCATGGTGTGGGCCATGCCTACGTCGCCGATGAATGGGAGCCGGACCACCACGGCCGCCTGGTCTTGCTGATGTACTGCGCCGATGAACACCTCGCTTCCCTGGTGCAAGCGATCGAACAAGCCGCGCACACCGGCCAAGCTGGTGACGGGCTGATTGCCGTCACCGACGTGCTTGACATCGTGCGCATCCGCAGCGGTGAGCGCGGCAATTCTGCCGTCTAGTGCCGTATAGCGCAGCCTGACAACGAGATCACTTTCCATGTTTGAAAAAATCATCCGCTTTGCCATCGAGCAGCGCTGGCTGGTGCTCCTGTGCGTGCTCGGCATGGGCGTACTGGGCATCTTCAGCTACCAGCGCCTGCCCATCGACGCCGTGCCCGACATCACCAATGTGCAGGTGCAGATCAACACCGCCGCCAAGGGCTATTCACCGCTGGAAACCGAGCAGCGCGTCACTTTCCCGATTGAGACAGCGATGGCCGGCCTGCCCCATCTGGAGCAGACCCGCTCGCTGTCGCGCTACGGCCTGTCGCAAGTGACCGTGGTGTTCAAGGACGGCACCGACATTTACTTCGCGCGCCAATTGGTCAATGAACGCATCCAGGAAGCCAAGGCCAAGTTGCCCGGCGGCCTGGCGCCGACGCTGGGGCCGATCGCCACTGGCCTGGGCGAAATCTATATGTGGACGGTGGAGACCAAACCCGGCGCCTTGAAGCCGGACGGCACGCCCTACACCCCGACCGATCTGCGCGAAATCCAGGACTGGATCATCAAGCCGCAGCTGCGCAACGTGCC
>JADMJQ010000017.1 GCA_018780415.1 Roseateles sp. | reverse complement strand
CGAGGCGGTGGCCTCGCTACCTCAATACAAGGAGAACCGGGCATGAACCGTTTTGTCTTCATCCACCATCAATTGAGCGAGGACGCTTGCATCGGAGTGGCTTGCCCATCACAGAGCCTTTGCGTAGCCAGCGCCTGACAGAGTATGGAGTTTAAGCCCTCCTGCGCCGCAAGGCCAACTTCACACAGGCCACCGGCACTTGAAAATGCCGGGCCAGTCGGGTCAGTCGGCACATCCGGCGCCACTGGCTCTTTTCGTCCGTGCCGGACTCCTGACGCAGGACGATGACATCCGCGCGACTCTCAAAGAGGGACGGGGGCAGAAGAAGGTTCAGGGCAAATTCGCAGGCCGCCTTTTCTCCCTCAAAATCCCACCCTTCGACCCCTCGCGGATGGGAAAGCAGCTCGATATGTCCCAGCCCCACGGCGATCATCCAGTGGAGATGCTCGCGGTAGTTTTTACTCCCTCCCTCCATATCCAGCCCCACCGTCAGCGTTTTCTTCCAGGCATCACAGGCGAAATGCCCCGTGGATAGGGGCTGAAGTTGAAGGCGCCAGCCCTTTTGGGCCACCATCTCATAGAGACATTCCGCCGGAACGGACCTGCCCGACCGGATTTCTTGAGACTTTGCAACCAGGGACTCCAAATTCAACCTCCCACCCAAAATTTCAATGATTGAGGTCGCCAAGATAGCGCGGGTCTTGCTACGAAATTTCTACCAACAGGTTTTTGGACCCTGAAATGAGCTACGATTGTTTACAAAACCGGTTCGAAATCTTCAAAGAAGATATACCCAAAAACGATTCGTCAGGCCGCCAGTTCCCGAAAACGAGAGTTTTCGGTCAGAAGGCCATAGCATTCCAGGGCAACTTGCACACACCGAACGGGCACCCGAAAATGCTCCGCCACCCGACACATTCGCTGCCAGCTCTCTCGGGGAAGGGGCTGCGAAGCCAATAAATAAGCCACATCTGGATGCGCCCGCAGGGCCTCCTCGGGGAGCAAAAAAGCGCTGGCATAATCGGTCGCCAATCGCTCGCAGGCCAGATCCTGTTTGCCTTCTAAAATGGCCATCGAGTTCAGCCGGATATTTCCCAGTTCTACGGCCAGCAACCAGTGAAGAACCTCTCGATGAAGGTGGGGGCAATTGAGTTGTTCCTGGAGTTGGATGGAGATGGTGATGGTCTGCTTCCAGGCGTCACAGGCGCAAAAGAGTTCGGCCGGCAATGACCCCAGGCGAATCCGCCAGCCCTGCTGGGCAATGGCTTCATAGAGAGCGTCAGCCGGAATTTTCCAGGGCCCCTGCAACTGGGAAAGAACCCAAAGACAGTCTTCTTGAATTTGGGAAAAAGGAAATGACATAAAGATCTCCCGTTCGGGGGGTAATGGATCAAATTCTACCATGCAATAAGTGAACAGGCAACCACTAGATATAGTGGGTCAGTCGCCTGCCACCACAAGACGCGAATTCTTTTCATTTTGGCTCGGTGTCTTGCTTTGCCAGCAGGCGTTGATTCATCACTTGCAGCTCCCGCTGCACGCCGGCCAGCTGTCTTTGCACCGATTCTTCCCAGTGACTCAATCGCGAAAGAAGTGTTTCTAATTGGTTGGGAATTCTCTGGCAACGGGTCTGCCATTCGCGCACCGATTCGGTGTGTTTGGCGGGCGCCGCCCGCCGGTCTTTTGCCGGGTGAAGAACGCTGGTACGAAAGGCGATGGCGCGGGGGTCGAACTTCACGCCTAGCGCCTTGCGGAGCGCAAAGATCTCCTGAGGCGCGGGGGGAATGCCCCGGCCCCCTTCCAGATCGGTCAGCCGCTCAGGATTCAGGCCGGTCAACTGGCTGAGATCTCGGATGGAGAGAGCAAACTCTTTGCGCGTGTTCTTTAAGGAGTTGGGCGTAGCCTGAATCAGCTCGGCCAGGTCCCGGTCGTAGAGATCCTGGTCATAGTCCAGAGGGTTATCACTGCTGGTGAGCACTTCCAGAAGCTGGTTCAAGGCGCGCAGATCCATCTTGCCCAGCAGAGCCATGTTTTGGGCAAAGGCCTGCACGGGGTCGGGCGGAGCCAGAGGGGACGCCGCCGCTACCGGAGGGGGTGAGATGGAGAGAACCTTCAGCGCGCTTTCGGCCACCAGGTCGACGCGCCCGGCCGCCAGCATGGCG
>JADMJQ010000095.1:4029-16162 GCA_018780415.1 Roseateles sp. | reverse complement strand
AACATCGTGCCAAGTAAACAACCCGATTGACGACCGCTATGACAAGCAGACCGCAGTCGACGGCAAGTACTACTTCAATCTCAAGGCTGCCAACCACCAGGTGATTGGTACAAGCCAGATGTATGGAACGACACAGGCGCGCGACACTGGCATCGCCTCGGTCAAAACCAATGGTCCGACCAAGGACGTGAGA
Organism: Roseateles sp.; assembly: GCA_018780415.1. Taxonomy (GTDB): domain Bacteria; phylum Pseudomonadota; class Gammaproteobacteria; order Burkholderiales; family Burkholderiaceae_C; genus Paucibacter_A. The sequence continues at coordinate 15,969 of JADMJQ010000095.1, read as the reverse complement.
GACAACACCTGATAGGACTAACTTCGCTAGCCTCGTCAGTTGTTCTCGGGCAGCAGGTCGGCGGCGGGCGGGTGGTCGGTGGTGCCCCGCCGACTGAGCCAGATGCACACCGACATGCCACAGCATTTGCTGACGGCCGGCGATAAGGATGCATGCTACTGGCGGCGTAAGTCGTCAGCCCTAAAGCGGACCCGAAAGGGTCCTTTTTTTGGGGCCTGAGCACCATCGTGCGTATTGAACTCATCAGAAAAGTAGTGCGTCAACAAGACGCATAAATAGTGCATTGACACGACTCAATATTAGTGTGATTATTTGTCTCAATAGTAGTGAGATTACATTGATATGCCGTCCCCTAACGAAAAACTGGCCGATTCTCTGAGTGTGCTCGCTGCCCTGCAGAGTCAGGGCTATCGGGTCGTGCGCAGCACGCAGCTCACCCGCACGCACCGAGAGCGACTGGCGCGCGCAGGCTTTTTGGAGGAGGTGCTCAAGGGCTGGTACCTGCCGGCGCGGCCTGCTGAGCTGGCGCCGGGCAGCACGGCCGCTTGGTTCGCAGGCATGCGCGACTTTGTGGTCGGCTATTGCGATGACCGTCTTGGCGAAGCTTGGCACCTGAGCCCGGAGCAGTCCTTGCTGCTGCATTCAGGTGAGCGCTCATTACCTCGTCAACTGCAGATTTGGTCAAGCGATGGCAACAACCAGCGGGTGAGCCTGCCTCACGATTGCTCACTGTTCCTCTACCGCGCGCCCAAACTCTTACCATCTCGGGCCGAGTCGGCCGAGCAGGGCCTGAGGCTGGTGAGCTTGGCTGCGGCCCTGGTTGCCGTTGGGCCGGGCTTCTACAGCCAGCAGCCCATCGCCGCGCGCATCGCACTCGGCTTGGTGGACGAGACGGAATTGCTGCAGCTATTGCTTGACGGCTCACACTCCGTCATCGCCGGACGGCTGGCTGGCGCCTTGAGAGCACTCGGGCGGAATGACACTGCGACAGCCATCGTAGAGACCATGCGCAGCGCCGACTACGTGACGCAAGAGACATCTCCTTTCGAGGTGCCGGTCAGCCTTCTGCCTGGCGGGCGCTCCGAATCACCTTATGTGCAGCGGTTGCGGCTGACCTGGGCGCAAATGCGCGACGCCGTGATTCAAGCGTTTCCTGAGCCGGGCCCCGTGCCTGCCGATGCAAGCCGAACCCTGGTCGACGTGGAAGCCCGCTATGTTGCCGACGCTTACCACTCACTGTCCATCGAAGGCTACCGGGTCACGGCTGAGCTCATTGAGCGGGTGCGGGCCGGCAACTGGGACCCCGACGGTGCGGACCGCGAGCAGCGTGATGCCATGGCGGCCAAGGGCTATCACGAGGCGCATAGGCAGGTGAAGGTTTTTATCGGACAGAGCCTGGAGGCGCAAGGCCAAGTCTCAGGGCTGCGCGATGCCCTCGGGGCCTGGTATCGCGCGCTGTTCAGCCCGAGCGTTCTCGCTGGCCTGCTCAGGCCATCGGACCTAGCGGGCTGGCGCAATGACCAGGTTTTCATTCGAGGAGCCATGCACGTGCCGCTGGCCAAAGAGGCGGTGCGTGACTGCATGCCTGTGTTGTTCGAGTTGATTGAGAAAGAGCCTCACCCGGCGGCACGGGCCGTGCTTGGGCACTTTCTCTTCGTCTACATCCACCCCTACATGGACGGCAACGGCCGCCTTGCCCGGTTTTTGATGAACGCGATGCTTGTTACCGGCGGCTATGTCTGGACCGTCGTCCCGGTGGAACATCGCAGCGCCTATATGCTGGCCTTGGAACAGGCGAGCTCTTTCCAAGACATCGGCCCATTGGCCCAGTTCGTGGCGGGCCTGACCCGAGCTCAGACCACCGCACCATTGCCTCGCCCCCAGCGCTGAAACCTTGACAGGCCCAGGCCATGACCAAGGTCCGCGGCCGCTCGCTGGCGCGTAGTTTTTGGAAATGCTCCCAGTTTTACAGGACTCGTCGCCGAATGCAGAGGAATGCGTGTTGAACCAAGCCACCCTCAAGGGGACTAGCCTAATTTCTGTGTATGGGGCAGGACTCACTGAGTTGCAAAGCCCCAAGGCCCCTGAAGCTCTCTTGTCTTGAAGACTTAATCTCATCAGAAATCTTGTCGAAACTTGTCAAGTTGATAAGATTACCGTCTATTCTTATCATTATGACGAGATTCAAGCCCCAATCTCATCGATACAGAACATAGAGAACTTGGCATCCTGGGTTTACCCTTTTCCTGCCTTGGCTTCACTACCGTTGGTTGCGCAGTTGGTAGTGCCATGGTCGAGTTGCGAACCCTGCTGGAAGATTTGGGCGACGACGGCGACGCGGCGTTGGACGACTCGCTGATTGAAGAGCCGCTGGCCGACGAGGTCCGACCATCAGCGAACTGATCCCACCGGCACGAACAGCAGGCACCGCGCCTGACAACCTGCACGCCGAACTGCGCGCTGATCGCCTACAGCCGCCAGCGCCTGGGCGGCACCGTCAATGCCGGGCTGACCCGACTGTATTGGACCGCGGGACAAAGGCCCAGCACCGAGGTATTGGGTGGTGCGTGGGCCAGTTACGGCGCGCAGTTGATTGACCAACTGGACCAGTACCTTGTGCAGGAGTTTGGCTGGGGATTCGAGTTGCGCAATCAGCGCCGCATGGTCAAGTTTGCCCAGGCCTTCCCAGATGCCGCGATTGTGTCGACGCTGTCGACACAATTGAGCTGGAGCCATCTGGTCACCATTGCGGCGACCAAGACAGTCTAGGGCCGTGCCTTTTACGCACAGTGCGTCGCGCAAGACGGGCGGAGTACGCACGAGCTGGGCCACTAAATCGAACGCGCAGAGATCGCCAGCGCCCGGTCATCTGACACCGAAGCAATTTGATGTGCTGCAAGCCGTGGTTGACGTCAGACACGCGGCTGCTCATCGAGCCCATTTGCCTTGAACATCGGAAGTTCTCGACGAATCAACTGCCACGTCAGTCGGTAAGCTCAGCCAAGATATTGCGGCTGGAAAATTTGCGTGTACCTTCAGTACGCCGCAGCCCACTCGCGGGCCGCTACAAAATCAAGGGGAGGCAGCGTGAACACGGCGTGATTTTTCAGTCGTCATTCGCCCGTCTCTCCGCCACTGCCGCTGCGGCACTTTCAAAGCTATCGGCGTCAAGCCCTGCGAAATGGGCTTGTTGGTTTTCGTTTGGCTGGCGCTACCTGGTACTGGCCCGCATCAAACGTCTGGCGCTGGCTCAGCAATTCTTCGCCATCGAGGCGTTCTGCCAAGCTGGCCAAGTCGCTTTTCGATACCCCGTGGGATTCAAAGTGCGCGCGCCAGGTGTTGACCACCTTGATGACTTGGACGATTTGCGCGGCGGCCTGCGCAGGTTGTAGGCCGAACGCATCGCACTGAGACATCGCATTAGCCAGCGTGGATGATGGTCCGTCCGCCCCGCAGATGAATTCTTGAAAGCCCAGGCCGGAGTTGGTCGGCAGCACGTCATACGCAGGCGCCAGCCTCAGCCTCCCATTGGCGGCGGGATCCACAACCAAGAGTGCATGATTCTTCTCATGGTCGTTGGTGTTGTCGACCAGGATGTTGAACACCATCCGGCGGAACAACTCTTGAGCATCGGCCAAACGCGCGTCGCCCTGGCTAACGCCAATTCTGCGCAGGATGCGGGCGAGCTGTGGGTACCCTATTTCGGGCTCGCTGCCGGCCGGTGTGGCTGCCCGGATGGCGGTGCCCGCCGAGATGCTGTGAATCCGCCGGCCATCCACACGGTCGAAGCGCCGAATGGCCACGGCATTCGCGGCGGTCAGATGAATGACCTGGGTCTGGGCGACGTTGATGTCGGCCTGCGCTGCCAAGGTCATGGTTACGTGCTCGATGAGCGGCGCGTCGATGTACTCATTGTTAAAGAACTTGATGACCCACTGCTCGCCGTCGATCTCGATGAGCGCCTTGGGCTTGGCGCCACCCAAAGGGCTACCACCCCCTTCAAGGATTTTTGCTTCGAGGGTCGTCAAAGCATCGCCGGCTTCAATCTTAGCCACCACCTCGCTGAGTTCTTGGGCCTGCGTCAAGCGCGGCAGTGGGCCGCCTTTTCGGGGGAGATAGTCGGTCGGCGACGTTGAAACCCCCAAAGCACCGAACCGGTCGTCACCCGCGTAATAGAGCAGCTCCATCAAGGACAGTCGTTTGGGTTTGTCGATAAACCGTATGACTTTCTCGCCCCAGCGGTCCGGGCGCGCGTCATCCACGGCACCGACCGCGCGAGGCGCGTTGGCGCTCAACCGCCTGGGTGGGGCGAACTCGTTGTCCACCAGGGGCAGATCCTCGCTGAGCGCGAATCCGTGGGCCAGCCAATTTGGCGCGTAGCGCAGCGAGACGCCCTTGCCGGCGGCGACCAGCTTCAAGGCCCCCACGTAGCGAGGCGCTGGGTCGCCCAGATACCAAAGGTACAAGTCATCCAGACGCATTTCAGTCCTGCTTGCCGTTAGGGGCTGCGGCGCGCATGCGGGCGTCGGCGGAGGCCTGCGCACGGGCAAGGCCTAGCTCCACCGCTTCTCGAACATTCAGATTGAGTGCGCCCTGGTCATGTTCCGGTGCCGCCAAGTTTCCCAACTCGCCATCTCGATTGATGAGCCACAAAGCACTTGCGACGATGCCGATGCTCACTGAGGGGTCGCCGGCTTCAAGGCGCTGAAGCGTGGACAGGGTGACACCCAAACGCTTGGCCCAGGTGCGCAGCGATTCCTTGCGGCGCAAGCGGGCCACCGCCAAGTCGGCTCCCAATTTCTGGAGTGCGCCCAGCGTGGCCGGGGGCAGCTGTTGGATGGCTTTGGTAGCTTTTGACATACCGATATAGTAGTACGCAATGCCATATATTGCATCAATTTATCGGTACAAACAGGACGCGAAGCATGCCTGAGGTTCTTGATAATTCAGGAGCCGACGCGGCAGCAAGTTAGGAAACAGCACCCGTTCGCGTCCGTCGCTCGAAGGCATTGGGTGGCAAGTTGTCGCCCTATCGCCAAGGGCCTCAGAGCTTGAAAGTCACGCTCACCGGGCTGCTGCCCTCATGCTGTCCATAACGCCGGTCAGCGGGTGACGCCTATACGCCGATCACGGAGTGGCTCCAATATGCCGGTCGGTTCAGGGTCTGATGAAGGACTGGGAATCATTCATTGGGAAGCCACAGGGCTCAACATCGATTTTTGATCTATTGGGGGCACCGAAGAGATCCAGCTAAGCAGACCTATGACAAAGATCGTTGTGATCCACGGGCCTGCGTGCGCGCCTTTTCCGCTGCCTCATGCGCGAACTCTCACGCGATTCGGCTCGGTCCAGAACCAAACCAACGAAAATCCCGGCGATAAGTGACGCCTCATGAGAGCCGCAGAGCTTAGGCAACAACTAAGGGCAGGAGGCCGATTCGTGTTTTTCTACGTAGATGAAAGCGGGCACACAGGCTCGGAATTGTTTGACGCCACCCAGCCAGTCTTGTATTACGGGGTCATATCGAGCGACGTGAACCTCGATGTTCTCGCAGAGGATCGGCTCAAGCCCTTGCGCAAACGCCTTGGAGTGAACAGGCTGCACGCGACACAGCTCGGGGTAGGCAGGTTGTCCACCATCGCTGCTGAGCTGGTAGCTATCCAAAAAAAGCTGGACCTGCGCTTCGACCTCTATCGCGTGAATAAGCCGGACCACGCAATCATTTGCTTCTACGACCAAGTGTTTGACCAAGCCATGAATCCGGCCGTCACATGGACGAGCTACTGGACACCGCTGCGATACGTCTTTCTGCTGAAGCTCGCCTCTTTGTTCGAGGAAGACGATGCTCGCCTTGCATGGGCCGCCCGCATCGATACCAACCGAACCCGCGCAAATGAGGGGTTAGTCACAGTGTGCCAACGAATCGCGGGGCGAGTCGAGCAGCTTCCCGACGCACGCTCACGGCAATTGATTCGCGATGGCCTAATGTGGGCCGCACAAAACCCCGATGCGATTGGATACAACGTAGGCCATCAGAACGACATCAAGCAAATAAGCCCCAACATCATCGGCTTTCAATTCGTGATGAAAGGCATCGCGAAGAGGATTCTGCAGCGCGGCAAGCGTGCGTCGAGAATCGTAGTGGACCGCCAATCTGAGTTCAACAAGGCGCAAAAAACTCTTTCCGAGTTCTTCGCCGCTGTCTCCGGCATGGAAGGTGCGACCGGCCCAGGCATGCCCAAGGTCAGCTTCGCTGGAATGCCAAAGACGCCCATCGAGTTTGCAGCGGGGACCGACAGCGCCGGGCTTGAGCTTGTTGACGTCTACCTTTGGTTGTCCAAGAGACTATTCGACGGTAAGGACATAGGCGCAGAGCTAATGCCGTTGATCTATGCCCAACGACATCGCGGCAACACCGATGAAGTGTCATTGCGAGCCATTGAGACTCGATGGGGGCGGCATTTCGCCGAAATGCCGCCGCTCGAGGAGATGTCTCAAGAACAAATTGAAATGGCGCGAGAAATTATGGCCACAGAAGAGCAGCGCAGGCAAATTGCCGTTCGGGGTCTGTTAACAACGTAGTGCACTGGACGGCAAAGGCAAGACTGCCGCTCGTTAACAGCTGCCTTGGTGCTTGAGCCTATATCTAGGCTATGTCAGGCTGGGTTGCGCCACGCCAAGAACTCCCGATAAGTTCGCACTGCCAGGATGTGTTCGTTGTAGGCGTATTGGCGCTTCTCTGTGGCTCCGAGCTTCGCAGCCTTGATCGAGTCGATCACCTTCTGGAGGCCGGTATCGGTTCCTACCGTCTTACCCGAAAGCTCGATTTCAAAAGCCCGTTCAACCATCTTGCACCGACTCACCGTGTCGCTCGCAACTTTGGGCGAAAACGGCTGCTGAGTCTTAACGCTCCGCTTCTCCGCACGCAGGTAGCGCCCAAACTCGGTTTCGTGCTTCATGTTTGTTTGAAATTGGGACTAACCGAGCGCAGCCAAACGCTGCGTCAGACCAGTCGTTTACGATCTACTACTAAAGATTATCGCCCGACCACGCGCTGTTTCCCATGGAGGCGTCGCGCGACAATGGACGATCAAGAAATCGGCACAATGAATCAGAAAAAATACACTCTCGCGGAATTCTTCTGCGGCTGCGGCGGCACCTCGCGAGGCTTCACCCGATCCGGGCGATTCAACGTGGCTTTGGGCAACGACGTGAAATTCGAAGCCCTCAAAACGTTCGAGTTCAACCACCGCCACGACGACCTTCCCCCAGCCACCGTCCGCCAGGACATCCGGCTGCTCGAAGTGAACACCATACACGCCAAGCTCAAGGACAAGGGCATCGCCCAAGGCGACCTCGACTGCATGATCGGCGGCCCGCCATGCCAAGGCTTCTCCCAGCTTCGCCGCACCGAGCAGCGCAAGAAGGGCAAGATCGTTAAATTCAGCGGCTACAGCCAACTGGCTCACGACCCGCGCAACGACCTGGTGCTGCGGTATCTGGAAGTTGCCGAGGCTCTCCGGCCGAAGTTCCTGGTCATCGAGAACGTGCCCCAGATGCTCAACCACGGTTTCGAGGGACGACTGGGCAAGCTCTCCGAGCTTGTGATCCAGATGCTTGAACGCGACCTGGGCTACAAAGTTGAGGTCGCCGTGGTCAATTGCGCCGACTACGGCGTCCCTCAATTGCGCGAGCGGGCGGTCTTCATTGCCAGCTCCATTGGCACGGCATCCTTCCCTGCGTTCACCCACGCCGATCCATCCAAGCCCAAGCTGCTGGCCGAGGGCCGCAAGCCTTGGGTAACGGTCTCGGACGCCATCGGCGACCTTTGCGAGCCCTCCTTCGGCTCCGACGAGCTCGGCGGCGGATCGCTCGAACTCTACGGGTCCGATCCCGGTTCATACGCAAAGATGATGCGAACCTCAGGGTCCTTCCCCTTCAACCACATCACTCGCGGCTACAAGCAGTCGGTGCTGAACATCATCAAAGAGATGCGGCCAGGCCAGACCTGGGACGCCGAGAGCGAGCGCATGCGTGCCAAGTACGCCAGAGCTATCGCCAAGATGGCCAAGGCCAAGGGCATCTCGCCAGACGCCGCCCACCTCGCGTTGGAGCGGGCAGGCGCCATCAATCCGGCCTTCTACAAAGACTACTACTGGAGCGCCTACACGCGTCTCGCCTGGGACTCTCCTGCCCTGACCATCACCGCCAACGCCAACTTCCTTGGCTCCGGCCGCTTCTCGCATCCCACGAAAATGCGCGGCATCACGATGCGAGAGGCTGCCCGCCTCCAATCGTTCGACGACGACTTCCGCTTCGTCACCTCACTCGACGACGAGACCGACACCACGCGCGTGGGCGTCGGCATGGACATGATCGGCGAGGCCGTGCCGCCGCAGCTTTCGCAAGCCATCGCCACACACCTAGCCGCGCAACTCGATGCGCGCGACATCTCGGCCAAGAGCAAGGCGGTAGCCACCCATGGAGCCGCGAACAAGCCCGAAGAGCCCGCAACGACGGGCGCAGGCAAGCCAAGCAAGAAGACAAAATCAGGAGGAGCCCATGCCGCTGTCTAACGACCAGATTTTCAACCACGCCATTTCCGCCCTCAAAGCGATGTTGGCCCAGCACGGCGCCGACTACAAATTTCCGGCCGATGTGATCTGGCAATACATCCCAGCTCCGGTCAACGTGGACGTGGACATTCCAAGCTTGTCGCGTCCCCACCAGCCTGCGCGCCTGATGCGCGCCGGCTACCTCGAAAAGACTGGCGGCATGACGCGCGCCCAGTCGGCGCAACGCGCAGGCAGCTCCACGGCTGAATATCGCTTTGGCCCCGAACTGGTCCCCCCGGCGGTCGCGCCCATGATCGGCGCCGCAACATCGTCCAGTGAACGCTTGAAGGGCGTCCAAGCCGCCATGGAAGCCCAGGGCTACATGATCTCCACGGCCGAGCTCGCCAACTTCTACCTGGCGATGACGGTGAGCCCCTTGGTGATCCTCTCGGGCATCTCCGGCACCGGCAAGAGCCTGCTGCCGCGCAAGTTCGCCAAACTCACGGACTCCGGCTTCAAACCCATCCCCGTGCAACCGCAGTGGGCCGACAACAGCGACCTCTTTGGCTACGTTCCGACCCTGTCGCCCACCAAACACATCGGTGGAGCCCTGACCGACAGCCTTCTCGAGGCCAAGGCCGCGCCAGCTCGGCTCGTGATCGCGCTGCTCGATGAGATGAACCTCGCCCCGGTCGAGCACTATTTCAGCGACTTCCTCAGCGTCGCGGAGACGCGCGAGCGCGTGGGCGGGCGCATCGCGACCGACGCTCTGCCCATCGAGCTTCCCGCTGTCGTTGCCGGGGCCGCTGACCCCTACGCAGGCCTTCGCGGCGCCACCTTGCCGCCGAACCTGCGCGTCGTCGGGACCGCGAACATGGACGAATCGACGCACACGTTCAGCCCCAAGGTGCTCGACCGCGCGTTCACCATCGAGCTCGACGACCCTGTCCTGACCGACTTCGCGACCCCCGCCTCTGCCGCCGCGACGGCGCCCGACCTTGATTCGTTCAAGCTGCTTGCCTCGCAGATGATCCAGGAGAGCAACGCGATCTCGATCATGGAAGCCCGCGCCGAGAGCCAAGCCCTGTTCGAGCACATTGCTGGCCTTCTTGGCGAGATTCAAGAAATCCTCGCGCCCGCCGGCATCAAGTTCGGCTACCGGACCCGCGACGCCATCCTTCTCTACTTGCACTTCTGGCGCAAGCACGAGCTGGCAGACATCATGGCCGGCTACGCCGCGCTCGACTTCTGCATCCTGCAGAAAATCATGCCCAAGGTGGCCGGCAGCGGAGACGCCCTGTCCGACGCGTTGAAGAAGCTCGCCGCATGGCTGAGCGCGCGCGAAACACCGCAAGCTGGCGACCCCTTCCCCGAATTCGCCGGCAAGCTCGACCGGAGCGTCCGCAAGGCCGAACGCATGGCGGTCCTTCTAGACCTCGACGGCGCGACTCGCTTCTGGGGTGCCTGATGCCGACGCTCCTCCTGGCAGATGGTCCGGGTTGGAAGATCGAGGTCATCGGCAAGCTGCCTGACCTGCCGCCGTTCATCCCGACCGCGCCGCAGACATCCGTCGTCTTCGATGCTGGCGTGTCGGTTGAAGTGTTTGCCCGAGCGACCGGGGACATGCGCCCCATCGCCTCCGGCGCGCCCATGGAGCCCTTGTTCTTTGAGGCCGTCGGCTACGACATCCATTTCGAGCTGCTCGACCCATCGGCCAAGCTTGAGCTTCCGCTAGGCTCGGAGGCCCGACGCAAGCGGCCCGACACTGAGCACCACACGCTCAATTTCGGCAACAACGTCGGATTCGCCAACATCACAGCCTCGACGGACACTGACCGCAAAAAGCTGCGGATCGAAGTCTTTTCACGCAAGGCCGACTACCGCACGGACTACGTTGCCATGCGAGACGAGGTATCAGGCATGCTTCGCAACTTGGCGATGGCCGCTAACGCACGCACCTACGGACTCGCCGCCCCAGCCAAAGACCACAACCCCACACTCGTCGAGTGGCTCGCTCTGATCGATTCACACTTCGGCGACTTCTTCAAGCTCGCCAACGCCATCGCTCGGAATCCGCACAGCGGCTTGGTGAAGAAGTCCACGCTTGTTCCCACCGAGCGCGCACGCCGCGTCACCCGGCAAACCATCGGTCGCGCCTTGCGCCGCGAGAACGGCGGCGCGGTGATCCCCAGCCTTGGCGTCGCGTTGCCGCGCAAGATCAGCGAGAGCGTCTCGTCGGCCTCGCTCGACACGCCCGAAAACCGCTATTACAAGGCCTTGGTCAAAGAGACCTACAGGAACATCCGCACGCTCTCCAAGGCCGACGCCTCCGGCGACGAGGACGCCAACCGCTCAGCTGAAACTAAGTTCTTCGAGTCCATCCGCCCTCGGCTCAAGGCAATGGAGCGCAAAGTCGAGTCGATCCTCCGCTCGCCGTTTCTCGGCCAAGTGGCTGACGCGTCGCTCGCACGGCCCGACTCCATGGTCCTACACAAGCACCCGCAATATTCGCGCTTTGACAAGCTGTGCCGACTGCTCAATGGCGGCCTCTCGTTTGCTGGGGACATCGTACCTATTGGCGTCAAAGAGACGTCACTACTCTACGAGTATTGGTGCTTCTTGAAGATTGTCGGCCTGTTGCGTGCTCGCTTTGACTTGGCCGAGCAGACCGTGGTGACCTTCCGGCGAACCAAGATGACGATGGCTCTGAAAAAGGGCCAGGAGTCGGCAATGCGGTTCGTCCACAATCCGTCAGGGACCGACATGTTCTTGGTCTACAACAGGCTCTTCAAAAAGCTGCCGACAATAGGCCAGGCGCCGGACAACGTCATCCAATTCGCCAGCGCCTCGCGCTTCTACATCTTTGACGCCAAATACCGCATCCAGTTCGACAAGGACTATGTGAGCCAATACGGCGGGCCGGGCCCGACAACTGAGGACGTGAACACGATGCACCGCTACCGCGACGCCATCGCCATTCCGCATCCGATGAAATCGGGCGCCTGGGAGAAAGGCTCGGTCATCGGAGCGGTGGCACTGTTCCCCTACCCAGACGAAAACGCTTATCGCACGCACCGGTTCTACACGAGCATCGACCAAGTCGAGATCGGCGGCCTGCCCTTCCTTCCGGGCGCAACAACCCTAATGGCTGAGAAGATCGGCGCGATTTTGGCAAAGCAATACCCGGAACTGATGGTCGATCCAACAGTGCCTGACGCACGCCAATCCACATAGCTTCACGAGCTGTGACCTGCTGGCTAGGGAGGGATGCCTCCGACTCGAGTGAAGTGAAGTCCTTTTCAGGCACATATCACCTACCTAGGTGGATCGGAATTGCGCCATAGCCGGGCATTGCAAGCAGCCCTGTTGCTCGTTCCTTTCAATC
>JADMJQ010000095.1:0-4019 GCA_018780415.1 Roseateles sp. | reverse complement strand
ATCACCAAGCCCAGAGGCCCGGTCTGATCGCTCGATCAGACCGGGCCTTGACCTACGTCGGCGAAACACCGTGGCACTTACTAGGCAGCAAACTGCCGCCTAAGCATCCCATCGAGGTCTTGGCCGACAAGGCCGGCATGAACTGGAACATCCATCTGCTCGAGGCCAGTCCGGTTCATGACCGAGCAAGCTGGCGCGCTGGGCGCCGTCATATTCTTCGCCGACCAAATGGTGCTCTACTGCAGCGACACCAAAGCGCCGCTGTCCGTCGTCAGCGACCGTTATCAGGTGGAGCAGCCGCACGAGGTGCTGGAGCTCTACCGGGACCTCACGGAAGTCTCCAGCTTCGAGCTAGAGACGGCAGGCGTCCTCAAAGCGGGCAAGAAGTTTTGGGCCCTGGCCAAGAAGGGCAAAGAATCCGTACTCAAGGGCAATGACATCGTCAATGGCTTCTTGCTGCTGGCCACATCGTGCGACGGTACGCTGGCGGCGAGCTGTCGAGTGATGACGTCCGCCAGAAACTCGGCAGCGCCGCCCTTGAGGGCCGACACCTCAGCGCTGCCGATGTCAATGGCCGCGAGCGAACCAGCCAGGCCCTCGGTCAGCAGCAGGTCATACAAGCCATCGGGCAATGCCACCTTGCTGCTTGCCATCACGCGATCGGTCGCGTGCCGCGGCAAGCCGGGTAACCCGTGCAACCCCAGAACGCATTGCCGGTATTGCCGCCCCGTTTGGCGGTCCGCGGCACCATTGCTTTAGAGCACGAAGGGCAAGTTGGCACTTGGACCGGCGCCTCGCCGGATGGAGCGAATTGCGTCGCCGCAGGCTGCGCAGACACTGCAGCGGATGCAGCAGTTGCAGACTTGCCATCGGGCGCGGCCTGAGCTTGGCGAAGCAGTGCGTGGAGCTTTGGCCCATCGACCAACGTCACGTTGCGGCCGCTGGCAAAACTGACCGCGGCTTCGGTGAAACGCCCTGACGTCACGACGAATCCGCCTGCAGCGCCCTTCGCAGCCATCACGCCATAGAGCTCGCGCACCACGTCCACACCCACCTTGAAGGCGCGCCACTGTTTGCACTGGACGAGAAATTTTTCGCCGCCGTTTTTGCCGGGCCGTGTCAGAACGAGATCGACGCCACCGTCAGGGCCGCCCCGGCCAGTCTCGGCGACCTGGAAGCCCTGCAGCCGAAATCCTTCGCCAACAAGCATCTCGAACTGGCGCCAGCTCATGCCGTCCAGCGCGTCGCTCGCCTTGCTTTGGGCAACGTCGTTGACAAGCAGCTTCCGTTCCCGGCGCCGCCAAGCTGACATAGCGGCGCCAGCCAGGCAGATCACCGGAAGGATGTATTGACCGAAGTTGGCCCCCGTCTTCCACAAGGTTTGCGTGAGCATGGCGCCCATCTGTCCGGGCTGGCTCGCTGCCACCACCGATTGGGTGGCAACGCCATGGAGCAGCAGATAGCTGACCGGCGCCAAGACGATGCCGACCCACCACGGCAGCATCGCAACGATATCGATGAGGTCGCCGGCAAAGCCGGTCTTTTTGCGTCTCGCCATTCTGTTGATCTTTCCCTGTTTCCCCTTTGTACCAGGCGCCGGCGCGTTGGTCATGGCGGAGAAGCGCGAAACACCTCGGAACGGGTGACAGACGATCCGCCCATCACGACACACCCAGGGTCTTGGGGCGTTGGCCCCAGTGCAAGCCTTCATACTTCACTTCAGCCAGCGGCAGTGATAGCTGCGCAACAACTCGATTCGACGCGACGCGCATCGTGGCGGCGAGCGGCTACGTGGCCGCGGCCTTCAATCGCGCTGCCTGGCAGCCATTCGCTGGCGCCCAGCCTATCCTGCACTCACTTTCTGTCTTCAGTTTGGTCTCAAATCGAAGGCCTCGGCTCGATGGAATTTCGTCGAAATCCATCGCGCGACTGACCCCTGGGCTCGCCCATGATGGGTTCATGCGAATCGAGACCATCTTCACAGCGTCGACCGGCAACCCGGGTGCATTCGGAGACCACGCTCGCAGCGCAAACAGAGCGTTCTTCGAGAGCCCGGTGAGCGTCAACCCACTGCAAGTACCTGCACAAGGAGCGGTGATATGAAGCTCATCACGAACGAGCCGCCCGGCCGAATCACGCGCAAAGCGCGGGAGTTCGAGGCCGACATCGCGCAACTTCGCGCTCAGGGCTACACCCTGGCGGCCATCGCTCGGTCGCTCGCGGCGGCCGGCGTGCAGGTCAGCATCACCACCGTCCGCCGGGAAGTGAACCGGCACGCCGGGCACACCCTGGTCACCTTGACCACCCCGCAAGGATTCAACCCAGCAGTCGCCCAGCCCGCCCAACTCGCCTTACCCGCCACCGTTCCCGCCGTCCCGACTGCCGTGCCGGCTACAGCTGCCGCACCGGCTACCGCCGCCGCAGTCTTGTTCACCCCCGGCCAACCCGATCCCCCCAGCGCAAAGGACCTGGCCGAAGCCTTTGCGCGCAGCAAGAACGTCAACCCCTTCGCCCGTGCAAAGGAGCAACCATGAAGATCGCTGTCATCAACTTCTCTGGCAACGTGGGCAAGACCACCGTGGCCCGCCACCTGCTGCTGCCGCGCGTCCCCGGCGCGGAGCTGATCGCCGTGGAAAGCGTCAACGCCGATGGCGAGACGAACAAGGCCGTGCGCGGTCGCCAGTTCGCGGCGTTGCAGGAGTACTTGCAAATCATCGACAACGCCGTGGTCGACATCGGCGCCAGCAACGTCGATGAACTGCTGAACCTGATGCAGCTCTACTGCGGCAGCCACGAAGACTTTGACTGCTTCATCGTGCCGACCGTGCCGCCGCTCAAGCAACAGCAGGACACGATCGCCACCGTGATCGAGCTGTCCCGTCTGGGCGTGCCACCCGAGCGCGTGAAGCTGGTGTTCAACATGACGGAGGCCGGCATCCCCGTCGAGGACACGTTCTACCTGCTACTGGCCTTCCTGGCCGAACAGCCGCTCGCGTCAGTGAACACCGCCTGCCGCATGCGCTCGAACGACATCTACGCCCGCATCCGGGGCACCAAGGCCGACCTGGCCACGCTGGCACGCGACGAGACCGACTACAAGGCCTTGATCATCAAGTCGCGCGATCCCAACGAGAAACTTGCCCTGGCCCAGAAACTAGCCACCCGCCGGCTGGCTTGCTGGGTGGTCCCGGAACATGATGCGTGCTTCGCGGCACTTGGCCTGGTCCAGGGGCTGGAGGCGCAACCCATATCCGGGCCATCAACCAGGCAGTCAGACAGGCAGTCCCCATGATCCCGCAGGCCAACGCACGCGAAGCGCTGTTCGCTGAGGCGCTTGGCGACATGGCAGCGTTGGTGGGTAGGGTGGATGCCCTGCTTCCCGCGCTGCAAGACACTCGGCAATCGCTGATCGACGCGAACGTGCTGCTGTCTAGCCAGCTCCGGGCCTTCGAAGAACAAATGACCGCGATCACCGAGAAGGCCAAGGTCGTGACGGTGGAGCACATCGCCAAGCACACCAACGAGAGGACGCTCAAGTCCATGCATGTGCTGGCGCTGGAGATCCAAGCAGCGGCGCGCACGGCGCTGGGCACCGAGATCCGACCGACTTTGCAAGGGCTGATGGCGCCGCTGCAGCAACTGGCGCAACTGGCCCATCAACGCGAAAGCCCCTGGGCGCACTGGGAGCGCTGGCTGATGCACGTGGCGACTGCAACCGTGGCCTCCGCCGTCAGCTGGGGGGCGGCGGCCTGGCTGTGGGTCCGGTGAGAGAGGCAGAACGCCAAGCATCTCAGCAGTCTCCCTGTCTCGGGTTCCGAAACTCAGGCGGCCCGGCATCGGGCGTGGCGGGTGCCAGCGGTACCGATCTGGCCGCAGGCCTGTTCGGCAAGGGGGCGCTTTCATGCGAAGCATGAAGGCAGCAAGCCCCCATCCGTTGGCACGGGTAGGGCCACCTTGCCCGCCGTTTGGCCTTGATGGCCGGAGGCGGGCTTCGCGAGGCGGCGCAGCAGCCGAGCGCC
>JADMJQ010000355.1 GCA_018780415.1 Roseateles sp. | reverse complement strand
GCGGTGAGGGCATCAACCGCTGGTACAAGGTCGTCATCACCGAAGGCCGCAACCGCGAAGTGCGCAAGCTGTTCGACTCGATGGGTCTGACGGTCAGCCGTTTGATTCGGATTCGCTACGGCACCGTGGTCTTGCCGCGTGGTCTGAAACGCTGCGTCTGGATCGAGTTGGGCGAGGACGATGTGCAGGTGATTCGTCGCCTGGCCGGTGGTGATCAGGCACGAGGCGGTCGCGAGGAACGCGGCGGGCGTGGCGCTGAACGTGGTGGCGAACGCGGTGCTGATCGTGGCGCAGAGCGTGGTGCAGAGCGCGGCAGTCGGGCGCCTGAGCGCAATGCCGACCGTGGTGGCGAGCGTGGCCCGGACCGTGGCGGCGATCGCAATGCCGAGCGCGGCAATGCTGACCGAGGCAACGCCAATACGCGCGGTCGGCGCGCCGATGGCCGCCATGCCGGCGTCGGCCCGCGCCCAAGCCGGGTCGCTGAGCGGCCCGAGCGTGCGCCTGGCAATGACCGCGGTGATCGCAATGATCGTGGCGATCGCAATGAGCGCCCACAAGGTCGCGGCCCGGAGCGGGGCAATGAGCGCCCGCCCGAGCGTTTCAGCGAGCGGCCCCAAGAGCGTTCCAACGAGCGCGGCCCCGATCGCGGCGATGATGATTTCGAGGATGCGATCCCGCGCAATATCAATCCGCTTGAGCAGACCTTCGACCGCCGCTTTGCCGGCAAGGGCCGCGGCATTCCGTCCGGCTTCGGTGCCGGTGGCAGCGCGCCCGATCGTGGCGGCAGGCAGGGTGGCGGTGGCCGTGGGGATGGCAATCGCAGCGACGGCCCACGTCAACCCGATCCGTTGCAGACCTCGGTCGGCTATATCGGTGCCGACGCCTTTGTGCGTCGCAGCGGCCGGGGCGGCGGCGGTGGTGGTCGCGGCGGCCAGGGCGGCCAAGGCGGCAATAGCGGTGGCGGCGGCCGCTCGGGCGGTGGCTACGGTGGCCGCAGCCGCTGAGTCCCGTCGTCGGGTGGCTTCGGGTGGCTTTGCCCTGAGTCGCCTGACACCCTGACTGACACCATCACACAGTACAATTCTTGGTTTTGCCAAGCCCTAAGATTTCAGGAGAATTACCCATGGCTATCGAACGTACCCTTTCCATCATCAAGCCCGACGCAGTGGCTAAGAATGTCATCGGCCAGATCTACGCACGTTTCGAAGGCGCTGGCCTGAAGATCGTCGCGGCCCGCATGGCCCATCTGTCGCGCGGCGAAGCCGAAGCGTTCTACGGCGTGCACAAGGCCCGTCCTTTCTTCAATGACTTGGTGAGCTTCATGATCTCCGGTCCCGTGATGATCCAGGCTTTGGAAGGCGAGAACGCCATCCTGACCCACCGTGATCTGATGGGCGCTACCGATCCGAAGAAGGCCGAGAAGGGCACGATCCGCGCCGATTTCGCCGACAGCATCGACGCCAATGCCGTGCACGGTTCCGACGCCGCTGAAACAGCCGCCGTCGAAATCGCGTTCTTCTTCCCCGGCATGAATGTGTTTAGCCGTTAATTCGGTTTGATTTGGTTTTGCCTCACAGCCACTCGGGCCTTGAGGCTTGAGAGGCGAGAGGCAACATCATGGACGCGGTCAACCCACCTGGTTTGACGAACCTACTTGGTTTCGATCTAGAGGGCCTGGCCGCGTACTGCGAGCAGCTGGGTGAAAAGCGCTTTCGAGCGACCCAGTTGTTCCGTTGGATTCATCAAAAGGGCGCGTCTGATTTTGATCAGATGTCTGACCTGGCCAAGTCGCTGCGCGACAAATTGGCTTCCCGGGCGCATGTGACTGCGTTGCCGGTGATCTCCGAACATAACTCCGCCGACGGCACGGTCAAATGGCTGTTTGACGTCGGCGCTGGTGATGCGGTCGAGGCGGTGTTCATTCCCGAAACCGACCGCGGCACGCTGTGCATTTCCAGTCAGGCCGGTTGCGCCGTCGGCTGCCGCTTTTGTTCGACCGGCCATCAGGGCTTCAGCCGCAATCTGTCGGCCGGCGAAATCATTGCCCAGCTCTGGTATGCAGAACACAGCATGCGCAAGCGGCTGGGCAAGAGCGAGCGTGTGATCTCCAACGTCGTCATGATGGGTATGGGCGAGCCGCTGCAGAACTACAACGCCCTGGTGCCTGCCTTGCGCGTGATG
>JADMJQ010000032.1 GCA_018780415.1 Roseateles sp. | reverse complement strand
GGACGTGATCATCCTGCTGGACTCGAGCACACGCCTGGCCCGCGCCTACAACAACGTGCTGCCCTCCAGCGGCAAGGTGCTGACCGGCGGCGTCGACGCCAACGCCTTGCAGCGGCCCAAGCGCTTCTTCGGCGCGGCCCGCAAGGTCGAAGAAGGCGGTTCGCTGACCATCATCGGCACCGCCCTGATCGACACCGGCAGCCGCATGGACGAGGTGATCTACGAAGAGTTCAAGGGCACCGGCAACTGCGAAATCCATCTGGATCGCCGCATGGCCGAAAAGCGCGTCTACCCTTCGATCCTCATCAACAAGTCGGGTACCCGTCGCGAAGAGTTGCTGCTGAAGCCGGAGATCCTGCAAAAGAGCTGGATTCTGCGCAAACTGCTCTATCCAATGGACGAGATCGAGGCGATGGAGTTCATTCTGGACAAAATGAAATCGACCAAGAACAACCTGGACTTCTTCGACATGATGCGTCGAGGCGGTTGAGCCACGTTTGAAGTTCGGTTTCATCGGTGCCAGTCCTTGGCACCGCCTGAGTGCCGCGCGCTGGGTGCGGCACTCAAATTCAGGCTATAATCCGCGTTTTGCCGCTGTCGAAAAGTGCGCCACATGGTGTGGTGAGGCTGTAGATACGTCAGCGCAGAATCGCAATTAAGCGAGAGGTTCCTCATGAAAGACGGCATTCACCCTAACTACCGCGAAGTTTGCTTCGTGGATCAGTCCAACGGCTTCAAGTTCGTGACACGCTCAACCATGGGCAGCAAAGAGTCCATCAAGATGGAAGACGGCCGCGAATTGCCGCTGATCAAGTTGGAAACCACCAGCGAAACCCATCCGTTCTACACCGGCACACAGAAGAGCATTGACTCGCTGGGTGGCCGCGTTGAGAAGTTCCGCAACAAGTTCGCGGGCTTCGCCAAGAAGTAAGCCTTTCCAGGCTGAAAACAAAGGGCAGCTTAGGCTGCCTTTTTTTCGTCCCCGATCTTGTCGTCTTGGCTTTGTCGGACGAGAAAAGCCGCAGCGATACGGCATGATATTGATCTGGACTTGAAAAATAAAAACCGCGTGAATCTACCTACCCCTGCCGTCGTTGCCGTACGGGGCGCCCAGCGCCTGCCAAGATTTGCCTTGCTGCTGCTGTGCGCTGCTTACATCTTGCCGGGGCTGTTTGGGCGTGACCCCTGGCGCCAAGCCGATCTCAGCTCGTTCGGCTTCATGGCCAGCATCGCTCAAGGTCACGCATCTTGGTGGCAACCGGCGATCGGTGGTGTGCCGGCCGAAGGTGGGCCGCTGCCCTATTGGATTGGCGCGCTGGCCATCAAGGCCCTGCCCTTCGCCGACGCGGCATTCGCCGCCCGCCTGCCCTTTGCGCTCATTTTGATGTTGACGCTGGTGCTGGTGTGGTACAGCTGCTTTCACCTCGCCTGCACCGAAGCGGCTCAGCCGGTGGCCTTTGCGTTCGGCGGCGAAGCCCATTCGATTGATTACGCGCGCGCGCTGGCCGACGGCGCCTTGCTGGCCTTGATGGCCACGCTTGGCTTGCTCCAGCTAGGCCACGAGACCACGCCGGAACTGCTGCAGTTGCTGGCTTCCTCGCTGTTCTTGTATGGTCTGGCCGCGGCACCGTTTCGTCCCCGCAAAGCACGCTGGGCGGCCTTGGTGTCACTGCCGATACTGGCCGCCAGCGGCGCCCCCATCGTGGCCATGGTGTTTGCCGCGACCGGGGCCTGGCTATGCAGTCGGTCGCGCTATAGCGAGGCGCGCGCCTTGGTGACATGGCTGCTTGTGGCCGGTTCGTTGTCGGCGCTCAGTGCCTGGGAGTTCAATGCCTGGGCTTGGCGAATCAGCACCACATCACCAGCCGGCTTAGGCCTGCGCATGCTCAACCTGCTGGCATGGTTCACTTGGCCGGCCGGACCATTGGCCGCCTGGACGGTGTGGCGCTGGCGCAGCCATTGGCAACGCCGCCATGTGCTGCTGCCCCTGGTCTGTGCGGCCGTGCCCATCGTCACCAGCATCTTGATGGGCGGCTCGGACCGGGCGCTGCTGCTGGCCCTCCCCGGGCTGGCGCTGTTGGCGGCTTTTGCCTTACCCACACTGCAACGGGGCTTTGCGGCCGCCGTGGACTGGTTTTCGGTGTTCTTTTTCAGCGGCAGTGCGCTGTTCTTCTGGCTGTACTACAGCTCGATGCATTTGGGCTGGCCGCCCGCGCCGCTGGCCAATTTGCGCAAATTGGCCGTTGGATTTGAACCGCGCTTCAGCGCCCTGGCTTTGTTTTTCGCCATTGTGGCCACCTTGGCCTGGCTGGCCCTGGTGCGCTGGCGCACGGCCAAACATCAGCATGCGCTGTGGAAAAGCCTGGTCCTGCCGGCCGGCGGCGTCGCGTTGGGCTGGTTGTTGGCGATGACGCTGCTGCTGCCGCCGCTGGACTATGCGCGCAGCAACCGACCCTTGGTTGAACAGCTGCGCAAGCTCATTCCAGCCGATGCAGATTGCATCGCGACGTCCGGGCAAGCGCTGTCCACCTCGGCGGCGTTGGAGTTTCAAGGCCAATGGCGGGTTGATGCCAAGAACGATGCGAACGCAAGTATCTGCAGCTACGCGCTTCATGCAAGCAATGGCGAAATCCCCGCCGGCTGGGAAAAGATCGCCTTCGTCAGACGACCCACCGACCGCGTTTCCGGCTTTGCGGTCTTGCGCCGGCGTTGAATTGCCTGGCCGCCGGCACGGCAGCCCTCACTGCAGCGGCGCGTTGGCGGCTTCCACGCCCAAGGCGGGCTCCCCGACATGGCGCACCCGCACCGCCGGCAAGGCGAGCCTGAATTTGGAACCCTTGCCGGGCTCGCTCTCGATTTGAAGCTCGCCGCCATGGCGGTGCATCACATGCTTGACGATGGACAAGCCCAGGCCAGTGCCGCCGGTTTCACGCGAGCGGCTGCCGTCAACCCGGTAGAAACGTTCGGTCAAACGCGGCAGATGCTCACGCGCGATGCCCAAGCCGGTATCGCTGACGCACAGCTCGCCCGAGCCATCGCCGAGCTCACGCCAGGACACATCGATTTCGCCGCCCGACGGCGTGTAGCGCACGGCATTGTTGACTAAATTGGCCGCCGCGCTGAGCAGCTCCGACTCGACGCCGGCCAGCTCGACTTGCGTATCAAGCTGCACCCTCAGCTGATGGCGGCCGCCTGATAAGGCCAAGGCATCCGAATTGATGCGGGCCAACAAAGCGTCCAAGCCCAGCCAGCGATCGGCGGTGGGTCGCGGGCTGCCTTCGAGCTGAGCCAAGGTCAGCAAGTCACTGACCAGGCCTTGCATACGGTCGGTCTGTTGCCCCATCAAGGTCAAAACGCGCGTGCGTTCGGCCACCGTCAGGGGCAAGGACAACATGGTCTCGATAAAACCCGCCAACACCGTCAGTGGCGTGCGGATCTCATGCGACACATTCGCCACAAAGTCGCGTCGCATGGCGTCGGACCGCTCGCGCTCGGTGATGTCTTGCGACAGCACCAGCTTCATGCCGTCGCCATAACGCTTGACGATCACCGACAACGTGCTGAAACCACGCACATTGCTCAGCAGCAAGGGCGTCTCGTAGCTCTCGGTATGAAGAAATGAAACAAAGGCGGGCGAGCGCAGCAGATTGGTGACGCGCTGGCGCAGATCACGCACCGGGTCGAGCGAAAAATGATCGGCGGCGACGCGATTGCACCAATGGATGTGATCTTGGGCATCCAGCATCATCACGCCATTGGGCGAGGCATCAATGGCCGACAAGAACTGTTGCAACTGCAAGCGCTCGCTGGCAATCACCTTGTCGCGCTCACGCACGGCCCGCTCCACCCGGTAGCCCAATTCACCCCACATGCCGGCATCGCGAGGAGCCTCTTCGGTTTGAGAGCCACGCAGCCATAGCAGCAAGCGATGTCCGCGCACGGCGTCCACGATCACCAGCGCCGCAACCGCAATAGCCGCGCTCAAGGCCTCGCTCAAGAACGGAAAAGGCAATAAGTGGCCCACCCAATGGCCCAAGAACACCCCAGCAACCACCGCCAAAGCGGCCAACACAACACGCGGCAAAAGCCAATTCACGCCATCTCCCCAATATGCCGCCGCTCCAGCCGCAGCCCCGAACCGAGACCGCGGCTCACACTCACACGGGCAAGGCCGCTGTCTGCTGCGTCAAGCGGTAACCGGCACCACGCACGGTCTCAATCATGCGTGCGCACTGCACCCGCTCCAGCGCCTCGCGCAGCCGCTTCACATGCACATCGACGGTACGTTCTTCGATGAAGACATGATCACCCCAGACCCGGTCCAGCAACTGCGAGCGGCTGTGCACTCGCTCGGGATGGGTCATGAAGAAGTGCAGCAATCGGAACTCGGTCGGGCCGAGCTTGACTTCGGCACCATCACGGCTGACTCGGCGCGTGCCCGGATCCAGATTCAAGCCGCCCACCTCGACCAGGGAGTCCAGCGCCTCGGGTGCCTTGCGCCGCAGCACGGCCCGGATGCGCGCCAGCAACTCATTGGTTGAGAACGGCTTGGTCAAATAGTCATCGGCACCGGCGTCCAGGCCGGAAACCTTGTCGGTTTCTTCGGCGCGGGCGGTCAGCATGATGATGGGCATCTCTTTGGTGCGCGCGGCACCGCGCCATTGGCGGGCCAGGGCCAGGCCCGACTGGCCGGGCAGCATCCAGTCCAACACCACCAAATCGGGCAGGATGCGGTCGACCTCGTATTGCGCCTGATCAGCGCTGGCGGCAATCGTCACCTCAAAACCCGCATGGCGAAGATTGATGGAGATCAGCTCGGCAATCGCCGACTCATCTTCCACCACTAGAACTCGACTCATTGCGACTCCTTTGCTTTAGCGAACCATGGTCTCAACGGCCTCGGGCGTGTTGTGACGCACGTCCGTACCCTTGACCACATAGATGATCACTTCGGCCAGGTTCTTGGCGTGGTCACCGACCCGCTCAATCGCCTTGGCCACAAAGATCAGGTCGATCGACGACGAGATGGTGCGTGGGTCTTCCATCATGTAGGTGATCAGCTTGCGCATCAGGCCGTCGAATTCCTTGTCGATCTGGTCGTCTTGCTTGAGCACCTCGACCGCACGCTCCACATCCAGACGCGCAAATGCATCCAGCGCCTTGCGCAACAGCGCCGTCGCCAGTTCGGCCTCGAAGGACAAATCACTCATGGGCAAGCGCAAGCGGCTTGAAACACCCGCATTGATCAGCCGCTGCACCGTGCGCGCGATCCGCGCGGCCTCATCGCCGACGCGCTCAAGGTTAGCGATGGTCTTTGAAATGGCGATCAGCAAACGCAGATCACGCGCCGTTGGCTGACGCCTGGCGATGATGCTGGAGAGGTCGCGGTCAATCTCGACCTCCATCGCATTGACCAACTCCTCTTGCTTGAGCACCACGCTGGCCATATCGCCACTGAAGGTGGTCAAAGCCAGTACCGCTTGGGCGACTTGGGATTCGACCAGCCCGCCCATCTCCAGCACGCGCGTGGAGATGCCGCTCAGCTCGGCGTCGAATTGTGTCGACAGATGTTTTTCACCCATGATTTGATCCTGAAATATTTTGGATTAACAACGGCGCCTATCAACGCCTGACGGGCCTTGAGCTTGCAAGTGCCAAGCCCGACGCCTCCGCAGCAACGATCGGCGAAGCCAAGCAAACCTTCAACCGAAACGGCCGGTGATGTAGTCCTCGGTGTCCTTACGCTTGGGCTTCATGAACAACTCGGCGGTCGGGCCAAATTCGATCAAATCGCCCAAATACATATAGGCCGTGTAGTCCGAGCAGCGTGCGGCCTGCTGCATATTGTGCGTAACGATGGCGACCGTGTAGTCGTTCTTCAACTCGTGGATCAGCTCCTCGATCTTGCCGGTGGAGATCGGATCCAAGGCCGAGCAAGGCTCGTCCAGCAACAAGATCTCGGGCTTGATGGCGATGCCGCGGGCAATGCACAGACGCTGCTGCTGGCCGCCCGATAAACCCGAGCCGCTTTGGTTCAGCTTGTCCTTGACCTCGCCCCACAGGGCCGCCTTCTTCAAGGCCCATTCCACCCGCTCATCCATTTCGACTCGAGGCAGGGTCTCGAACAAACGCACGCCGAAGGCGATGTTGTCGTAGATCGACATCGGGAACGGCGTGGGTTTCTGGAAAACCATGCCGATCTTGGCGCGGATCAGCGAAACGTCGTCCTTGCTGGTCAAGATGTCGGTGCCGTCGAGCAGGATCTGACCCTCGGCGCGTTGCTCCGGGTACAGCTCGAACATCCGGTTCAAGGTGCGCAGCAAGGTCGACTTGCCGCAGCCCGACGGGCCGATAAAGGCCGTCACCTTGTTCTCGGGGATGTCGAGATTGATATTCTTCAAGGCAAGGAAGTTGCCATAGTAGAAATTCAGATTGCGGACCGAGAGCTTTGCCCGCTCGGTGATAGGCATATCAACTTTTGCGTCCATGGTGAACTCTTCTCTCTACTTAGCTATCAATGCTTGTTCTTGAACAGTACGCGCGCCAGAATATTCAGCGCCAGCACACCAATCGTGATGATGAAAACACCCGCCCAGGCCAGCTTTTGCCAGTTTTCATAGGGGCTCATGGCGAACTTGAAGATCGTCACCGGCAGACTCGCCATCGGCTTGCCCAGATCCGAGGTCCAGAACTGATTCGACAAGGCGGTGAACAGCAGCGGTGCCGTCTCACCCGAAATGCGCGCCAGCGCCAGCAAGATGCCGGTCAGCACGCCGGCGCGGGCCGACTTCAAGGTCACCGAAATAATCACCTTCCACTTCGGCGTACCCAGGGCATAGGCCGCCTCACGCAGCGCATTGGGGATCAGACTCAGCATGTTCTCGGTGGTACGAATCACCACCGGGATGACGATCAAGGCCAACGCCAAGATGCCGGCATAGGCCGAGAAGGTCAGCATGCGCGTCACCACCAGGCCATAAATGAACAGGCCCACCACGATCGACGGTGCCGACAGCAAAATGTCATTGATGAAGCGCACCGTGCTGCCCAGCCAGGTCTTTTGGCCATACTCGGCCAGGTAGATGCCGGCCATGATGCCGATCGGCGTGCCCAGCAAGGTGGCGTAGCCGACCATCACGATCGAGCCGAAAATCGCATTGGCCAGGCCGCCGGTGTCGGCCATCGGAGGCGGGGTCATTTCGGTGAAGGTCGCCAGTTGCAGGCCGCCAATCCCCAAGACCACGGTCTCGAACAAGATCCACATCAGCCAGAACAGACCGAACGCCATGGCTCCCAACGACAAGGTCAGGGCCATCGCATTGACCCGTTTGCGCTTGCCATGCATGGCCAAACGCTTGGCATGCAGCTCGCTGGCGGCAGCCGCCAGATTCGTTGCTGAGTTATTGCTCATGAACGTGTCCCCTCGCTCTTCTTCAACTGCGACAACAAGACCTTGGAGCAAGCCAACACAACAAAGGTGATGAAGAACAGGACCAGGCCCAGATAAATCAGCGAGGCCTGATGCAGGCCCTCGCTCGCCTCGGCAAACTCATTCGCCAGGGCCGAAGTGATGCTGTTCGCCGCCTCGAACACCGACAGCGAATTCAGCTGATTCATATTGCCGATCACAAAGGTAACCGCCATCGTTTCACCCAGGGCGCGCCCCAGGCCCAACATGATGCCGCCCATCACACCGGTCTTGGTGTAAGGCAGCACGACATTGGCCACCACTTCCCAGGTCGTTGCACCCAGGCCATAGGCCGATTCTTTCAACATCGGCGGCGTGACTTCGAACACGTCCCGCATCACCGAAGCGATGAAGGGGATGATCATGATGGCCAGGATGATGCCGGCCGACAAGATACCGATGCCCACCGGCGGGCCAGAGACCAGGCCACCCAACACAGGCACGCCGTTCAGCAGGCTTTGCAAAGGTTGTTGAACGTAGGTCGCCAAGATCGGGCCGAACACCATCAGACCCCACATGCCGTAGACGATGGACGGTACGGCCGCCAGCAACTCGACCGCAACGCCCAGCGGGCGCTTGAGCCAACTGGGGGACAACTCGGTCAGGAACAAGGCAATCCCGAAACTGACCGGCACCGCGATCAACAAGGCGATGAAGGACGTCATCAAGGTGCCGTAAATCATCACCAGGCCGCCAAACTTCTCTTGGACCGGATCCCATTCGGTGGTCCACAAAAAGGCCAGGCCAAACTCCTTGATCGCAGGCGCCGCGCCAATGATCAAGGACACAATAATGCCGGCCAACAAGGCCAGCGTCAGCCACGCGGCGCCATGCGCCAGCAGTGAGAAGACGGTGTCGGCCCAGGGGGCGACCCTGCGGCGCGCGGGCGGCAAGCTCTTGGGTTGAACCAATTCGGCCGGTCTGCCGGATTCAAAATTATTGGCTGGAAGTATTGCGGCCACGGGGCCTCCGCATGGTCAGCGTTGAAGAAGAAAAAAAGGGAACGCCTGATTCGACAACAGCCCGATCGAGCCGAAGCTGACGGGCTGTTGCTGAGGTCAAGTCAAACTTACTTGTACGAGATAGGCTTACCTGCGCCGTCCTTGATATTGGCGGCCCACTGCTTGCGCACCAATTCTTTGACGTTGTCAGGCATTGGCACATAGTCCAACTCATCGGCCATCTTGTCGCCGTTGCTGTAAACCCAGTCGAAAAACTTCAGAGCAGCGGCAGCGTTGGCGGCCTTGTCCTGCGTCTTGTACATCAAGATATAGGTCGGGCTGGTCAGCGGCCAAGCGTCCTTGCCGGCTTGCTCGGTGGTGATCTGATAGAAGGTCTTGTTCCAATCTGCACCGGCCGTGGCGGCCTTGAAAGCCACATCGTTCGGGCGCACAAACACGCCGTCCTTGTTCTTCATCAAGACATAGGTCATCTTGTTTTGCAGCACATAGGAGTACTCAACATAACCGATCGAGTTAGGCAGGCGCTGCACAAATGCGGCCACGCCTTCGTTGCCCTTGCCACCCGCGCCGGTCGGCCAGTTCACGGCAGTGCTTTCGCCGACCTTGGCCTTCCATTCTTCATTGACCTTGGACAAGTAGTTGGTGAACACAAAAGTCGTGCCCGAACCGTCGGCGCGGCGCACCACCGAAATGGCAGCGTCCGGCAACGGCACACCTGGGTTCAGCGCGGTCAAAGCTGGGTCGTTCCACTTGGCGATCTTGCCCAGATAGATATCACCCAAGACCTGGCCCGTCAGGCGCAACTGGCCCGGGGCGATGCCCTTGATATTGACCACCGGCACAACGCCGCCGATCACGGTGGGGAACTGGATCAAGCCGTCCTTGGCCAGATCTTCGTCTTTCAAAGGCATGTCGGTGGCGCCGAAATCAACCGTCTTGCCCTTGATCTGCTTGATGCCTGCGCCCGAACCGACCGACTGGTAGTTGATCCGCACACCGGTCGCCTTGTTGTAGGCGTCGGCCCACTTTGCATAGACAGGAGCCGGGAATGTCGCACCCGCGCCGGTCACATCCTGGGCATGCAGCAGGGGCAGAACCGCCATACCGGCAGCGAGGAACAATCCATTGCGAATTTGAGTAAATTTCATGAGCAACCTTGTCAAGTGAGGGTGTGAATCAACTTCAGCTGCCATCGTATGACTTGAATATGACACTACCGTGACTCCGTGCAACTGTAAGTCGGTCGCCGCCGAATGGGTCATGCATCCTCAAACTGAAATATATATTTCATTGGACTGTCACATTTGAACTCTAAGCTTTGATTCGTCTTCTATTTCCAAGAGCTCCCATGACAATCACCGCCCTTCGCTCCCTCACACTGTCCGGCGTTGCTGCGCTGACCTTGCTGCTCAGCGCTTGTGCCACCGCACCGGCACCGGCCACCTTGGCCGACACGCTGGCCCAGAACCCGCAGCTGAGCACCTTCAACCGCCTGCTTGAACAGGCCGAGCTGAAGTCCAGCCTGCACGCGGTCGGCCCGATGACGGTGTTCGCACCCAATGACGAAGCCTTCAAGGCCGTGCCAGCCAAAACCTTGGAAGCCTTGGCCAAAGACAAGGAGCAACTGAAGGCGGTGCTGAACTTTCACATCCTGCCTGCCAAGCTGACCGCGGCCGAGATCAAGAACGGCAACTTCAAGACCGTGCAAGGCGCCGAGTTGGCTTTGGGCCGTGCTGGCGAATTTGTCACGGTTGAAGACGGCATGGTGCAAACCGCCGACATCAAGGCCACAAATGGCGTGGCCCACATCGTTGACCGCGTGCTGATGCCGCCGAAAAAGAAGTAAGCAAATAGCTGAGTCAACAAGACCTGGGGTCTTGCGGACAAAAAAAAGCTCCTGCGGTGCAAACCGCAGGAGCTCTTTTTTTTCGTGACCGGCGCGATCAATTGCAGTTCGGCACCTCGGGTTTACCACTGGACTTCATGCATTGCTTGTAGCCGGCGGGCAAATTCTCCAACTGCCTTGACTGGCCGGTGGCCAACTTGAACTGCTCAAAGACCTGATGGGTGCAGGTGGTGGTGCTCTTGCCGTCGCCGGCTTCCACGCTCTCGCAGCGGCTGGTGAAGAGCGCGTAATGGCATTCGCCGCTCGGGCTGGCCACGCATTCGATCTTGGCCGAGCCTGGGCTGCGCACGCTGGCGCTGTCACCGTCCTTGGTGGTGGTGATATGAACGGCGCAGCCGCTCAGAAAGGCAGCGGCCACGGCGGCAAGGACGGTCAGGCGGGCAAGCTTGGAGCGTTGGATCATGGGAATTCCTAGAGTTGATGCACTGCATCCTAGGCAAGCGCCCCCACGTCAACACAGTCCTTGCGACGAGCCGACAAAAAAGGCCGCCCGCCGGTAGAAACCGGGGGACGGCCTTGCTTCAAGTCAGCTCAGCAGTGACTCAAGACTCAGGCCTTGCGGCGGCGATAGGCCAACAAGCCCAGGCCCAAAGCCATCAGGCCATAGGTGGATGGCTCGGGCACGGCCGGCGTGTTGATGACAAAGGCCAGGTTGTCGGCATAGCCGTCGTTGTCGTTGGAATTCAAGCGCTCCATGCTCAGATCGAACTTGATCTGAGCCGTGCCGACGGGCACAAAGCCACTGATCTGGCGGAACAGCAGGCCGGTCTGGTTGCCGCGATCGGCCGGGGTCACCGGGCCGAGGATGACATAGCTGATGTCGGCGCTGGCCGCGTCGATGAAGCTGACCATCAGCTGGGCGTTGTCGCCCTGGCTGGTCCAGCCGCCCAGATAGCCGTTCAAATCAAAGGCGGTCTTGCCGCTGGCAAACGAGGCCGTCAAGGCGCTGACGTCGACGGTCTGCGAGCCGGCCGAGAAGGCCGAGCTTTCGCCCGCAAACATCTTGGCGCCGCGGTCAACCGGGCCGGGCTGGGTCGGCAGCACCCAGTTGCTGCCGTAGTCCACCGACTGGAACAAATCGGTGCCCGCATAGGCGGTCCAGCCGCTGACGCCGGCCTCGGCGTCGCCGTTGACGATCAAGTTGCTGCCGAAGGCGGCTGCTTGCGAGGCCAGGCTGGCCAAGCCCAAGGACAAAGCGGCAGCGCCGCGGATCAGGTTGGTGGGTGTCATCGTGTTTCCTATTGAAGTGAAGTAAAAATGGTCTTGAAAGAAGTTCAAACCGGCAAGCGGTACTGGTTCAGCTGCGCCGGGCCTTGCATGGCCGGATCGCTGATTGAAGGCTCGCCGGTCTCCAGATGGCCGGCAAAGCGGCGGCTGAAGTCGGGCTGGCCGGCGACGCGCACACTGAAGTCATACCAAAAAGCGCTGTCCTTCAGCGGCAAGCGCAAGGTGCTGCTGGCGCCGGCGGCTAACTTGATGGTTTGCGGCGCCACTTCGAAATACTTGTTGGCGACCAAGCTCATGCTGCAAGCGAAGCTGCCGGTATTGCTCAGCGTGATGAGCAGCTCGCCGTAGACGGCGTCCACGGACACCTTGACTTCGGGGTTGGGCTGGGCCGCCGCCGCGACCCGGCGCGCATTGCCGGTGAAGTGGCGATGAAAGCCGTTTGGCCCCAGCACCCACAGGTCGTAAGCACCGGTCGCTGTCGGCGCCCATGAGCCCTGCAGCTGCTTGCCCGCTTCAACCGTGTAGCGGCGCGGCAGCGCGGCCAGGTTGAGGCGGTCATAGACATGGAACACCGCCGCGGCGCTGCCGGTGTTGTCGAACTGCAGATCAACGCGGGTGGAGCCGACCCGACCCGGGTTGACCTTGATGAGCGCGCTGGCGTGCAGCTCATAGGGCAAGGCACGCGCCGGACGCGGGCCGCCGAGCTGCTCGGGCGCCGTGATGGTTGCGGGCGTCGGCGGCGTGGTGGTGCCGGGCAAGGCGCGGGCGCGTGTTGCCAGGGCCAAGGTTGCCGGCAGATTGGCAAAGAAGGCCGTGTCATTCGGGTCACGGAAGTTGAAGGCCGACAGCAAATCGCCGCAGACCGCCCGGCGCCAGGCGCTGATATTGGGCTCCATCACGCCGAAACGCTTCTCGATGAACTGGATCACCGACGTGTGATCGGCAACTTCCGAATTGACCCAGCCGCCCTTGCTCCAGGGCGAGATCACATACATGGGCACGCGCGGGCCAACGCCATAGGGCTTGCGCTGATGGGTGGCGGGCGTGCCATTGAGGATGTGGTGGTACTCGCCGGTGGTGTCCACCGTCGAGGCGCCGGCCAATTCGGCCTTGGCCGGGTCGGCGTCCCACTTGACGTAGCTGGGCGCTGCGGGCGGTGGCAGATGGTCGAAGAAGCCGTCGTTCTCGTCGAAGTTGATGAACAAGACGGTCTTGCTCCAGACCTCGGGATTGGCGGTCAATGCGTCCAGCACCTTGGCCGTGTAGTCGGCGCCCTGGGCCGGGCTGGAAGGCCCGGGATGCTCGGAGCCCTCGGCCGTCGCGACGATCCAGCTGACTTGCGGCAGCTTGTCCGCCAACACGTCGGCGCGCAACAAGTCGAGGTCGCGCGTGCTGACGCCGCGCTCTTTGAGTTGCTGCGAATAGCCGGGCCGGCCATACCAGGCGTCGCGGAAGGGCCGAAAACCCGCCAGCGAGTTGTCGGTGAAGTTGTCACCCATGTTTTGATAGACCTGCCAGCTGATGCCGGCGCTTTGCAGGCGCTCGGGATAGGTGGTCCAGGTGTAGTCGTCGAGCGGGTTCTCGTTGAACCAGTCGTGGCTGTTGTCGGTGGACGGGCCATTGCCCAGGCGCAGCGGGTCGTTGGTGCCGGTCCACAGGAACAGGCGGTTGGTGTTGGTGCCGGTCTGCGACGAGCAGTGGTAGTGATCGCAGAGCGTGAAGGCATTCGCCATCGCGAACTGGAAAGGCAGATCGCCTTGCTTGAAATAGCCCATCGAATGGTTTTGCTTGGCCTTGGGCCAAGCGTTCATGCGGCCCGAATCCCAGGCGGCTTGCGCATCGCCCCAGGAATGCGGCGTGCCGGAAACCCGCATGAAAGCGAAGTTCTGCGCCGTGTTCATATGGAACGGTGCCAGCGCCAGCGGGCCGGTGGCGGGCCGGCCGGGCACGGCGGTGACTGCATTCGGCTGCACCCAGATGCTCTTGGCCGCGATGCCGGTCTTGTCGGCCACCGGCACCGGGAACGGATCGGCAAAGCCGCGTACGCCGTTCAGGCTGCCGAAGTAATGGTCGAAGGAGCGGTTCTCCTGGGTCAGGATGACGATGTGCTCGACGTCCTGAATCGTGCCGGTGCGGTTATTGGCTTGGATGGCCAGCGCGCGCTGGATGGCCGGCGGGAAGCTGGCCAGCGCGGCGGAGGCGCCGGCGGCCGAGGCGACGGTGCGCAGAAAACTGCGGCGATCTTGTTGGGTCATAGTGGATGCTCTGGTAGGTAATGTGTTAGCTCAACCGCTTAGGCTGGGTGGCGGCGAGTTGCAGCGCCGACCAGCAAAAGGCCGGCCAGCAGCAAGGCATAGCTCTGCGGCTCGGGTACCGCTTGCGTGAACGTGAAGTCGTCCATCACGAATTCGCCATGGTTGGCGCTCTTGACCCGCACCGCGTCGACCAGGCCGGCATAGCCGCTGGCCAGAAAGCTTGGGGTTGCCGAGGGGTCCAGCGTGGCCGAGGTATGGACGATCTGGCCGCCCAGATAGAGCTCGAAGCTCAGCACGGCGCCGCCCAGACCGGCAAAGTAGGCACCGTCGAAGTTGGCCGTTTGCGAGAAACGGATGACGCTGGCGGCGTCTTCGGCCATGAAGCCGGTGGCGACGCGGCCCGCGCCCGAATGCGGGGTGTAGGGCGCCGCCGGTGTGGCAAACACCGTCCAGCCAGCAGCCGACCAGTCCAGCCCGCCATAGCTGACCGGCAAGACGCCGTCCGCCAGCTTGTCAAAGCTCAACACCGTCGCCATTGCCGACGGCAAACCCGCCACCATGATGGCGCCGGCGGCCAAGGCGCCACGCAGCAAATGCACATATTTCGTCATACAAATCCTTCTGTTTGTGGATTCGATGCAATTTACTGAGGGAATATGCAAGTTTGATGTTGAGGCATGGTCCGAACGGCATATGGGCGGGCGCCGGGATTCGGCCGCAGCGCGGCGACAAAACCTGCCCTGCCCCATGAAGCCGCCGCCCAATTGGCCGCCGCCAGGACTAGAAAGTAACGCCTCGCTTGTGCGCATAACGCCCGCGCGGCGATGTACGCAAGTCCGGCTCCTAGGCTTGCCAACTCGCTGGGCGGATGTTGGAATTAACCGACACCACAGCGAGCACGGCATTGCTATGGTCTGGCCCGCACACATCGCCAAGCCGTCAAGCCAAGAAAGTCATCCGTATGAAACGAATTTGGGACATCTCGCCGCCGGTTTCGGCGCAGTCGCCGATATTCCCCGGCGACGAGCCCTTCAGCCTGCAATGGACGGCACGCCTGTCCGCCGACTGCCCGGTCAATCTCAGCGCCATCACGATGTCACCCCATGTCGGCGCGCATGCGGATGCGCCGCTGCACTACGCCAATGACGCGCCTAGCTGCGCCGAGATGGAGCTCGATGCTTATCTAGGCCCCTGCCGGGTGATCCACGCCATCAATTGCGGGCCGCTGATCCAGATCGAGCATCTGCGCCACGCCGCCGCCCTGCTGCCGGCGCGCGTGCTGGTGCGCTGCTGCCGGAGCGCAGACACGCAATGGAACCCCGACTTCAGCGCCTATGCGCCCGAGACCGTCGAGTGGCTGGCCGGCCTGGGGGTCAAGTTGATCGGCCTGGACACGCCCTCGGTCGACCCCGCCAGCAGCAAACAGCTCGCCAGCCATCAGCAACTGCTGCGCCTGAACCTGCGCGTGCTGGAGAACCTGGTGCTGGACGATGTCGCCGAGGGTGACTACGAATTGATCGCCCTGCCGCTCAAATTAGCCGGGGCCTGTGCCTCGCCCGTTCGCGCAATCCTGCGCGAACTCTAAATACCAGCGCAATCCTGCGCGAACTCTGAATTTCTGGAGACACATCATGACGACAAGACAAGACTGCGACGTACTCGACCAAGAAGATCCGCTGCGTGAGCTGAGGCATCAATTCGACCTGCCCACCGGCACCATTTACCTCGACGGCAACTCGCTGGGCGTGCTGCCGCGGGCAACGCTGGGTCGCGTCCAGGAAGTGATTCTGAAGGAATGGGGTCAGGACCTGATCAAGAGCTGGAACACCGCCGGCTGGATCGATCTGCCCGGCCGCATCGGCGACAAGATTGCGCGCCTGGTCGGCGCCGCCCCGGGTGAGTTGATCGTCGCCGATTCAACCTCGCTGAATTTGTACAAGGCGCTGTCGGCGGCCTTGGCGCTCTCGCTGGAGGACGCGCCAACGCGCAAGGTCATCGTCTCCGAGCGCAGCAACTTCCCGACCGACCTCTATATCGCCGAGAGCCTGGCGGGCCAGCATGGCTACAAGCTGCACCTGGTCGACAGCGTCGATGAAATCGACGCCACCCTGAACGACGATTTGGCGGTGCTGATGCTGACCGAGGTCAATTACCGCACCGGCTACAAACACGATATGCGGGCCGTCACCGCCGCCGCCCATGCGGCCGGCGCCTTGATGATCTGGGATTTGGCCCATTCGGCCGGCGCCGTGCCCGTCGATCTGAACGGGGCGCAGGCCGACTTCGCCGTCGGCTGCGGCTACAAATACCTGAACGGCGGCCCGGGCGCGCCGGCTTTTGTATGGGTGCATGCCAAACACGCGCAGCGCTGCTGGCAGCCGCTGTCGGGCTGGCTGGGCCATGCCGCGCCTTTCCAGTTCACACCCGCCTACCAGCCGGCCGCCGGCATCAAGCGCTTTATTTGCGGCACACCGGCCTTGCTGTCGCTGGCG
>JADMJQ010000334.1:10362-16410 GCA_018780415.1 Roseateles sp. | reverse complement strand
CGCCGTGGGCAACTTCGGCTCGGGCTGGACCTGGCTGGTGAAGAAGGCCGACGGCAGCGTCGACATCGTCAACACCGGCGCCGCCGGCACGCCCCTGACGACCGCCGACAAGGCCTTGCTGACCGTCGACGTCTGGGAGCATGCCTACTACATCGACTACCGCAATATGCGCCCCAAGTTTGTCGAGGTGTTCTTGAACAACCTGGCCAACTGGGATTTCGCCCAAGCCAATTTTGCTTGAGCTGTTTGAGCTGTTTGTGCTGTAACAAGGGCCGGTCGCTGACCGGCTTTTTTACGTCCTTGACGGGGGTGTGCCATGCGGGTACTGCTGGTTGAAGATGATGCGGCGCTCAGTTTGGGTGTTAGCAGGGCCTTGGAGCGCGAGGGCTGGCAGGTCGATGGCTTGATGGACGGGCGCCAGGCCATGGCGCCCGGTTTGATCAATCTCTACGAGCTGGCGGTGCTGGATTTGGGCCTGCCCGGCACGGACGGTATGACGGTGTTGCGGGCTTGGCGAGCCGCCGGCGCCAAGCTGCCGGTGCTGCTGTTGACGGCACGTGATGAACTGTCGGACCGGGTGGCCGGGCTGAATGCGGGCGCCGACGACTATCTGGTCAAGCCCTTTGATCTGCCCGAGTTGATCGCGCGGCTGCGCGCGCTCAAACGCCGTGCCGAGGGCCGGGTCAGCGAGACGCTGGTGGTGGGTGAGTTGACGATGGATTTGTCGCACCGGGAGCTGAGCCACCGGGGCGACCCGGTGTATTTGAGTCCGCGCGAGTTTGCGCTGACCGAGATGCTGATGCAGCGCGTCGGGCGCGTGGTCAGCAAGGATGCGATCGTGGCGCGCCTGTCGAGTTGGGAGGCTGACTTCAGCGAGAACTCGGTCGAGGTGTACGTTCACCGTCTGCGCAAGCGGCTCGGTGATCTGGGTGTGGCCATCCGCACGGTGCGCGGTTTCGGCTATGTGTTGGAGTGCAGTGGGCAGCCCGGTGCGGCGGGCTATGAGCCGCCAACCTGAGGCACGCCGGCCACTGAGCCTGCGCCGCCAACTGCTGCTGCCGCTGGCGTGGATCTGGCTGCTGGGCTTGGTCGCGGCCGTCGCCGGCGCGTCCTGGCTGGCCAATGCCAGTGCTAACTCGGCCTTCGATCGGGGTCTACAGGATGAAACGGTCGCCCTGGCTGCCAAGCTGGTCTGGTCCGATCGCGGCCCCTTGCTGGACATCAGCCGTCAAGCGATGGAGCTGCTGAACTGGGACGGCGAGACGCCGAACAGCTTTGTGCTGCTGGACGAGGCCGGCCGCGTGTTGGCCGGCGATGCTTTGGTTCCGCGCCCGCAATTGCGCCACCAGAGTTTTGCGCAGCCCCAGTTGTTTGATGCCCAGTTCCGCGGCCAAAGCGTGCGCGGCGCGCAGTTTTCCGTCAGCTCGCCGATGCTGGACCGCAGCGTCACCATCATCAAGGTGGAGGCCGGCCAAAAGCGTGGGCGTCTGGTGCGCGATATGTTGTTGGCCATGGCCGTGCCGACCTTGGTCATCGCCGCGTCGACGGTGGCCCTGCTGAACTGGGGCATCAGGCGCGGCTTGGCGCCGCTGCGGGCGGTGGCTCGCGAGGTGGAGGGGCGCGCTCCCAGCGATCTGCGACCCTTGCCGGTCGAGGGCGTGCCGGCCGAGGTCGTGCCCTTGATCGAGCGCATCAACAGCTTGCTGGCCGATGTGCAGCAGTCGGTGGCGGTGCAGCGGCGCTTTGTTGCCGATGCCGCTCACCAGCTGCGCACCCCGGTGGCGGGCCTGCGGGTGTTGACCCAGGAGCTGGCCTTCGAGTTGAAGCAACTGGAATCCGTGCAGCCCAGCGCGTGGCAGCCCTTGCTGAGCGCTTTGATGCGCTCCAGCGATCGCTTGACCCGCTTGATCGGGCAGTTACTGAGCTTGGTGCGCTCGCAGGCCGCTCATCCGTCGGTTGACGGTGAGTTGCAGCTGCAGGACATCCGGCCGCTCTTGCGTGAGGCCGCCGAGCCCTATGCCTTGCGCGCCGCCCGCCAGGGGCGCAGCCTGCTGCTGGAGATGCCCGAGGCGCCGGTGCTGGCGCGGGCCGATTCGCTGTGGCTGGGCGAGGCGCTCGCCAATGTGCTGGACAACGCTTTGCGTTACGGCGGCTTGCAGGTCGTGGTGACGGTGCAGGCGCTGGCCGGCGCCGTGCAGATCGATATTGCCGACGACGGCGCCGGTGTGGCGCCGACCGACCTGCCGCGTTTGACCGAGGCCTTCTGGCGCGGCGAGCGAGCCGATACCCGCGGCGATGATGGCAGCGGCGGCAGCGGCTTGGGACTGGCGATTGCGTACGAGGTGATCACCAAGCTCGGCGGCACCTGGTCGGCGCAGACGCGGCCGGAGTTTGCGGGCCTGCGGATACGTTGGCTGCTGCCGGTGTGAATGACTGAACCTTGCGTTTACTGACCCCAAGGCTGACCGCGCAGCTTGCTGCCGGCCTTGATGCCGCGCTTGGCAAACCAGCCCTGGTTCATTTCCAGTGCGTAGCGCACCGGCTTGGTGGAGCAATGCGACTCCAGCGACTGCGGCTTCATCTCGGCGATGTTGACGACGCTGCCGTCGTCGGCAATGAAGGCGATGGCCAGCGGCAGCAAGGTGTTCTTCATCCAGAAGCATTGCGGGTTGGCTTCCTCGAACACAAACAGCATGCCCTCGTTGGCGGCCATGCTGGGCCGGTTCATCAGGCCAATCGCGCGCTGCTCGGGCGACTGGGCCACCTCGGCACGTATCACATGCATGCCGGCGCCCAAGGTGATGGTCGGCAGGCTTTGCGGCCGTTCCTGTGCCAGGGCCACGGAAGCACTGGCTAGGCCGGCAAGCAGCAGGGCCAACAAGGTCGCCGCGCTGTGCAGGCGACT
The DNA here is from genome assembly GCA_018780415.1 of Roseateles sp. Classification (GTDB taxonomy): domain Bacteria; phylum Pseudomonadota; class Gammaproteobacteria; order Burkholderiales; family Burkholderiaceae_C; genus Paucibacter_A. The sequence continues at coordinate 13,505 of JADMJQ010000334.1, read as the reverse complement.
GCCGGTGTGGCTAAAACGCGTAAAAAAAACAGGGGTCTTGATATATATCATTTGGCTTGCCTATGGACTCGCCTAGATTATGGTGCCGATACCCGCATGATGCTCTCCGCCCCAAAGCTCCTTCTCCCCGCTGACCCAACTGCCACTTTGGCCGTGCATGGCCTTGCTGCGCTTGACGATCCCGATCTGCTGGCGCCGTTCTCGCGTTGGATGCCCGTTGCGGCCGGTGATCCGGCCTTGGCGGAATCGCAGTTTCAGTTGTCCGGCCTGCATTGCGCGGCCTGCGCAGGCATCATTGAGCGGGCCTTGTTGGACCTGACCGGTGTGCAGGCGGCCCGCGTCAATGCGGCTAGCGCGCGCTTGACGCTGAGTTGGCGGCCGGCCGAAATCCGCCTGGCGACGATTGTGGAGCGCGTCGAGCGAGCCGGTTATGGCGCCGCACCCGATGCCGCCGCACCGGCCCGCCAACTGCGCGAGCGTGAACACAGAACGGCCCTGTGGCGGCTGTTTGTGGCGGTTTTCTTGATGATGCAGGTGATGATGATGGCGGCACCTGCCTATTTCGCCGAGCCAGGTGATCTGAGCCCGGATTTGGCGCGACTGCTGCAATGGGCGTCCTGGGTGTTGAGCCTGCCGGTGCTGCTGTTTTCCGCGGGGCCCTTCTTCAGCGCCGCTTGGCGGCAGATCCGGGCGCGCCGACTCGGCATGGATGTGCCGGTGGCACTGGGCTTGGCGACCACTTTTGTGGCCAGCAGCGGCGCGCTGTTCGAGCCCGGCGGGGTTTTCGGCAATGAGGTCTATTTCGACTCGCTGACCATGTTTGTCGCCTTCCTCTTGGCCGGCCGCTTTTTGGAGATGCGGGCGCGGCATCGTGCCGCCGCCGCCTTGGAGCAAACCAGTGCGGCCTTGCCGGATGCGGTGGAGCGCATAGCGCCCGACGGCAGCAGCAGCCATGTGGCGCCGAGTCGTTTGCGCGTGGGTGACTTGGTGCGGGTCTGTGCAGGCCAGGCGTTTCCGGCCGACGGATGCATTGAGTCGGGGTTGACCAGCGCCAACGAGGCCTTGTTGACCGGTGAGTCGCTGCCGGTCGCCAAGGGCGTCGGCGACGAGGTGGTGGCGGCTAGCTTGAATTTGCAAGCGCCGGTGCTGTTGCGGGTGCAGCGGGTCGGGGCTGACACCCGCCATCAGGCGATTCAGCGCTTGATGCGTGAAGCCTTGACGCAGCGCCCCGCAGCCACCGAGTTGGCCGAGCGCATCGCCGGCCCGTTTCTTTGGGCGGTGTTGGCCTTGGCGGCGGGCGGCGCGCTGCTCTGGAGCTTTATTGACCCGTCAAGAGCGGTCTGGGTGGCCGTGTCGGTCTTGATCGTGACCTGCCCCTGTGCGTTGTCGCTGGCGGCGCCGGCGGCCCGGCTGGCGGCCACCGGCGCCTTGGCCCGCCGCGGCATGCTGTTGGTGCGGCTGGAGTTGCTGGAGACGCTGTGCAAGGTCGATACGGTGGTGCTGGACAAGACCGGCACCCTCACGGAGGAAGGCATGGAGCTGCTGCAGACCCAGGCGATGGGCGGCGAGGCGGCCAGCTTGTTGGGCGCGGCACGCTCGATGGCGCGGCATTCGCAACATCCGTTCTCGCGCGCCTTGGTTGCCGCCGGCGGCGTCGAACATGGGGCGGACGATTGGACGCAGATCCAGGAGCTGCCTGGGCTGGGCCTGCAAGCGCTTGACGCGCAGGGGCGGATTTGGCGACTGGGCGCCTTGGCCTGGGTGGATGATGGGCTGGGGGCGCTGGCAACCAGCGAGTCGCCGGCGGAACCACTGGCCGGCGCTCAGCTGGCCTTTGGTGGCGCCGGGCAGCGCTTGTGTATGCGCTTCGGTGAGCGGATGCGCGCCGATGCGCCGGCGGCGTTGGCGGCCCTGCATGCGCAAGGTCTGCGCAGCTTGCTGCTCTCCGGCGATGCCACCGAGCGCGTTGAAGCGCTGGCGGCGGCGGCCGGTGTGCAGTCCTCGCTGGGCGGGGCGACGCCGGCGCTGAAACTGGCGGCGGTCAGCCAGCTGCAAGCCGAGGGGCGCTGCGTGCTGATGGTCGGTGATGGCATCAATGACGCGCCGGTATTGGCGCGTGCCGACGCCAGCGTGGTGATGGGCCAGGGTGCGATGCTGGCGCGGGCCAGCGCCGATGCCTTGCTGCTGTCCAACCGTTTGATGGACCTGGCCCTTGCGCGCGGCTTGGCCCTGCGCACCGACCGGGTGATTCGCCAGAACCTGCTCTGGGCGGCGCTCTACAACGCCGCCTGCATCCCCTTGGCCCTGGCCGGGCTGCTGCCGCCCTGGGCCGCCGGCTTAGGTATGGCCGCTAGCTCCTTGTTCGTCGTCTTGAACGCGCAGCGCTTGGCGCGCACGCTGGGCTAGCTCAAAAATGGATATTTTGTATTTGCTGATCCCCTTGTCCGTGCTCTTGGTGCTGTTGATCGTCGGCATCTTTGGTTGGGCAATTAACAACGGTCAACTGGAAGATTTGGAGCGTGAAGGCGTGCGAATCCTCGAAGATGACAAGGGATTTGACGAACATCAAGTTCCGCCACCTGACGTTCGCGAAGAATCGCGTTCGTCTAACTAGAAGCCGCAAGGAGCCAACACAATGGCAAAAACCGCTGGACCGGTAAGTTCTACCGGAGAGGTGTACGAAGACGGAGTGGTGCGAGCTTTTGCACTGGCCGCCGTACTGTGGGGCGTTGTGGGGATGTTGGTGGGGGTGATCATTGCCGCCCAGCTGACATGGCCCGAACTCAATATGGGCATACCGTGGCTGAGCTATGGTCGCCTGCGACCGTTGCACACGAATGCAGTGATTTTTGCCTTCGGAGGCTGCTCGCTGTTTGCGACCGCCTATCACGTGGTCCAGCGTACCGGCTACACGCGCTTGTTCGCTCCCGGCCTGGCTTGGTTCACGTTCTGGGGTTGGCAGTTGGTGATCGTCTCGGCGGCCATCACCTTGCCCCTGGGCTTCACGCAAGGCAAGGAATATGCTGAGCTCGAGTGGCCGATCGACGTCCTGATCACCTTGGTGTGGGTGTCCTACGCGATCGTGTTCTTTGGCACCGTCGGCACCCGCAAGGTCAAACACATTTACGTGGCCAACTGGTTCT
>JADMJQ010000334.1:0-10352 GCA_018780415.1 Roseateles sp. | reverse complement strand
TAGCGCGGCGATTCCGGTGAGCCTGTTCAAGAGCTACTCGGCCTATGCCGGCGTGCAAGATGCGATGGTGCAATGGTGGTACGGCCACAACGCCGTGGGCTTCTTCCTCACGGCCGGTTTCCTCGGCATGATGTATTACTACATCCCCAAGCAAGCGGGTCGCCCGGTCTATAGCTACCGCTTGTCTATCGTGCACTTCTGGGCGTTGATCTTCACCTATATGTGGGCCGGCCCTCACCATCTGCACTACACCGCCTTGCCGGATTGGGCGCAGAGCGTGGGCATGGTGTTCTCGCTGGTACTGCTGGCGCCAAGCTGGGGCGGCATGATCAACGGCGTGATGACGCTGAGCGGCGCTTGGCACAAGCTGCGCGATGACCCGATCCTGAAGTTCCTGATCGTCTCGCTGTCGTTCTACGGGATGTCCACCTTTGAAGGCCCGATGATGTCGATCAAGACGGTCAACGCCTTGAGCCACTACACAGACTGGACCGTCGGCCATGTGCATTCCGGTGCCTTGGGTTGGGTGGGCCTGATTTCGATGGGTTCGCTCTATCACCTGATTCCGCGCATGTTCGGTCGCACCGAGATGTATTCGAAGTCGGCGATTGAGTTGCACTTCTGGGTCGCCACCATCGGCATCGTGCTGTACATCGCCGCGATGTGGATTGCCGGTGTGATGCAGGGCCTGATGTGGCGTGCGGTCAACCCTGACGGCAGCTTGGTCTACACCTTTGTGGAAAGCGTCAAGGCAACCTACCCCTTCTATGTGGTGCGACTGCTGGGTGGCGTGCTGTACCTGGGCGGCATGTTGATCATGGCCTGGAACGTGGTCAAGACGGTGCAGGTCGGCCGTCCTGAATCAAGCGCAATCCCTTCCGCTCTGGCTCACGCCTGATGCATGGCTGAGCAAGGAGAAATATATATGGCATCGACAAACGACAAAGCCACTGGTCACGCAAGAATCGAGACCAGCAATTTCCTGATGATTGTGCTGGTGCTGCTGACGGTCATCGTCGGCGGCGCGGTGGAGATCGTGCCGCTGTTCTTTCAGCGCTCGACCACCGAAGCCACAGCCGGGCTCAAGCCCTATAGCGCGCTGCAACTGGCCGGCCGTGACGTTTACATCCGCGAGGGCTGCTACAACTGCCATTCGCAGATGATTCGTCCCTTCCGTTCGGAAACGCTGCGCTACGGGCACTTTTCGACCGCCGGCGAGTTCGTCTATGACCACCCCTTCCAATGGGGTAGCAAGCGCACCGGCCCCGATCTGCACCGGGTCGGCGGCAAGTACAGCGATGAATGGCACCGCATTCACATGACCAATCCGCGTGATTTGGTGCCTGAGTCCAATATGCCGGCCTACCCTTGGTTGGCGAAGAACATGCTAGAGCCGGCCGACATGGCGCCGAAGATGCGTGCTTTGCGCACCGTCGGCGTGCCCTACACGGACCCGGAGATTGCCGAAGCCGCCGAGGCCGTCAAAGGTCGCAGCGAGTTGGACGCGGTCATTGCCTACCTGCAGGTGCTCGGCACCGCATTGAAGTGAAAGGGCGCTAGCCATGGACATCAATATTCTGCGGGCGGCAGTGACGGTTTTTTCACTGCTGGTGTTTTTGTGCATCGTGGCCTGGGCCTATGCCGGCCGCAACAAATCGAGTTTTGACTCACAGGCCATGTTGCCGCTTGAGGATGAAGTGAATGGGAGGGCGCAATGAGTGACTTTTTCCACGATGGTTGGTCCCTCTTCGTCGCCGCAGGCACGATTGCGGGGCTGGTGTTTTGTATTGTTCTGCTGTTCATCGCCAGTCGGCACAAGGTCATGTCTGGTGACAACAGCACCGGCCATGTCTGGGATGAGGACATCGTCGAGTTGAACAATCCGCTGCCACGTTGGTGGGCGATTTTGTTCGTGCTGACGGTGATCTTCGCCGGCATCTATTTGGCCATGTATCCCGGCCTGGGCAACAAGCCCGGTTCCTTGGGCTGGACCAGCGAAGGCCAGTACCGCCAGGAGCAAGAGGCAGCGAACAAGGCGATGGCGACCTTGTTTGCCAAGTTCGAGGGCAAGGGTGCCGAAGTGCTGGCACAGGACCCGGTGGCGATGGGTATCGGTGAGCGCTTGTTCGCCAATAACTGCGCCGGCTGCCATGGCTCGGACGGCAAGGGCAGCAAGGGCTTCCCGAACTTGACCGATACCGACTGGATCTATGGTGGCACGCACGAGACCATCACCCAGTCCATCACCAAGGGCCGCAACGGCGTGATGCCGCCAATGGCCGCTGCGGTGGGAACGCCGGAAGATGTGCGCAATGTCGCCAACTATGTGCTGAGCCTGTCGGGCAGCGCGCACAACGCGATTGCTGCGCAACTGGGCCGCGCTAAATTTGGTGCTTGTGCGGCCTGCCATGGCGCCGACGGCAAGGGCAACACGGCGCTGGGTGCGCTGAATTTGACCGACAAGGTCTGGCTGCACGGCTGGGGTGAGGACGCCATCGTCAGCATCATCAATAGCGGCAAGAACAATCTGATGCCGGCACAGGACGGCCGCCTGAGCCCCGAGCAGATCCACGTCTTGGGTGCTTATGTGTGGAGCCTGTCCAGCAACACGGCGGTGGCGGGTAAGTAGGGCCGGTTCGTCCTGAAGCCGCTGATGGCTTCAGTCAAGCAAGGTAGTTATGAGCGCAGAGTCAGACACAGTTCCGCCCAAGCCCTTGGCCAAGCCAAGTTCCGCCAAGGGCAGTGACACGGTCATCGAGATCATCTCGCTGTACGAGGCGCAAAAGAAGATTTACCCGCGCTCCGTCAGCGGCTTGTTTGCGCGCTGGCGTTGGGGCTTGGTCTGGTTCACCCAGCTTTTGTTCTACGGCCTGCCCTGGCTGCAGTGGAACGACCGGCAGGCGGTCTTGTTTGACTTGGCCACCCGGCGCTTTTACATCGGCGGGCTGGTGCTGTACCCGCAGGACTTCATCTACTTGACGGGGTTGTTGCTGGTGTCGGCCTATGCCCTGTTCTTGTTCACGGCGGTGGCGGGGCGGCTTTGGTGCGGCTTCGCCTGCCCGCAGACGGTCTACACCGAGATCTTCATGTGGATAGAGCGGCAGTTTGAGGGCGACCGCCAGGCCCGCATCAAACTCGATGCGGCGCCTTGGGGTGCCAACAAGCTGCTGCGCAAGAGCGCGACACAGCTGAGTTGGATCAGCTTGGGCCTGTGGACCGGCTTCACCTTTGTCGGCTACTTCACGCCGATCAAGCAACTCTGGGCCGAAGCCTTCACGCTGGGCTTTGGCCCCTGGGAATGGTTCTGGGTCTTGTTCTACGGCTTTGCCACCTATGGCAATGCGGGCTATATGCGCGAGCAGGTCTGCAAGTACATGTGTCCTTATGCGCGCTTCCAGAGCGCGATGTTCGACAAGGACACGCTGATCATCAGCTACGACGCCGAGCGCGGCGAGCCCCGCGGCTCGCGCAGCAAAAAGGTCGATGCTAAGGCGGCGGGTTTGGGTTCTTGCATAGACTGCACGCTGTGCGTGCAGGTCTGCCCCACCGGCATCGACATCCGCAAGGGGTTGCAGTACGAGTGCATCGGTTGCGCCGCTTGCATCGATGTTTGCGACAACGTGATGGACAAGATGGAGTACCCGCGCGGGCTGATCCGTTACGACACCCAAAACGGCCTGAGCCAGCACTTGAGCCCGGCCCAAAAGTTGCGCCGGGTGTTCCGCCCGCGGGTGGTGATTTACAGCATCGTGCTGGTGCTGCTGAGCGGCGCCTTGCTGGGCAGCCTGTTGTTCCTGCGCAGCCCCGTCAAGCTGGACGTGGTGCGCGACCGGGGCGTGATGGCCCGTTTGGTCGAGGATGGCTACATCGAAAATCTGTACCGTTTGCAAGTGATGAACGCGACCGAGCAGCCGCAGCAGTTCACGGTCGCGGTCAGCGGCATGGACGGTGTGGCGCTGGCACGGCCGGTGGCCCTGACGGTGGGGCCGGCGGACGCGCGTTGGGTGTCGGTGGCGGTGCGGGTGCCGCCGGAGGTCGCTGCGCGTGCCGGCGCGGGCGCGCATGCTATTGAGTTCCAGTTGATGCGGCCTCAGCAGGCCGGTGAGGCTGCTGTCCGGGCTTCGGAAGAAAAGTCAACTTTTGTGGTGCCGCGCTAACTTCCTTGTGAATGCGGACCAGCAGCTTGGGGAAAAACATGTCAAATCAACACAGCAACGTCGCATCGCCACCCACTGCCCCCGTCGAGCGCACACGCGCCTGGTGGCGTGAGCCGGTGATGTGGCTGGTGGTGGGTGGGCCGTCGGTGGTGGTGGTGGCCAGCTTTGCCACCTTGGGGCTGGCGCTGCGCTTCCCAGACCCGGTCCTGCAAGAACCGACGGCCGTGACCAAAGCCATGCAGCCGGCCAAAGATGCGCGCAACCATGCCGCGACGGGTGGGAAATGAGCGACTCGGCCACACCGGACGTCGAGTCCAGGGCGCCAGCCAGCCGCTTGGGGCGGGTGGCCATGGCCGTGCTTTGGCCGTCTTTTTTGATGGCCGGCGCCTTGACGGCCTTGGTCTTCGCCATGGTCGACCCGGGTGACTTGACTTGGTTCGGCGGCGCGCCGGTGGAGTTGCCGCGCCAGGCGGTCTACACCATGGGTTTTTTGCTGTTCTGGCTGATCATCAGCTTGGCGGCGAGCCTGAGCGTGTTGATGGCCGCCTTGCCGGAATTGCCGGCCGAGGCGCATCCGCGCGGCTGGCCCCGCTGAGACCTGCTCAGCAAATTCAGCACATTCAGCAGTTGCTGCTGTTGACCAGGCGCTGCAGGCCGGGCTGGTCAAGGATGCGCAGCTGGCGCTGTTTAACTTCCAACAGCCCGTCGTCCTGGAACTTCGAGAACGTGCGGCTGACGGTCTCCAGCTTCAGGCCTAAATAGCTGCCGATTTCTTCTCGCGTCATGCGCAACACCAAGGCGGCGGCCGAGAAGCCACGGGCTTGCAAACGCTGGGTGAGGTTGAGCAAGAACGCAGCCAGCCGTTCTTCCGCGCGCATGCTGCCGAGCAGCAACATCACGCCATGGTCGCGAACAATTTCGCGGCTCATGATCTTGTGGAATTGGCGCTGCAGGTCGGTGAACTCGCGCGACAACTCTTCCAGCTGCTCGTAGGGAATCACGCAGACCGACGAGTCCTCCAGCGCCACCGCATCGCAGCTGTGGCGGTCGGTGCTGATGCCGTCCAAGCCCAGCAACTCGCCGGCCATTTGGAAGCCGGTGACTTGGTCGCGCCCGTCCTCCGAGGTGACACAAGTCTTGAAGAAGCCTGTGCGCACCGCGTACAGCGACAGGAAGGTGTCGCCGCTGCGGAACAGCGTCTCGCCTCTGGGGATCTGGCGGCGCGTCGCCACCAGCTTGTCCAGCTGCTCCAGGTCGCCCGAAGACAGGCCCACGGGTAGGCACAGCTCGCGCAAATTGCAGCTTGAGCAAGCCACCTTCAGTGGTTCAATTTTGATCGGGATGGATGCGTTCATTCGAGTCTTCAGAGGTGTGTAGAGCCAGCATCGCCATGACCTAGCTCAATCGCAAGGCCATTGTTGGTCCGCCGAAGCGCTGCAAGCTTGATCTTGATCAAGGAGCAAAAGCAAAGAGTTGGCAAAGTGTGCTGCATGGTACAGATCATTCACGCTAGCCCCGCTTCGGCTTCGGACAATATCAGCGAAGAGCTGTTGCGAAGGTTCGATGTTTCCGGCCCCAGATACACCTCGTACCCGACGGCGGACAGGTTCGTCGAGGCGTTCTCGGCCGAACAGTACACCCAAGCCTTGGCGCAGCGAGCGAATGGCTCTGTGGGTAGCGCATCGCCGTTGTCGCTGTACATCCACATCCCTTTTTGTGAATCGGTCTGCTATTACTGCGCCTGCAACAAGGTGATCACCAAGCACCACGACAAGGCGACCGAGTATTTGCAGGCCCTGACGGTCGAGATGGACCTGACCTTGGCCCATTTGGGGCGCGGTGCGGCGGTGTCTCAACTGCATCTCGGCGGCGGTTCGCCGACTTTCTTGAGCGATGCCGAACTGAGCCAGTTGATGCTGGCGCTGCGCGAACGCTTTCGCATTGCAGCGGGCGCCGAGGTCTCGATCGAGGTGGATCCGCGCACCGTCACCACCGCCCGCCTGAAGCATCTGCGCGAGCTGGGCTTCAATCGCCTCAGCTTTGGCGTGCAGGACTTTGACGCCGCGGTGCAAAAGGCGGTCCATCGGGAGCAGAGTTTCGAGAGTGTTGAGCGCTTGATGGCGGCATCGCGGGATTTGGGTTTCGAATCCACCAATGTGGACCTGATCTACGGCCTGCCGCTGCAAACGCCGGCCTCGTTTGCCCGCACGATTGAGCAGGTAGGTGCCTTGAGGCCGGACCGGATTGCGCTCTACGGCTATGCCCATCTGCCGCAGCGTTTCAAGCCGCAGCGGCGCATCGTGACGGAGCAGTTGCCGGCGGCAGGCGATAAGGTCGCCATGCTGGCCAGCGCGATCGCCGGCTTCCAAAACCATGGCTACAGCTATATCGGCATGGATCACTTTGCCCTGGCCAGCGACTCCTTGGCCGTGGCCAAGCGGCAAGGCCGTCTGCACCGCAACTTCCAGGGTTACAGCACCCAGCCCGATTGCGATCTGGTGGCGCTGGGCGTGTCGGCGATCGGTCGTGTTGGCGCTTGCTATAGCCAGAACGCGAAGACGCTGGACGAGTATTACGACGCGCTGCGCCAGGGCCAGTTGCCCATCGTGCGCGGCCTGGCGCTGAGCCGGGACGACATCGTGCGGCGCGCGGTCATCATGGCCTTGATGTGCCAGGGCAGGCTGGAGTTTGAATCGATCGAGTTGTCTCACTTGGTCGATATGCAGGCCTATTTCAAGCCCGAAATGGCCCGCATGGCCGAGTTGGCCGAGCAGGGCCTGGTGACCTTGGAGCCGGGCGCGATCCAGGTCACCCCAATGGGTTGGTACTTTGTGCGTGCGGTGGCGATGGTGTTTGACCGCTACCTGCAGGCCGACCGTAGCCGCGAGCGATTCTCTAGAATCATCTGATGCTTGATCTTGCCCTCGCCGGCTCCGCCCTGTTGATGGGCTTGGCCGGCACTCCCCATTGCCTGGCCATGTGTGGTGCGGCCAGCACTGCGGTTGCCGGCCCCTCACGTTCGGCCATGCTCAGCTTTCAGCTCGGGCGTTTGTTCAGCTATGCCCTCGCGGGGAGCTTGGCTGCGGCCAGCGTGGGCTTGTTGGCCCAATGGGGTCAGGCCTCGGCCTTGTTGCGGCCGCTCTGGGTGCTGCTGCATGTGGCGGCTTTTCTGCTCGGTCTGGCCTTGCTATGGCACGGGCGCCAACCAGCTTGGCTTGAAGGCATGGGCCAGCGCATCGCCAGTGGCATTCGACCCGCAGTAACGACGTCCTTGGACGGTTTGAAGGGTGGCGGCAAGGTCTTCGCGCGGCCCGCGCGCGCCGGCATGCTGGGGCTTGCCTGGGCTGCTTGGCCCTGTGGGCTGTTGCAGTCGGCCTTGTTGGTAGCGGCCTTGGCATCCGGGCCGGCGCAGGGCGCGGCGGTGATGGCGGTGTTTGCGATGGCGTCAGGCTTGGGGCTGGCTTTGGGGCCGCTGCTTTGGGTCAAGCTGCAAGGGCAGGGCGGCGCTGCCGTCGCAGGCATGCGCTGGTCGGTGCGGCTCAGCGGGCTGGGCCTGGCGGGGGCCTCGGGCTGGGCTTTGGGTCACGGTGTGTGGGCGCAGGTGATCGCGTTTTGCCGATGACCAGGGGCATCCGGCTCGCTGGCGTCCAGGGGTAACGGGCGTTTCAAGCGGGCATTGCTCGCATAGAATAAAAAGCGAACTTTCTCAATCACGCTCCGCGGAGACGACAACCATGTACCAACACATCAAGGTGCCCGAGGGTGGGCAGAAGATCACCGTCAACGCCGACTTCTCGCTCAATGTGCCTGATCAGCCCATCATTCCCTTCATCGAAGGCGATGGCACCGGTCTGGACATCACGCCGGTGATGATCAAGGTGGTGGATGCGGCGGTGGCCAAGGCTTACGGCGGCAAAAAGCAAATCCACTGGATGGAAATCTATGCCGGTGAGAAGTCGACCAAGGTCTACGGCCCCGACGTCTGGCTCCCGGCCGAAACGCTGACCGTGCTGAAGGACTATGTGGTGTCCATCAAGGGCCCGTTGACCACGCCGGTCGGCGGCGGCATCCGCTCGCTCAACGTGGCACTTCGTCAAGAGCTGGACCTGTATGTGTGCCTGCGCCCCGTGCGGTACTTCCCCGGTGTGCCTTCGCCGGTGAAAGAGCCCCACAAGACCGATATGGTGATCTTCCGCGAGAACTCGGAAGACATCTACGCCGGTATCGAATTCGAAGCCGAGAGCGACAAGGCCAAGAAGCTGATCAAGTTCCTGCAGGACGAGATGGGCGTCAAGAAGATCCGTTTCCCCGAGACCTCGGGCATCGGCATCAAGCCCGTCTCGCGCGAAGGCACCGAGCGCCTGGTGCGCAAGGCGATCCAGTACGCGATTGACAATGGCAAGCCAAGTGTCACCATCGTGCACAAGGGCAACATCATGAAGTACACGGAAGGCGGCTTCCGTGATTGGGCCTACAACCTGGCGCAAAAGGAATTCGGTGCCGAATTGATCGACGGCGGCCCCTGGTGCAAGTTCAAGAACCCGAAGACGGGCAAGGACATCATCATCAAGGATTCGATCGCCGATGCCTTCTTGCAGCAGATCCTGTTGCGCCCGGCCGAGTACTCGGTTATCGCCACATTGAACCTCAACGGTGACTATGTGTCCGACGCCTTGGCCGCGCAGGTCGGCGGCATCGGCATTGCGCCGGGTGCGAACCTGAGCGACTCGATCGCGATGTTTGAAGCCACCCATGGCACGGCCCCCAAGTACGCCGGCAAGGACTATGTGAACCCCGGTTCAGAAATCCTCTCGGCCGAGATGATGCTGCGTCATATGGGCTGGCTGGAAGCGGCCGATCTGATCATCGAGTCCATGGGTAAATCGATTCTGAGCAAGCGGGTCACTTACGACTTCGCGCGCTTGATGGACGGTGCGACACAGGTCTCCTGCTCTGGCTTCGGCCAGGTCATGATCGAGCATATGTAAATCGACCCTTGCCGGCGACGTTTGCTCGGCCGGCATCAAGGACAAAAAAAGGGCTCGCACCAAGCGAGCCCTTTTTCTTTTCCGGAAATCCTGACGCAGCCTGGATCAGGCGGTCTCACTCATCTCGGCCGGGGCCTGCGCTGCCGCCACGTTCGCCAATGCGGTGATGTTCTGCGCCAACTGGCCCTTGGGCCCTTGAATCAGATCAAAGTTGACCCGACTGCCCTGCGCCAGCGTTCGAAAGCCCTCCATTTGTATCGCTGAAAAATGGGCGAACACATCGTCGCCGCCAGCTTCTGGTTCAATGAACCCGAAGCCCTTTGCATCGTTGAACCATTTCACAGTACCCAAGGCCATAGCCGACTCCTTACCCATATGCATGGTGCTCGTTGCACCGGCGCGGATTTTCAAATCGGGGCGGGACCGTGTCAATTCGGGACCTGCCCGAATGGGGTCGACCCTCGGTCGGCTTGGGTTTGTGAAAAAAGCCGGGGCTAGGGGCCAATTCAAGCCTTGCAATCGGCCGCGATGGCGCAAGATGCAAACAAGTCAAAGAACAGGTCCAAGGCGAGATTTGGGCTCAGTCGATAGAATCAGTACATGCCAGATATCCCCAGCCAACCGCCAGTGCCGCCGGCCAGTACTCCAGGCCGCGACAACGCTGACGGCACCACCACCATTGAGCGCGCGACTCAAAAAACCGAGCCTCCGCGGCTCTATCAAGTCCTGCTGCTGAACGATGATTTCACACCGATGGAATTTGTCGTGATGGTCTTGCAGGAGTATTTCCGTCATGACCTGGATACCGCGACCCAGATCATGCTAAAAATCCACCACGATGGGCGTGGGGTTTGCGGCGTCTTCAGCAAAGACGTCGCAGCGACGAAAGTCGAGTTGGTGCTGGCCGCCGCAAGGCGAGCCGGCCATCCTTTGCAGTGCATTATGGAGGCCGCATGATTGCGCAAGAGCTTGAAGTCAGCCTGCACATGGCGTTCGTCGAGGCGCGCCAGCAGCGCCACGAATTCATTACCGTCGAGCACTTGTTGATGGCGTTGCTGGACAACCCCTCTGCGGCCGAAGTGCTGCGAGCTTGTTCGGCCAATCTGGAAGATTTGCGCAAGAGTCTGGCGCAATTCATCAAGGAGAACACCCCCACCGTGGGCGGCTCCGACGAGGTGGACACCCAGCCCACGCTGGGCTTCCAGCG
>JADMJQ010000198.1 GCA_018780415.1 Roseateles sp. | reverse complement strand
GGCCTGGGTTGCCCGACCAATGCCAAGCAGTCGATGCTGGTGACCACCGTCCCCGCCGCGCTGGATCTGGGCGCCACGCTCTTGGTGCAAACGCGCGCCGAACGCCTGCTCCTGCAAGGTGACGCCGTGCAGGCGCTGATTTGCCAGCCGGTCAACTTGAATGGTTCGCCGAACGGCGCTGAGCTGCGCATCACGGCCCGCCATTTCGTCGTCGCCGGCGGCGCCATCAACTCGCCCGCCCTGCTGCTGCGCTCGAACGCACCGGACCCACACAAGCTGCTGGGCACGCGCACCTTTTTGCACCCCACCGTCGCCAATCACGCGCAAATGCCCGCGCCGGTCGAAGGCTGGGCCGGCGCGCCCTTGAGTGTTTTTTCCGATCACTTTCTGCACCAGGGCCCGGTCGATGGTCCGATAGGCTACAAGCTCGAAGTCGCCCCAGTGCACCCCGGTTTTGCGATGACCAATCTCGGAGGGGTGGGCCCGACGCTGGCCGAGCGCGCACAGCTGATGCCCTATGCCAATGTGATGATTGGCCTGCTGCGTGACGGCTTCCATGCAGAGTCGGTCGGCGGCCAGGTCAGCCTCAAAAGCGACGGCAGCCCGCAGCTGAGTTATCCGTTGAACGCCTTTTTGCTCGACGGCGCGCGCCGCGCCCACCTGAGCATGAGCGAGATTCAGTTCGCCGCCGGCGCCAAGAGCGTGCGGCCGGTGCACGAGCTGGCGCGCGATTACGTCACATGGGCCGAGGCCAAAGACGCCATCAACAAGCTGCCCTACAAACCCTTCCTGACCACGGTCGGCAGCGCCCATGTGATGGGCGGCTGCCGGATGGCGGCGGATGCCGGCCGCGGCGTGGTGCGGCCCGACGGCCAGCACTGGCAGCTGAGCAATCTGTCGGTGCATGACGGCTCGGTCTTCCCCACCAGCATCGGCGCCAACCCACAGGTGTCGGTCTACGGGCAGGCGGCGCGGATGGCGACCGGTTTGGCCAAGCGCTTGGCGGGCAAGGATGTGCTGCTGGGGTGACGGGCTATTTGAGCGGAGAGCCTGCTTTGAAGCCGAGCGCAGAAACTTCGCTACCATGGTCCCATGTCCTTAGCTGAATTCACCGGACTGGCCCTGGCCGGTATCGCCCGCCTGATCACCGGCGCCCAAGGGCATTGGAAGGGCTGCCCGCCCATGGCGGAGCAGCGCATCTACTTCGCCAACCACCAAAGTCATTTCGACTGGGTTTTGATCTGGGCCGCACTGCCCGGCGATCTGCGCGCCCAAACGCGCCCCATCGCCGCCCGCGACTACTGGACCAGCAGTCCGTTGAAGCAATGGATTACCAGCGCGGTATTCAATGCCATCTATGTCTCGCGCACCCGCGCCACGCCGGATGAAGACCCGCTCGAACCCCTGATTGAAGCACTCGCCCAGGGCGACTCGGTGGTGATATTTCCCGAGGGCACGCGCTCCAACAAGGGCGAGCCGCAGGTCTTCAAGGCCGGGCTGTTTCATCTGGCCGAACAGTTCCCACAGGTCAAATTGATCCCGACCTGGATCGACAACGTCCAGCGTGTGATGCCCAAAGGCGAAGTCGTGCCGGTGCCGATTTTGTGCACCGTCACCTTCGGCGCGCCTCTGCATCTGCTGCCGCAAGAAGACAAGCGCGCCTTCCTGGACCGCGCCCGCGCCGCTGTGTTGGCGCTGCGCCCGGATGGAGGTCGAACATGAACTGGGCTTGGCTCAGCGCGCCCAATCCCTTGAGCGCATGGACACCGTCGCAGCAGGTCGGCTTGTTGTTTGTGTTGCTGTTCGGCGTGCTGCTGCTGACCAGCATAGGCAGCTTCTTGAATGGCCTGCGCGAAGCCGGCGACAACCCCGCCGCGGTCGAGCGCCAACGCCGGCGCCAGCGCTTTGCCCACGAGTTGCGGCTCGCCTGGTTTGGCTCCAGCATCTTCTGGCTGGCCTGGGTGGCGGGGCCGATCGGTGCCACGCTGCTGTTCGGCAGCTTGTCCTTTTTGGCGCTGCGCGAGTACATCACGCTCTTGCACACGCGGCGCGGCGATCATCGCAGCCTGCTTTTGGCCTTCTTTGTGATCCTGCCGATGCAATACGCCTTGACCGGCGGGCGCTACTTCGATTTGTTCTCGGTGCTGATCCCGGTCTACAGCTTTCTGGCGATTCCGGTCGTCAGCGCCTTGGCCGGCGACCCGGCGCGCTTTTTGGAACGTAACGCCAAGATCCACTGGGGCATCATGGTCTGCGTCTACGGCCTGTCGCATGCGCCGGCGCTGCTGCTGCTGGAGTTCCCCGGCTACCTGGGCAGCGGCGCCTTTTTGCTGTTTTTCCTGGTGGCGGTGGTCGCCTGCGGCCAATCGGCGCAACTGACGGCGAGCCGGCGCCTGCGCAGACGGCCCTTGGCACGCCAGATCAGCCGCGACTTCTCAATGCGGGCCTGGTGGATAGGCGCCTTGGCAGCCGGTCTCGCAGGCGGCGCCTTGTTCTGGATCACGCCATTCAAGGCCCCTCAAGCGATGCTGATGGCCTTCGTGGCGTCTGGCGCCGGCAGCTTCGGCGGGCTGATCATGCAGGCCTTGAAGCGTGACGCGGGCGTGCACAACTGGGGCAATCTCAGCGCCATCACCGGCGCCGTCGGCCTGCTCGACCGCATCGCGGTGCTCTGCTTCGCCGCGCCGGTGTTTTTTCATTCGGTGCGCTGGTATTTCGAGTTGGCGCTGTGAGGCTAGGGACCCTCTGCAAAACCCCCGTGGGTCGCGTTTGCGAGAGAACAGGCCGACTCGTAGGCGCAGTGCGAAGGTCGGGCTCTATGCCCGACTGCCGAGTACTGCAACGACCGAGGGGGCCTGTTATCTCACAAACCCTTCGGGGCGGGCCTTTGCGGGCGCTGGCCGGCGTTGCGACCCTTGCCCAGACACGAGTCTGGGCGGCGGTCCGCGTCTTGTCCAACATCCCGCAAAGATCCCGCCGCGGCCCACGGGGGTTTTGCAGAGGGTCCCTAACGGGCGGCGATGGAAAGTTCAAGGCGCCGGCAACACAAAGAAATTTGAATCTGATTTCCTGCCGATACTCGTCCGTAGCAGCGATCTGACCCTCAACGCCTGCTCCCCTTGAACCCCAGCAGCCGCGCCGGCAGCCCGAGTAGCGCGCGCAGCAGGTCGAACAAGGCGTCCACGCTGATACCGATCAATCGGAACGGCAGGCTCAACAGCCAGACAACGGGCCAAAGCAGCAGCGCCAACAAGGCCAAGGGCCAGCAAAGTACCAGCAGAATCAGCCAGAGCAAGAGATTCATGATGTGGGCGTAGCGCCGAGTTTAGAGCTCGGTCCATCATAGAAGTGCCGCGGCCGGCGTGGCGCGGCCGCGCGACAGGCCGGCGTTTGCTGGGCACAGGCTGCAGCAGCCGAGCTCAGGCCGAGTGACTATCTCCGCAGGCCTCGGTGCGGCTGCTGTTGGCATCGCCGCAGAACTCCCCGCTTGCTGGCGGCAAGCTGATCCGTGCCTGCACAAAGGCCTGAGCACTCAGGCCCAAGGCCAGCAGAATCGACCAAGGCACGCTTGTCGTTGCGGGTTTCTTCATTTCACAATCCCTCCCTTGAATGGGCGCGATTGTCGTGGTCAAACCCGGCCCAATGGCGCTCGCTAACGGACTGTTACCGCGGCACACCGGTGCTGACAAATTGGCGCATGCACGGGCGCAGTTTAGGATTCGGCCATGAACTTTCATGCCGCCCTCTTTCGCGTCGCCGTCATTGCTGCCGCCCAGTTGCTGACCGGCATGCCGGCGGCAGCGGCAGACACCAAACCCGTCATCAACAGCATAGGCATGCAGCTGATGCGCATACCGGCGGGTGAATTCATCATGGGCAGCGAGGAGTTGCCCGCCAGCCTGGCCAAGGCCTACCCGCAGCTGCCAAGCGAGCGCTTGCACAAGTTGCAGGACGAGGCACCGGCCCACCGTGTTCGCATCAGCCGGGACTTCTTCATCGGCGCGCATGAGGTGACGCGGGGGCAGTTTCGCCAGTTCGTCAACGCATCTGGCTATGTGCCGGAATCGATACAAGACGGCAGCGGCGCCTATGGCTATCGGCTAGGCTACGACCCCAGCCTGACCGCGCGCGGCGACGCCTTCGAGGGTCGCGACCCGCGCTATTCCTGGTTGAACCCGGGCTTTTCACAGACCGACGCGCACCCGGTCGTCAACATCACGTATGCGGACGCGCTGGCCTTTGCCGCCTGGTTGAGCCGGCTTGAGGGCCGCCGCTACCGCCTGCCGACCGAGGCCGAGTGGGAATACGCAGCCCGTGCCGGCACCCGCACCCGCTACCACTCGGGCGACGACCCGGCCTCCTTGCTGGCGGTGGCCAACTTGTTTGACGCCGACAGCGCCGCGCTCTGGCCGCATTGGCTGGCCATGGCCTTGAGCGGCAGCGACGGCTACGCCTTCACCGCCCCGGTCGGCAGCTTTGCGGCCAATGCCTGGGGCCTTTTTGATATGCACGGCAATGCCTGGGAATGGGTGTCGGACTGGCATGGCGACGACTACTACGCCCATTCGCCCAGCATCGACCCGCAAGGGCCTGCCGACGGCGAGGTGCGCGTGCGTCGCGGCGGCTCCTGGCACACCTGGCCTTTTTACGCCCGCGTCAGCTACCGCAACTACAACGCGCCGAGCTCGCGCTACACCTTGCTGGGCTTTCGCCTGGTGCGCGAAATCAGCAGCGCGGACGCCCCTTGAACAGGATCAGGCGGACGTGATCAAGGCCGCGCCCGCGGGGGAGTCGAGATGCGGCAAGGTGTTGAAGGTCAGCATCGCGTGCCGCTTGGGGTTGAAGCTGAACTCGCTCACCGCGCTATTGCGAATGCGCAGATTCAGGTCGATGACGGCCTCGCTGGATGCTTGCAGCAGCTGACCCATCGCGGTCGAGATCGGCCCGCCGCTGGACACCAGCAAGACATGACCCTCGCAATGCTCGCGCACATGGGTCAGGGCCGCCGCCACGCCGGCCGCGAACTCGGTATAACTGTCCATGCCTTGCGGCTGGGTCTGGCCGGACATCCACGCCCGCAAGCCCGCACGCAGCAGGCGGAAATACCGGCGCGCCGACTCTGCGTCGTGGGGCCGCTCCAGCTCAGCGCTGTAGACGCTGCGGATCAGCGCCTCGCTGTCATATTCATTCAAGCCGGGGCGAATCTGCACGGCGGGCAGATCGACCTGCCCCAGACCCGCGGCGATGCCGGCCAGCGACTGGGCGTGGCGCTTCAGGCCGCCGCTGAAGACCGCATCAAACTGCAGGCCGCGATTGCGCCAGTAAGCGCCCAAGGCTTGGCATTGGCGCTCGCCAATGGCGCTCAACTGGTCATAGTCATCCGCTCCCAAGGAGGCCTGACCATGGCGTACGAGATAAAGAGTTCCCATGGCCTGCATCATCGGCCCTGCACCCCAACCCGGCTGTCGCGCGAGCGACCTTGGCGCCTGCGCTAGCGGCAAGGCTGCACCAAAACCAGGCTCGGCGAGCACCGCGATGCACCAATGCGGCGCAAGCCGGCCGGCTGCGCCAGCGCCTCAGTGCTTGCTCATCACAATCAACCATTGACCTTCGCCGATGACCTCGGCATCCACCGCATGCAGCCTGAAACTCAGACGCGAGCCCAGAGCCGCCAACGGCGCGCGCCGCGCGGCCAGGGTCGGGTTGAAGCGGCTGGGTGTTTGCGCCACCACCGTCAAGTCCACCGCCTGGGCGCCAACCCGCCGGCGCAAGGCCTCACGGTGCATCCACAGCAGCAGCTCCGGCGGTAAGTAGCCACGCTCGAAATGGCCGCCGACGAAAAACTCGGCCATCAGGCTGCGCGCCAAGGCCGTACGCCAAAGGCAACGCCCATCCGCCTGCGCCACGGTCAGGCAGGCGAAGCCGAAAGCGTCCAGCGCGGCTGGCGGACCGTCGGAGCGATCCATGGCATCGGAACGGGGAGCTGGAATAGGCGCGGGGTTCATAGGCAAAGTCTCCACGCAAGCGGCGTGCCAGTCGAGCGCAAAGCCAAGGGCATCGGCTTTTTGCCCTCTTTTCCAGTTATCAAAATTGATCACCGAGCCGGCGCAGGCCTTAGAGTTCAGGCACCATGCCAGGGTTTGTGAATTGACCGGCCGATGCGCGCCGCTCGCCCACAGACAAGCGCCTTTTTGGCATGGCGCACCGCCCCCGTTGCCTTGACCCTTTTGCATAGCCCCAGCCCAAGTACCCATGGATCGATTGGCCGAGCAGGTGGTGGCATGGCATAACCGCCATCCACTCGCCAAGCGCATCACCATTTACGACGTGCACACGATGGGTGTCGTCGCCCTGCCCTTTATGCGCAATGCGCCGGCCGATGCTGCCGCGCGCCACGCCGGCGGCAAGGGCAAGGTCGAACCGGTCTTGACGGATGAAATTTCGGCCGAGAGCCTGGCCGCGGCCTGGGAGGACGAGGGCTTGACGATTGCCGCCCACCCCAACGCCGCCCATCTCGACGCACTCGCCGACCAAGAACCTTTACCGAGGCCTGACTGGCGCGCACGGCTGAGCCGGCTGATGTTTTGGCGCAAGCCTGCAGGGGCCGCGGCGCTGGCCAAGTCCTGGCCGGTATTCAGCGAACGATTCGTCAGCCACCTGTCACCCCGACGCATTGCCGCCTTCGCGCAAGCCCAGGGCTATACCAAACAGCCTGGCGATGCCACCTGGCCCCAACGCATCGTGCCGATCGACGAGGCGCTGATGGAGACCGGTTCGGGTGGCGGCGCCTGGCCATATGAGCTCTATGTGATGAGCGCGGCCATCGACGCCGGCCGCTCGCGCAGCCGCATCCTGATTGGCCGCGGGCGCCAGCCGCAGATCCTCGGCCGCCGTTGCCTGAGCCCACGCCGACTCGGCTTGGTCGCCCTCTTGTTGCTGGCGGTGCTGGGCGCGGGCGCCGGCTTGCTATTGCCCGCGGCCAAGAAGTCACAGCCGGCGGTGGAGCCTGCGGTTGCTGCGGCTTCCGCAGCGTCCTCGAGTTCGGCGGCTTCAGCGGTTTCAGCGGTTTTGCCAATCGCGGCCGCGCCGGCCTCGGCGGCAGTTGCCGCGGTGCCCGCCACGGCGGCCTCTGTGCCAATGCCGGAGCCCATCCCGGCCGCGGCCGCCAGTACAGCCGCGTTGCTGCCCGCCTCATCAGCGGCGACGGCAAGCACCGAGGCAGCAACTGAACCCGCTGCGAGCGAAGAAAACACGCCGCCGCGGCCCGACATCAGGCCCATTTTCATCAAGCCGATCCCGGGCCGCACGGCGCCACCGCTAGGCGCCAGGCCCAAGGAAGAGCCCGCAGCTGCCGATGCGCAAGTACCGCCAGCGCCGCAAACCAAGCCCGAACCGATTGAACTGGGGCTGCCCAAGCCCAAAGCCAGGTCGCCGCTCGCACATGATGCCAGCAAGCCCAAACTCAGCTCGGCCGCCGAGCCGGCCTCGGCAGTGGCCGTGGCGCCCACGGCAGTGACCCCACGTGCCGCGCCGCCCGACCCCAAGGCCGTCGCCAAAGCGGCCGCCTTGGTCAACAAGCCCGTCGTCGCCTTGGTCGGCCCGGTCAGCGCCAACAAGGCCGACGCCGAAGCCACACTGGCCCGCATGCGCAATATGCTGGCCCCGTCGCAAGGCGGAGCCGGTGGCGCGGCGCTGCAGGCTCAGGTGTTTCAAACCCCCGAGGGTTGGCGCCCGGCGGTCTGGCCCTTCGCCAGCCGCGAGGAAGCGCAGCTGATCAATGCCACCTTGATCGCGCGCGGCATGCGCACGCGGGCGGTGGATTTTTAAGAGCGGTAGTCAGCGTTGATGCTGACGTAATCATGGCTCAGGTCGCAGGTCCACACGGTGGCCGAGGCCGCGCCGCGATGCAGGCTGACGCGCACCGTGATCTCGGCCTGCTTCATCACGCGTGAGCCGTCTTCTTCGCGGTAAGCCGGGTGGCGCCCACCCGCCTGCACCACCAAGACCTCATCCAGATGCATATCGATCAGGGTCTGGTCCAGATCATCGATGCCGGCATAGCCGACCGCGGCCAGGATGCGGCCCAGATTGGGGTCGCTGGCGAAAAAGGCCGTCTTGACCAGCGGGGAATGCGCAATCGCATAGGCCGCCAATTTGCACTCGGCCTCGCTGCGGCCACCTTCGACGACGATGGTGATGAACTTGGTCGCGCCCTCGCCGTCGCGCACGATGGCTTGCGCCAACTGCTGCGACAGCTCAACCAGCGCTGCGCGCAAGGCCTGTCCCTCGGCCGAATCCAGCGACTCGATGCGGGCGTGCTTGGCCTGATGGGTGGCGATCAGCACAAAGGAATCGTTGGTGGAGGTGTCGCCGTCGATCGTGATGCGGTTGAATGAGGCGTCAGCGGCCTCGGTCACCAGCGCTTGCATCAGCGCAGGGTTGATATTGGCGTCGGTGGCCACATAGCCCAGCATGGTCGCCATGTTCGGGCGGATCATGCCGGCGCCCTTGCTGATGCCGGTGAGGGTGACCGTTTGGCCCTGAATCTGAAGCTGGCGCGACGCGGCTTTTGGGAGGGTGTCGGTGGTCATGATGCCCAAGGCCGCCTCACCCCATGCATCGGCGCGCAAGGCCTTGATGGCAGCGGGCAAACCGGCAATGATGCGATCAACCGGCAGCGTTTCCATGATCACGCCGGTCGAAAACGGCAAGATCTGCTCAGCGCGCACACCCATCAGCCCTGCCAACGCCTCGCAACTCTGCTGAGCGCGCGCGAGGCCGTCGGCGCCGGTGCCGGCGTTGGCATTGCCGGTGTTGACCAGGATCGCGCGGATGGCTTGGCCTGCAGCCAAGTGCTGGCGGCAGAGCTGCACGGGTGCTGCGCAAAAGCGGTTGCTGGTGAAAACACCGGCGACGCTGCTGCCCTCGACCAACTCGATCACGCTGAGGTCACGCCGGTCGGCCTTGCGTATGCCGGCCATCGTGACGCCCAAACGGACGCCGGGCACGGCATGCAAGGAGGCGGGGTCGGGTGCGTGTAGATTGACGGGCATGGCGGCTTGAATCCGGGCAGAAAAGGTGGCCAGATTGTAGTGGCCCAAGCTCAGACCAGCAGCCGATACCCCACCGCCGTCTCGGTCAGCAAATGCTTGGGCGCCGCCGGCACCGCCTCCAGCTTCTGGCGCAAATTGCCCATATAGACGCGCAGATAGTGGTTGTCCTCGACATGGCTGGGGCCCCAGACGGCCTTCAGCATCTGCCGGTGCGTCAGCACCTTGCCGGCGTTAGCAATCAGATGGGTCAGCAGCCGGTATTCCAAGGGCGTCAGATGCACCGGCGCGCCGTCGCGCAGCACGCGGCGCAGGGCCAGGTCCACCTCGACCTCGCCAAAGCGGAACTGAGTTTGCGCCGGTTCGTCAGCGCTGGACTTGGCCGCCGCTTGGGCGCGGCGCTGCGCCACCCGCACCCGCGCCATCAGCTCGCCAACGCCAAACGGTTTGCACAGATAGTCATCGGCACCGGCGTCCAGCGCGGCGATCTTGTCGGCCTCGTTGGTGCGGGCCGACAGCACGATCACCGCCACGCCGGACCAGGCGCGCAGATCGCGCAGATAGTTGAGCCCGTCGTCGTCGGGCAGGCCCAGGTCCAGGATGACCAGATCGGGCCGGCGCGTGCCGGCCTCGACCAGGCCCTGGCGCACCGTGTCCGCCTCGTGCACCTGCCAGCCCTCGGCCTCCAGGGCCATGCGCACAAAGCGTCGGATGCTCGGCTCGTCTTCAACAATCAGCGCGACCGGATGGGGCTCACTCATGGTGGTACTTACTCGCTTTCAGGCTTCGTCGTCTTGAGGGGATGCGGGAGGCTGCCCCAGCGGCAGGCTCACAATGAAACTGGCGCCCCCGCCGGCCAGGTTCTCGGCGTGGATGCTGCCGCCATGCGCTTGCACAATCGCCCGGCAAATCGCCAAACCCAAGCCCACGCCGGGCGTGCTGCTCTCGCGCTCACCCCGGCTGAACTTGGCGAACAGCTGCTCCTCGCGGCCGGGCGGCAGGCCCGGGCCATTGTCGGAAACGCGCAGCAGCAAGTCGGACGCCGGCCCCAGCTCGGCCGTCAGGCTCAAGCTGCTGCCGGGCGGCGTGTACTTGAGCGCGTTCTCCAGCAGATTGCACAGCACCCGCTCCATCAGCGCCGCGTCCAGGTGTAGCAGCGGCAGGCCGGGCGGGAACTGCAGTTGCAGCGGATGGCCGGCCAAGGCGGGCTGCAGCGCCTGCAGCGCCGTGCCGACCACTTCCTCGATCGGCTGCCACTGCAGATTCAGGCGCACCGCGCCACTTTGCAGCCGCGCCATGTCCAGCAAATTATTGACCATGGCGCTGATGCGCTGGGCTTGGCTTTGCAGGTTCTCGCTGAGCTCACGCGCCTGCGCCGGCAGCTCCGGGCTGCGGGCCAGGGTCTGGGCCAGGCCGTAGACCACCGCCAGCGGCGTGCGCAAATCATGCGACAGCGCCGACAGCAGCGAGTTGCGCAGCCGCTCACCCTCGATCTGCACCAAGGCCTCCTGCGCGACCTCCACATAATGCACACGTTCCAGGGCCTGGCCGATGATGCGGGCATAGGTTTCCAGCTGCGCACGCAGCTCGGGCAGCATCACGCTGCGGCTGCTTTGGGGCCGCAGCGCCAGCACGCCGCGGATGCGCATAGGCGCGGCCAGCGGCAGGTAGAACCAGGCGCTGCCGGGCAAGGTGTCGGTGCTGAGTCCGGCGGCCTGGGCTTGGTCGAGCGCCCAGCGGGCGGTACCCAGATCGGGCTGTTCGGGCACGGGCAAGGTGCCTTGGCGCGGCGAGGGCTGCAGCTGGTCCTGCAGATCCAGGGTGAACAACAAGGCCTCGCCGCGCACTTCCTCGGCCAAGGCGGCTTCAGCGACCTGCAGCACCGCCTCGGTTTGCAGCGCACCGGCCAGATCGCTGGTCAGCTCGAACAGCGCGCGTGCGCGCGCCTCCCGGTCGGCCGCCACCTGCGCCTGGTAGCGCAGGCCGGCGGTCAGCTGGCCGGTGATCAGGCCCACCGCCAGCATCACCGCAAAGGTCAGCAAATACTGCACATCGCTGACCGCAAAACTCAGCTTGGGCGCAACGAAGAAAAAGTCAAACAAGCCGACGCTGACAAAGCTCGCCAGCACCGCCGGCCCCCGGCCCAGGCGCAGCGCCACGCCGACCACGGTCAGCAAAAACAGCATGACGATATTGGACTGCGCAAACGCATGCTGCAGCGGCCAGCTGAGCAAGGCCGTGGCAGCACAGGCGGCCGCCGCCAGGCCGTAGCGGCTTGACAGCGCCTGCCATTGCAGCTCGCGCTGCTGCTCTTGCTGCTCGGCGGCGCGCTCGCGGCGCGGCGCCGGCAGCGGCGCAGCGGCGACCGAAATCAAATCGAGCTCCGGCGCGCCATCGGCAATTTGTTGGGCCAGCTCGCGCGCGCCGAGGTAACGCCGCCAGGCCGGCAGTGCCGCGCTGCGGCCGAGTACCAGCTTGGAAAGATTGTGCTCACGGGCATGCTGGATCAAGGCCGGGGCCAGGTCTTGCGCGGCCAGCACCGCCGTATTGGCGCCTAACTCATGCGCCAGACGCACCACGCGCAAAATACGCTCGCGCTGGACATCGGGCAGGCGCTGCAGCGCCGATGTCTCCACATAGACCGCATGCCAGGACACATTGAGCTGCTGGGCCAACTGAGCTGCGCTGCGCACCACGCTTTCGGCCGCAGTTGTGGGGCCGATCGCGCAGAGGATGGCGGCCTCGGTCTTCCAGACCTGGCTGATGCGCTCGTTGCTGCGCCAGGTCTGCACATCCTCTTCCACCCGGTCGGCGGTGCGGCGCAGCGCCAGCTCGCGCAAGGCCATCAGATTGCCCTTGCGGAAGAAATTCTTGGCGGCCCGCTCGGCCTGCGGGCCCATATAGACCTTGCCGGCCGACAAACGCGCCAGCAGCTCGTCGGCGGGCGTGTCCACCATCACGACCTCGTCGGCGCGGTCGAAAAAAGTATCGGGCAGGGTCTCCTGCACCCGCACGCCGGTGATGCCGCCGACCACATCGTTGAGGCTCTCCAGATGCTGGACATTCAATGTCGAATAGACATTGATGCCATTGGCGAGCAACTCCTCTACGTCCTGCCAGCGCTTGGGGTGACGCGATCCCGGCGCATTCGAATGCGCCAGCTCATCCACCAAGATCAGAGCAGGATGCCGCTCGAGCGCGCCGTCGAGATCGAATTCGGGCAAGGCACGGCCGCGATAGGCGACCTCCTTGAGCGCCAGCTGCGGCAGGCCCTCGAACATCGCCGCCGTTTCGCTGCGCCCATGCGTGACCACCACGCCGGCCAGCACGTCGACGCCTTCGGCCTGCAGCTTGCGCGCGGCTTGCAGCATTGCGTAAGTCTTGCCGACGCCGGCCGAAGAGCCGAAATAGATGCGCAGCTTGCCGCGCGCGGCGCTCTCCTCCTGCTCGCGCATGCGCTGCAGCAGCTGGTCGGGGTCGGGGCGTTCGCTATCGATCAAAGCCAACCTGCCTTCTTGAAACGCCACCACAATAGTCCGCACACACTGACGATCGTGCCCAAAGCGGCCGGGTATCCCCAGGCCCATTTCAGCTCCGGCATCTGCTCAAAATTCATGCCCCAGATGCCGGCAAAGGCGGTGGCGGCGGCAAAGATGCCGGCCCAGGCCGCCAGGCGCTTGGTGATATTGCTGTCCTCGATCGCCACCATGGACAGATTGGCCTGGATGGCGGTGCCCAAGGTATCGCGCACCGATTCGATCGCGCTCTCGATGCGGGCCAAATGGTCGGCCACATCGCGAAAGTAATCGCCGGTGCGCGCGCAGATCGGCGGCGTGCGCCCGCCGTGCAGCTTAGAGAGCATCTCCAGCATAGGCGCCACCGCGCGGCGCAACAGCATCAGGCGGCGCTTGAGTTCATACAGGCGCTTGATATTGTCAAGCTGGGCGCCGCGCACAAAGATGCTTTGCTCGATCTCATCCAGCTCCGACTCCAGCAAGTCGACGATGGGGAAGTAACGATCTACCACAGCGTCCATCAGTGCATACAGCACAAAGCTGGGGCCATGCGCGAGCAGCTCGGGCTCGCGCTCGCAGCGCTCACGCACGCCCAGAAAATGCAGCTTGCTGCCGCGACGCACCGACAGCACATAGTTGGGCCCGACAAACACCGCCACCTCGCCCAGACTCAGGTCACCGCCGACCCAATCGACGAGATGCATGACGGCGAACAAGTCCTCGCCATATTCTTCGACCTTGGGGCGTTGAAAGCCATGGGTGGCGTCTTCGACCGCCAGCTGATGCAGATTGAACAGGCGCCGGTAAGGCTCCAGCTCGGCTACATCGGCATCGCGCAGTGCGACCCAGACAAAACAGTCGGGCAGCTCCAGATAAGGGGACAAGTCCTGCGGACCGTCGGGCGCCAGGTCGGCGATCTTCTTGCCATGTTGATAGGCAGCGCAATTGATCAGCATCGCGGTATTGTCCCCTGACCCAGACGCTTAGAAGGTCTTGGCGATGCTCAAGACCGCACCGGCCTTGCCCAGCTTCTTGGCATCCAGGCCGGCGGCGTTACCGGCCTGGTAGAACTCGCTCTTGGCATTGGTGCCGACCACCGCCAAGGTCCAGTTCAGACCGAGCATTTCCTTGGCCAGCGAGAGCTTGGCGTCGGCATAGGACAGATCGCCATAGTTGCGCACCTTCAAATAGCCCAGATGCGTGCCCAGGGTCAGGCCCTCACCCAGATCGAAGTTGTAGTTCAAGTCCAGATAGGCCGTGCCCTTGGAGCTGCCCTGCGCGGCGAGGGCGCTGAAATAGGCAAAGCCAGCGGTGTCGCTGTTGAGGCCGAAATAGTCGGTCGCGGCAATCGACAGCTTGGCGCTGAAGGCGCCGGCCGAGAGACCCGCGTACAAGTCCACATTGGTGTATTTCTTGTCGGTGGCCACGCCGGGCGCGCTATTGAGCGTGGCACCGGGGTAGACATAGGCCAAGCCGCCCAGGTCCAGGGTCAGGTCTTGCCCGAGGCCTAGCTTGTAGCCACCGTACAGGTCCAGTTCCAGGCCGGCGCCGTTGTTATAGCTATTGCCCGAGACATTGGAGGCCCAGGTGCCGGCGTAAAAACCGCTGCGATGCGCATAGTCCAGGCCGCCCTGCACGGCGGGCAGCTTCCAGGTCTGGCTGATGCCGCGGAAGCGGTAGTCGCTGTTGAGGCTGAAATTGCCGGTCATTGCATGTTCGGGGGCCGTAGTTGCGTCGGCATGGGCCAGGCCGGTAATCAATGTAGACAGGGCCAAGGTAATCAGACTTTTATTCATAGAAAGCTCAAGGAAAAAGAAAATGATGAAGCCCCTCCCGCGTTGCGCGTTCGCGCTGTTATCCTCGGGCTTCATCGGGACAAAAAAGGTCCGAAAAACTACGGGTTCAGGGTTGGGCGGCGTCCAGCGCCAGATTGAGTTTGAGTACATTGACGCGCGGCTCGCCCAGCACCTGCAAGTCACGGGCCTCGGTATTGGCTTCAATCAGACGCAGCAGCTCTTTATGGGGCAGTTGGCGTTCGCGTGCGACACGTGCGGCCTGGTAGCGGGCCGCAGCCATGCTGATATGGGGGTCGAGTCCGCTGGCCGAGGCCGTGACCAAGTCGGCCGGAATCGGCAGCTGGTTGCCCGGATCGGCCGCCTTCAGCGCCTCCACGCGCGCTTGCACGGCAGCGGCCAGCGCCGGGTTCAACGGGCCCTGGTTGGAGCCCGAGGAGCCGCCGGCGTTGTTCGCCATCGGTCCGGTGGCCGAGGGGCGGCCCCAGAAGTATTTGGGCGAACTGAAGTTCTGACCGATCAACTCGGAGCCGACCGGCTTGCCTTCATTGTTCAGGATCAGCGAGCCGGCGGCCTGCTTGGGGAACAGGGACTGGCCCACGCCGGTCACCAACATGGGGTAGAACACGCCGGTCACCAGGC
The DNA here is from genome assembly GCA_018780415.1 of Roseateles sp. GTDB lineage: Bacteria > Pseudomonadota > Gammaproteobacteria > Burkholderiales > Burkholderiaceae_C > Paucibacter_A. The sequence goes on along the minus strand of JADMJQ010000198.1, from coordinate 1,443 downwards.
TCAGCAAGGCAAAGCTGACAAGGGCGGGACGAAGATGTTTGATCATGATGATTTGCTCCTTAAACCAAATGCAGGCCGACCAGAATCAGGTCGATGGCCTTGATGCCGATGAAGGGCACGATCAGGCCGCCCAGGCCGTAGATGGCCAGATTGCGGCGCAGCAGTGCGGCAGCACCAATCGCGCGGTAGGCCACGCCCTTCAGCGCCAGCGGGATCAGGGCGATGATGATCAAGGCGTTGAAGATCACCGCCGACAAGATCGCCGACGACGGGCTGTGCAGTGCCATCACATTGAGGGCGGTCAGCTGTGGATAGACGCCCACGAACATGGCCGGGATGATGGCGAAATACTTGGCCACATCGTTGGCGATCGAGAAGGTCGTTAGGGACCCGCGCGTCATCAACAGCTGCTTGCCGGTCTCGACGATCTCCAACAGCTTGGTGGGGTTGGAATCCAGGTCCACCATATTGCCGGCCTCCTTGGCCGCCTGCGTGCCGGTGTTCATGGCCACGGCCACATCGGCTTGCGCCAAGGCGGGCGCGTCATTGGTGCCGTCGCCGGTCATCGCGACCAGGCGACCCTCGGCCTGGTAGTCACGAATCAGCTGCAGCTTGGCCTCGGGCGTGGCTTCGGCCAGGAAGTCGTCGACGCCGGCTTCCGCTGCGATCGCCGCGGCGGTGAGCTTGTTGTCGCCGGTGATCATCACCGTCTTGATGCCCATGCGGCGCAGCTCGGCAAAGCGCTCCTTGATGCCGCCCTTGACGATGTCCTTCAACTCCACCACGCCAAGAATCCTGGCACCGTCTGCCACCGCTAACGGCGTACTGCCACGGCGCGCGACGTCATCGATGGCCACTTGCACTTCCTTGGGCACGCTGCCACCCAGCGCCTCGACATGACGGCGAATCGCATCGCCCGCGCCCTTGCGGATCATGCGGCCGCCGGCCAGGTCGACGCCGCTCATGCGGGTCTGGGCGGTGAAAGGCACGAAGACCGCGTCCAACCCGCTCATCTCGCGTTCGCGCAGATTGAAACGCGTCTTGGCCAACACGGCGATGCTGCGGCCTTCGGGCGTTTCGTCGGCCAGCGAGGCCAGTTGGGCGGCGTCGGCCAGTTGCGCTTCAGTCACGCCCGGTGCCGGCACAAAGGCGCTGGCTTGGCGATTGCCCAGGGTGATGGTGCCGGTCTTGTCCAGCATCAGCACGTCCACATCGCCGGCGGCTTCGACCGCGCGGCCCGAGGTAGCGATCACATTCGCTTGCATCATGCGGCTCATGCCGGCCACGCCGATGGCCGAGAGCAGAGCGCCGATGGTGGTCGGGATCAGGCAGACCAGCAGGGCCACCAGGGCGGTGATGGAAACCACCGTACCCGAGCCTGCAGCCGTCACACTGAACATCGAGAACGGCAGCAGGGTCACGGTGACGACCAGGAACACCAGG
>JADMJQ010000305.1 GCA_018780415.1 Roseateles sp. | reverse complement strand
CTCTCGTGCTGCCAGGCGTCTTGCTGCGAGCGGCGCAGGTAGGTGGACTTCAGCTCCAGCACCAGCACCCTGCCGTCGCGCGCGCAAATCACGTCCACCTCACCCGCGTTGCCCTCCGGCCCCACGGATGGGTTCCAGTTAAGCACCACCTGAAATCCGCGCGTTCTAAGGAGCGCACCTAGCCCGCATGTTTCACGCTACAGCACTGGATGGTAGAGGAGGACGGTTTTTAGTCGTGAATTGACAGTGCGATCGCTGTTTCTGGTCAATTGTTGGTCAAACGAGGGGCATCGGTTGCGCGTGGACACAGTTACCCCTACCCCGACTTGGGTTGCGGGCCTTTTTGGTGTCAATGCGCAGGCCAAGCACTGTATAAAGTTCAGGGCGAGCGCAACTGATTCACAGCGTGCGCAAAAATGTCAGCGCTGGGCCAACTCGAGGCAAAGTGCAGGCAAACCCGGCGGGTATTGCGGGTGATTACGGCTGCGACTTTGAGCAGCTTTATGCGCAGCGTATCGACCTGAGCCGTCGCCAGGGCTGTACCCTGAAGCGCCAGCGCACGCAGGCGCTCAATGAGTGTGTAGGCCAAGGCGGCAAGTAGCATTCGCAGCTGATTGCTCTGAAACTGCTGGCAACTCGTGCGGGTGGCAAACAGCCCAACCTGCGCCTCCTTGATGCGGTTCTCCGCCTCACCGCGTTGGCAGTACACATCGTCGTACAACTCGGCTGCATCTCCCTCAAGGTTGGTCACCACGTAGCGCGGGTTGTTGCCGCCGTCTCCATACTCCAGACGCGTGATCACACGCCGCTCGGTGGCCCAGCTCTGCGCGGCGTATCTGAATTCACCAATCTGACGCTGCTTGATCCCAGTGAGTTTGAACTCATCTTTCATGGCCAGCTCAAGGAACTCCGTGATTTGCTGCAGCCGCGGATTGCGCGCCAGGCCCACGATGTAATGCACACCGGCGCGCTCGCAGTAGTTGATGATGCGCTGACGACAAAAGCCAGAGTCGCCACGAAACACGATTCGTATTTGGGGCCACTGCTGACGCAGGCGTTTGACCAGCAGCTTCAATATGGCGGCAGTGTGCTTGGCACCATCAATACGGCTGGGGCGCAGGTACGCGCACAGCAGTTGTTGACCACAGAACACATACAGGGGCAAATAGCAATAGCTGTCGTAATAGCCATGAAAGAAGCGACCCTCTTGTTGTCCGTATAGCGGATTGTCGGTGGCATCAAAGTCGAGCACGATCTCCTCTGGCGCGGTCTTGAAGCTGGCAATGAATTGCTCGACCAAAACCTTGTGCAAGTCCACTGCCGTTTTGCGATCTGACCAGCTCTCAAGGCGGCACAGTGTTGGCGCACTGGCCACTTCGTGCTCAACGCCAACGGCCGTCTGCATAGCAATATCCAGGCGCAGCGCGCCATGATCGTTTAGGTCTTCCCAACCCAGAGCCAGTCCATAGATGCGCTGGCGTAGCATATCGCGCACCGCGTGCGTGATGAGTATCGGGCTGCGCGGATCGGGGATGCAACGTGCTGCTGCTTGGGTCAAGCCTAGTTTGCGGTCGGTCTCGTTCAAGAGCATGACGCCACCATCGCTGGTCATCCTGCCACCGTCAAACCGGCCCTCGACCACTCGCCTGCCGAAATTGGAAAATTCGATAGTCTTGGTAGATTTCTGCTCGGTACGTTCTGGCATTGCTGACTGCTCCTAATTCAATAGTGAGACAACCAATAGGCACAATGGGTTCCAGATCAACAGAAAAAATATGGGCTCAACTGCGTGAAATATTCAGGCTAGTTGCGTCTCAATGCGTTGGGTCTCCGCGCGCGCCTCACCGCGCCGCTGACCCAGGCGCCGCAAATTGTTGATGGCGGCCGTGCTGTTGTTTTGCAGGCCCACCACCCAGGGCAACTGCACCAGCGTCTGCCCCATTTTCAGAATTGGGCGCTCGAACAGTTCAGGCCGCAAGCCCGGCTCAGCATTGCGCATCTGGTTTGCCAGCTTGGCCCAGTCGCTGGTCCAGAAGTCAACAATCGCCTCCGTCTGACGCCGGTCGCCTTGCGAGTGTTCTGCCGTCACCGTCCAGCCCACAATGCTGGAAATTTTGTCCGCACGGCTTGACCACGTCAGCGGAAACCGTAGCTGCACACCCTGCTTCAGGCCCTGCATGGCCACCACACTCAACGCGGCGG
>JADMJQ010000330.1:2078-16610 GCA_018780415.1 Roseateles sp. | reverse complement strand
CGTTGATCCAGGCGTAGCGGCCGTCGTAGTTGCCGTCCTTGTAGGAGGCGTGGGTATGGTGGGTATCGGCGACGGTGTATTTCAGGCTGCCGTCGGCCTTGGTGCCCATCACCTTCTTCGATTCATTGGTGATGCCCCAGCCGACCAGCGCGTCCGGCACAAAACAGGGAATACGGTGAATCTCGCGACCGGAGGGCAGGCCCAACACGCGCATATCGCCGGTGTGACCGCCGCTCCAGAGGCCGTAGTAAGTGTCCAGCTCGCCCGGCTTCAGATGGGTGGCGTTGGCGCTTGCGCCAGTGTGGCCCGGTGCCGCTCCGGATGCGGCCGGCGCGCTAGCGCTTCCCGGCTTGTCGGTACAGGCGACCGCGCCCAGGCTCAGGCCGGCCAGCGCGGCGCTATTGATGAAACGGCGGCGGCCCAGGCCGACGGTGTTTTCAAGCTTGTTGTCGTTTTTGCTCATGTTGATCCTCATCAGGTTGGGTTTGAGTTTTCGGGTGGTCCGCGCGCGGGAGGCGGGCCGGCGTCGAATCTGGCGTGGTCGCCGCGCTGCCGGGGCAGGCTGGGCAAGCTGTGGGTGTTGGCATGCGTAAGGGCGGGGACTGGGCATGCCGGCGGTGGGCCAAGCAAGAGGCAGTTGGGGCAGTCCAGCGCCGCGCCGCGGCCGGCCTCGTCACTGCCATCGAGCTGCACCAGCTTCATCTGACCCGAGCCTGTGCAGACCCAGTCAAGTGGCCCCTCGTGAAGCAGCGGAGCGGCCACGCTCGCAGCTATGGCCATCAACAACCATGACAGCACGCAAGCACGCAAGCGGCGACTGAAATGGTGGAGAGGCATGGACGGGGTATCTGCGGGAATGGATGAATAACTGAATATTTACTCAATATGTCGGCGGCATCCTTGAACTGGTTCAAGAAAATCAAATATTGACTTGAAGTTAATAAAAATGGCTTTGGAGTACTGGTTTTTTATCGCGAGGTTTTTAGAATAAGTATTAATTTCAAATTTCAGGAGTTTCTATGCGCTACTTTCCCAACCCCACTGCGACAGTTGCCGCAGTTGCCGCCATGACCTTGGCTTTGTTGGCGGCTTGTGGCCAAAAGGAGTCGGCAGAAGCACCACCACCGCCGCCGCCTGCTCCGGTGGTAGCCGCCGCGCCGGAGAACGCGCTGGGCAAGAGCATCTTCGGGAAAACCTGCGCCTTGTGCCACGCCGCCGGGGTCGCCGGCGCACCCAAGCCCGGTGACAAGGCCGACTGGGGCCCGCGCATCGCTCAGGGCAATGAGATCCTCTACAAGCACGCGATTGAAGGATTTACCGGTGCCAAAGGCCTGATGCCGGCGCGTGGTGGTGGTGCGGCACTCAGCGACGACGAGGTCAAGGCCGCCGTAGACCATATGGTGGCGTTGTCCAAATAGGGGCGCAGCATGAACAACAGGGCCTCCACCCACTTGCTGCCCTCGCGCCGTGCTGTCGTGCGGGCGATTCCAGCGCTGATGGTGCTTGGCGTGGCGCTGCAGCCTGCCCATGCAGGCATGGAGCAGCAGCAGAGGCGCGAGTCGCGCATGATGCTGGGCACGCGGGTCGATTTGGTGGCTGGAGGCCGAAGTCAGCTTTGGCTGGCCGAGGCGATGGACAGTGCGTTCTCCGAGATGGCCCGTCTGAGCGCCCAGATGAGCCGCTATGAGCCAGGCAGTGCTGTAGGCAAGATCAATCGGGCTGCGGGCTCTGGCGGGTGCGTGCCTGTTTCGTCAGAGCTGATGGCGGTGCTTCAAGCAGGTTTGAGTCTCCACGCACGCACGGGCGGCATGTTTGACATGACAGTGGGCGCCTTGCAGAGCTGGCATTTTGAACCAGGCAGTCACGCAAGCGTGCCGCCTTCAGACGTCTTGGCGCGTGAGCAGGGGTTGATCGGCAGTTCGGGATTGATACTCGGCGCCCGGGCCAAGACAGCCAGGCTGGCGCGATCAGGCATGGCACTGGATCTCGGCGGCGTCGCCAAGCTTCCTATTCTTGCCGCAGGCATGCGCCGACTCGAGGACTGGGGCGTGAAGAACGCTTTGATCAATGGCGGTGGCGATGTGCTTTATCTGGGCCGCAACCAAGGTCAACCCTGGCGTGTCGGCGTGCGAGACCCCCGGCAGCCCGGGCGGGTCTTGGGCGTGTTGGCACTGCAAGGGCAAGGCGTTTTGGCTGCCAGCGGCGACTACGAACGCTGCTTTTTTGAAAATGGTCAGCGACAGCACCATATTCTTGATCCCAAAACCGGGCGACCCAGTCGCGGCGCCTGTGGTGTCAGTCTTTGGGCGCGCGACATTGCCGCAGTCAACGGACTGGGCGCCGCCTTGATGATAGGCGGGCGCGAGTTTGCCCAAGACTTGGCTGCTCGCACGCCGGAGCTGCAGATCATGCTGGTTGATCAAGACCAGCTGATGTGGGCAACGGCCGTGATGCGGAACTCTTTGCAATCCTGAGCTATTCGGATCGCCCGGGGTGATTCAAGCTGGGCCCTACGGCGAATCGCGGCGGCGCCCATGCGCTATCCCGTCCGAGCGAGAGCATGATCTCGCTGCGGATGCGCTTGCATGGCAGGCGGCGTTGCGCCCGCTCAGCGCTGAGGTGTGCTGCACAATCACGGGCCTATGCCTGACCGAACCCAATCTACCGCCAAAAATGCCCAAAGCGCCGAGCAGCGGCGCCTGCAGATGGCCGACATCGCGCGGCTTGCCGGCGTCTCGGTGTCGACCGTTTCGCGCGCACTCAATGGCAGCAGCCTCGTCAACGCCGAGACCCGCGAACGCGTCGCCGAGTTGGCGCGTTCGCTCAACTACTCGATCAACCTCAGCGCCCAGAACTTGCGTCTGCAGAAAAATCGCACGGTTGCGGTTGTTTTGCCCTTTGATGCCGAATCGCGCCAGCACATTTCCGATCCCTTCTTCCTCGCGCTGATTGGCAGCATCGCCGACGCGCTGACCGATCAGGGCTACGACATGCTGCTGTCCCGCGTCGACGCAGAGCATCTGGATCTGGCTGCGCAGTTCTACGATTCGGGCAAGGCGATCGGCGTGCTGATGATTGGCCAGTGGCGCCACCACGATCAATTGAACGCGCTGGCTGCGCGCCAGTTGCCGCTGGTTGTCTGGGGCGGCGCGCTGCCCCGCCAGCTGTACTGCAGCATCGGCGGGGACAATATCGCCGGCGGCCAACTGGCCACCGCGCATCTGCTCGCCCGCGGCTGCCGGCGTATTGCCTTTCTGGGTGACGCCCAACTGCCCGAGGTCTGGTTGCGTCGTGAGGGCTATAGCCAGGCCTTGCGCCAATCGGGGCTACAAGTTGATCCGGCGCTGGAGCTTGCCTTGCCGTTCGAGCCGGCAGCGGCACGCGCGGCGATTGCACGCTGGCTGCCTGTGGCGCCGGGTTTTGACGCCGTCTTCGCCTGCAGCGACTTGTTGGCCCTGCAGGCGATCCAGCTGCTGCGGGCGAGCGGTAAGCGGGTGCCCGAAGACATTGCCGTCGTCGGCTTCGACGATATGCCGCTGGCTGCCTACTGCGAACCGCCGCTGACGACGGTGCACCAGCCTGTGGCCGAGGCCGGTGCCGAGCTGGTCGCCTCGCTAATGGCGCAACTGAGCGGTGAAAAGGCCCTGCCGCGCACGCTGGAAGTGCAGTTGGTGGTGCGCGCCAGTGCGCCTTGATGATCGATTGACGATCGATTGCAGTGCTGGCCGATAGGTTGCCGCAGCGCTTCTCTGAAAACGCTGATTAGACCCATTAAATCGAATTATTGAGTTGCTTTGTTCGCGTTTTCCCTAGTTTGCAATCGATTGCAATAAATTGCGATCAAGGCCAAAATGGTGCCAACGAGACGGTGCTGGTGCAGCTTGCCCCAAGATGTTGCCGCCAGCACGGTCTCGAACTACAGCCAGGCAGCGGTCCACCGATCTGCCGGCAACACCAGGAGACTCTGATGCCCGCCTTGATCCCCACATTGACGACCCACATTCGCCATTGCCCGACCGCGCTCGCCGCCATCAGCCTTGCGCTGCTGCAACTGAGTGCTCAAGCTCAAAATGCCACGGACACCACGCCGCCTCCTGCCGAAGCGAAGGATGGCTTGAAGCTCGACCAGGTTGTCGTCACCGGCACTTCGACGCGCACCTCCAAGATGAAGCAAAGCGTCTCGGTCAGCACGATCGACAGCGAGCAGATCGCCAAGACCGGCGCCACCAGCGCGACCGAGCTGCTGCGCTCGGTGCCGGGCCTGCGCTCGGAGTCGAGCGGCGGTGAGGGCAATGCCAATGTGACCGTGCGCGGCGTGCCGCTGTCGGCCGGCGGCTCGCGCTATGTGCAGATGCAGGAAGACGGCTTGCCCTTGCTGCTGTTCGGTGACATCGCCTTCGGCACCGCCGACCAGTTCCTGCGCGTTGATTACTCAACCGATCGGCTCGAAGTCATACGCGGCGGTTCGGCCTCGACCCTGGCATCGAATTCGCCCGGCGGCATCGTCAACTTCATCAGCAAGACCGGCGCAGAGAAGGGCGGCAGCATCGGCCTGACCGCCGGCCTCGGCAACGAGCTGTTCCGACTCGATGCCGACTATGGCGCCAGTCTCGGCAATGGCACGAGTTTTCACATCGGCGGCTTCCAGCGCATCGGCGAGGGCGGCCGCCCGACCGGGCAGAACGTCGAGAACGGCGGTCAAATCAAGGCCAATCTGACGCAAAAGTTCGACAAGGGCTATGTTCGCCTGAGCCTGAAGCTGCTGGACGACAAGACGCCTTCGTTGCTGCCGGTGCCGGTCACCGTCAGCAACGGCAATATCCACACCATCGCCGGCATCGACCCGCGCACCGCCTTCTTCCTGACGCCGAGCTTGGCCAAGGACACCAGCTTCAACAAGGACGGTGTCTACACGACCTCGTCCACGCGCGATGGCCTGCATGTGAAGAGCCAGGCAGTCGGCTTCGAGGCCGGCTTCGACCTCGGCAACGATTACAGCATCGACGAGAAGTTCCGCCGCAGCAGCAATTCAGGCCGCTTCATCGCGCTGTTCCCAGGTGATAACGGCAACAACGGCAGCGCCAAATCCTTCACCGGCGTGCTCTTCAACACCTCGCTGGACAACTTCGACAACACCTTCAACGACATCAAGCTGAGCAAGGTGATCAAATCCAGCGGCGGCGTGAAGACGACGCTGGTCGGCGGCCTGTTCTACGGCGTGCAAAACGTCGCACAGACCTGGTTCTGGAATCGCTACAACCTGACGCTGGACGGCGAGAACGCCCAGGTCGTCGATGCCGCCGGCAATCCGACTTCGGCCCCGGCCGGCCTGGGCTGGACCACCTTTGGCGGCTGCTGCACCCGCACCTGGGACGTGCAGTACACCGAGACCTCGCCCTATGTCGCCAGCACGGTCGAATTCGGCGCGCTGATCGTCGACGGCAGCCTGCGCCGGGACCAGCAAAGGGCCCGCGGCTACACGCTCAACGGCGACAACACCGCGCAGACCTGGGACACCGCCAGCCAGAAGACGGTCAACTACGACGTCAACCATACCTCTTACTCGCTGGGCGCCAATTACGCGTTCAACCCCAATCTGGCCGCTTTTGCTCGCGCCAGCAACGGCGTGGCCTTCAGTGCCGACCGTCTGCTTTACGGCAATCCGCTCGACGGCTCGGTGCCTATCAGCACCAATGAGATCGACCAGGTCGAAGCGGGTGTGAAGTGGCGCGCCAAGGGCCTAAGTGTTTTCGCGACGCTGTTCAATGCCCGCACCAATGAAAGCAATTACGAGGTGACGACGCAGAAGTTCAGCGCCACCAAGTACGAGGCCAGCGGTATCGAACTCGAAGCGGCTTATGCCATCGGCGACTTCCGCCTCAGCGGGGGTGCCACCTTCACCGACGCCGAGATCAAGTCGTCCAACAACGCGGCCATCGTCGGCAAGAAGCCGCGCCGCCAGGCCGACTTCATCTATCAGATCGCGCCCAGCTACGTCTGGGGTGATCTGGAACTGGGCGCCGCCTTGATCGGCTCGGGCAAGTCTTACGGCGACGACGACAACACCATCCGCATGAAGGGCTACACCCTCGTCAACGCCTTCGTGAACTACCAGCTGAGCCCGCAGGCGCTGCTGTCCTTGTCGGCCAATAACCTGTTCAATACCTTGGCCTACACCGAGATCGAAGGCGACGGCCATGCGGCACGCGCCTTCAACGGCCGCACCGTGCGGGCGACCTTGAAGTACAGCTTCTGAGCGTGATGATGAATGTCGCCTCCCCAGCCTTGGCGCCCTCGGTCTTGCTCGTCGGCGAGGCGCTCGTCGACGAGTTCCGCGAGCGGCGTGTGGCCGGCGGCGCGCCCTTCAATGTCGCGCGTTCGCTGGCGGCGCTGAGGCCCGGTCTGCCGGTGTGCTTGGTCACCCGGCTGCACCCGGCTGATGAGGGCGGGGCGGCGCTGCTCGCCAGCAGCCTGCGCTTCAATCTGAGCCTAGCGGGCATCCAGCACGAGCCGGTCCATGCTACGGGTCGGGTGGCGGTGGTGGAGGAGGGCGGCGCTCACCGCTTCGAAATCCATGCGCCATCGGCCTGGGACTTCATCGAACTGGCGCCGGCGCAGGCCTTGCTGGTTGCGGCGCCGCCGGCCTTCTTCTACTTCGGTAGCCTGGCCCAGCGCGGTGCGGTGTCGCGCGCCAGCATTCGCGCGCTGGCGCAGCAAGCCGGCGAGCTCGGCAGCACGCGTTATCTGGACCTGAACCTGCGCGAGGGCAGCTCAGAGCCGCTGCTTGCCGCTGAGTCTCTGGCGCTGAGCGATTGGCTCAAGGTCAACGAGCTGGAGTTGGCGCAGTTGTTCGCCTGGTTCGGCACGGCGGATGATGCGCAGGCCGACATGCTGGGCGATGCATCCGCACTCGCTGCGCCGGTGCAGCGCTTGATGCAGCGTTTTTGCGTGCAACGCTTGATCCTCACGCGCGGCGCCGCCGGCTATGCGGCGTTTGACGCGCAAGGCGAGGTGCTGGCGCAGGATTCGGGTCTCGCCTTGTCTGCGATGGTCGACACGGTCGGCGCCGGCGACGCTTTCTCGGCCATGCTGCTCAGCGCCTGTCTGGCCGGCTTCGAGCTGGCGCAGGCGCTGGCGCTGGCTAACCGCTATGCCGCGGCGCTGTGCGGCGAGCGCGGGCCGCTGCCGGATGATGATGCCTTCTTTGCGCCGTGGCGGGCGCTGTTGCTGAAGGAATCAACGAGATGAGCACTCTCAAGCCCAGACTCACGTTCTGGCAGATCGTCAGCATGAATGTCGGTTTCTTCGGCATCCAGTTCAGCTTCGGTCTGCAGCAGAGCAATATGAGCCCGATCTATCAGTACCTTGGTGCGGACGAGGCCAGCTTGCCGCTGCTGTGGCTGGCCGGACCGATGACGGGCCTGCTGGTGCAGCCGCTGATCGGCGCGATGAGTGACCGCACAGTCTCGCGCTGGGGGCGGCGCACGCCTTACTTTCTGATCGGCGCCATCCTGTGCAGCCTGGGTCTGCTGGTGATGCCCTTCAGCCCCACGTTGTGGTTCGCCGCCGGCCTGCTGTGGATTCTCGACGCGGCCAACAATGTGACGATGGAGCCGTACCGGGCCTATGTGTCCGATCGGCTCGACAGCAGCCAGCATTCGCTCGGTTTCCTGACGCAAGCCGCCTTCACCGGCCTGGCGCAGACCTTGGCCTACCTCGCTCCGAGCTTGCTGGTCTGGTTCGGCATGAACAAGGACGCGCTGGCCGGCAACCAGATTCCGCAGATCACCGTAACGGCTTTCCTGATCGGCGCTTTTTTCTCGATCACCACCGTCTGGTGGTCGGTGCGCCGGGTGCCGGAGTTGCCGCTGACCGCTGCCGAGCTGCAGCATATCCAGGCCCAGCCGCGCGGCCTGCGCGCCACGCTCACCGAAATCTGGGACGCCTTGCGCGATATGCCGACGACGATGCGCCAGCTCTGGTGGATGAAGCTGTTCCAGTGGTACGCGATGATGTGCTACTGGATCTACATCGTGCCCTCGCTGGCCAGCACGGTGTTCCACACCAGCGACGCCACGTCCGAAGGTTTTCGCGATGCCGGCCTGCTGAACGGGCAGATTGGCGGTTTTTACAACTTCGTCGCTTTTTTGTCGGCCTTTGCGATGGTGCCGTTCACGCGCCGCTTCGGCGCCAAATATGTGCACGCACTGTGCTTGTGTCTGGCGGGCGCCGGCATGTGGGCGATCCCGGAGATCCAGAACCGCTGGTTGCTGTTGCTGCCGATGCTGGGCATCGGCCTGGCCTGGGCCAGCATCATGGGCAACCCCTATGTGCTGCTGGCCGGCAGCATCCCGCCTGAGCGCGCGGGCGTCTATATGGGCATTTTCAATATGTTCATCGTGATCCCGATGCTGATCCAGATGGTGACGCTGCCGCTGATCTATCACCGCCTGCTCGACGGCCACCCCGACAACGTCATCCGCCTAGCCGGCGCCTTGCTCGTCTGCGCCGCGCTGGCCGTGCTGCGTGTGCAGACCCGGCCGGCCGCTTCAGCCGTAACCACCCCCGCGACCCCATGAAAAACCAAGTTCAACTGATTACCTATGTCGACCGTCTCGGCGGCCGGCTCGATGGCCAAGACCTGCAGCGCCTGCGTGCCTTGCTCGCACCCGGCGGCGCGCTCGCGGGCCTTTTCGGCGGCGTGCACCTGCTGCCGTTCTTCCACGCAATCGACGGGGCCGATGCCGGCTTTGACCCGATCGACCACACGCAAGTCGACCCACGCCTGGGCACTTGGGCCGATGTGAAGGCGTTGTCCGAGACCGTGGAAGTGATGGGTGACGTGATCGTCAACCATATGTCCAGCGCCTCGCCGCAGTTTCTCGACTACTCCGCGCGTGGCGATGAATCGCCCTATGCCGGCTTGTTCCTGACGCTCGATGCGGTGTTTCCGCAAGGGGCTTCTGAGCGCGATCTGCTGGCCGTCTACCGCCCACGGCCGGGCCTGCCGCTGCAGCCTGTGACCCTGAAGAATGGCCAGAAGAAGATCCTCTGGACCACTTTCACGCCGACCCAGATCGATATCGCCATCGATCATCCCCAGGGCCGCGCCTATCTGGACAGCATCCTGCAAACCTTCGCCGCCCAAGGCATTGCGATGGTGCGGCTCGACGCGGTCGGCTACGCGATCAAGAAGGCCGGCAGCAGTTGCTTCATGACGGCCGAGACCTTCGAGTTCATCGGCGAGTTCGCGGCGCGTGCCAAGTCTCTGGGCATTGAGGTGCTGGTCGAGATCCATGCCTATTACCGGCGCCAGATCGAGATCGCGGCCCGGGTGGACTGGGTCTATGACTTCGCGCTGCCGCCCTTGGTGCTGCACGCGTTCTTCTTCGCTACCGCCGCGCCACTGAAGGCCTGGATTGCCGAGCGGCCGAGCAATGCGCTGACGGTGCTCGACACGCACGACGGCATCGGCATCATCGACATCGGCGCCGACGCTGCCGATCGCGCCGGCCAGCCCGGCCTCGTGCCGCCGGCCGAGCTTGACGCGCTGGTCGAACGCATCCACGCCAACAGCGCCGGCAGCAGTCGCCAGGCCACCGGTGCGGCGGCCTCCAACCTCGACCTTTACCAGGTCAACTGCACTTTTTATGAGGCGCTCGGCCGTGATGACACGCGCTATTTGCTGTCACGCGCGGTGCAGTTCTTCCTGCCCGGCGTGCCGCAGGTCTATTACGTCGGCCTGCTGGCCGGCCACAACGATATGGCGCTGCTGGCGCGCAGCGGTGTCGGCCGCGACATCAACCGGCACTATTACGACGAGACCGAGATCGCGACTGAGCTGCAGCGCCCGGTCGTGGCCGAGTTGCTGAAGTTGATCCGACTCCGTAGCACCCACCCGGCCTTCAATGGCAGCTTCGAGCGGCTGGACAGCGCGCCCAGCGTGCTGCAGTTGCGCTGGCGTCTTCAAGAAGGAGGGCAAGAGGGCGCGCACGAGGCGCAACTCACTGTCGACTTCGCGACGCTTGTTCACGAATTGCGCTTCAGTGACGCCGCCGCGCCCGGCGGCTGGCAGTGTCTGCGCTGGGTTTTCTGACTTGCATCGAACGCGGTTACTCTATGCGCCGAGTTTGTTCGCCGCGCCCTGCAAGCCTTCAAGGATGCTGTCAGCCAATTGGGCGGGGAAATGCCCGGGCAGTCTCGCGCGCACAGCGTTCACGACTTGGGGCGTCTGAGCGACCAGTTCATCAATGAGGAATTGGACTTGGCGGCCGTCCTCGGTCGTCACCCCGTGACGCGTACCGACCGCCAGCCAATGCCGGCGAAGAATTTCTCGCATCTTCCAGTGCGAATTCTTGGCGCGAACTGCCATCGCCAGCTTGGCTTTGAACGGTGAAATCTTGTTGGGCCCTTCGCCCAGCACGGGGTAGGCGGAGAGCACGTCGTACAGCGGGGTGAGCTGGTAACGGCCACCCGGCCGGATGAACAGGCTGAAGTTCTTGGCATGTCCGTCCGTGGCGCACAGCATCCAAAACACCAACTGCGCCTTAAAGAAGTTGCGCCGATCTTGCTCGCGTGTCATTGAGCCATCCAGCACAGCGAGGATGCGGTCCATGCCGGGTCCGCCATCGGTCTCATATTTCGCCTCGGGTGACACCCCTGTGGCTTGGCATAGGTCCTCCTGCGGCAGGCGGATGATGCGCTTATCACCCTCAGGGCTTGTCCACCAGGCGCGGTCGAAGCGTTCGACCACCAAGGCGCTCATATCTTCGAACTGCATGGGCTCGCAGGCCGCGACGGGCAGGCCGAACTCCTTCAGGACCAGGGAGCACAGCCATTCGTTCTCGACCGAGTCGCGCATGTCGATCTTCATGCCGCCAATCAGTCCCAGCGGCAGCTTGAAAATGTGTGTCGTGGGCGAAGCACCGCGCGGCAGGCACCAGTGGCCACCCTGGCGAAGCAGGGCGGTCTTTTCCTGCGCGCCTGCGATGGAGATTCGGAAGTCGTCATCGTTGATGACAAGACCCAGGGTGCCGGGCGTCGTGGTGCCGCGCAGCACGTCGGCGACTTGCGCCTCGGTCAACTGGGTGGCCTGCAATGGCGATGGGCCTGCCGACAGGCGATTGCCGGGCAGGATTTCCAGGGCACCCACACAGTCGCGTCCGACCTCGGCCAGCAGCTCGAATGCATCGGTCGAGCCGGTCTTGTACCGACGTGCCATGCGCTCGCGGATGTCGTCGTTGTCCGGCAGCAAGTTCTCGAAATAGGCCCGCACCTTGTCGCCGCGGTGCGCCGTGTTGCCTGGTGTGAAGGGCAGCGAGAGGGAGAGAGGACGGCCTTGCTCGGAAGTCGTCCAGGCCTGTTCGTATTGCAGCGAGTCAGCTGTGTTTGGAGCCAGACTCCAGGTGCCTACCAAGGCTCCATTCATCCAGAGTCCCAGCGAGCGGGCGTGAGAGCGGCGTCCCATCGGTCACCAGCTCGGCGTGTGGGATTCTGGCCCCGTTGGCGGCGGCTTGGGGCTGGAGGCTGGCTTGCTCAGCACGAACTCCACGCCCAGGATGCCGAGCAGCTTCAGAAGCCGAGCGGCTCCCACCTTCTCGGCATTGCGCTCAAGCGCTGAATAGGTCTGTTGAGTCACTCCCAGGCGCAGCGCGACCTCGCTTTGTGTCAGGCCGGCCTCCTTGCGAAATGCCTGCAGCAAGGTCGGCAACTGATCGGCGGTCCGTACAGGAAATTCACTCATACAAATGGCGCACTGTATTATCTATTTACATATTGTAGTGCGTTAATTGAATTTACAAATCAGAATTTGTATTCTGTGAAAACAGTCTTTGATAAGTATTTTATAGATGCGGCGAGCGTCGCCGCACAGTTCGGCCCCACCTGAGCAAGTAGCCGTGCCATTCACAATTCAGGTCGACCCGCTCGATTGCTGTGCGCGTCACATCGCCGCGTAAGCACCATCACGGGCAAGCAGCGTGGCGTGGTCGCCTTGTTCGACGACCCGACCTTCGGCGAGTACGGCGATCTTGTCAACGTGCTGAATGGCCGACAGCCTGTGGGCGATCGTGATCGTGGTGCGGCCAGCTGAGATTTCTCTTAGATTGCGCAGGATGGCGCCTTCAGTCGGCCCATCGAGCATGGAACTGGCCTCGTCAAACACATAGACGAGTGGGTCCCGCAGGATCGCCCGTGCAATGGCGATCCGCTGGCGCTCACCGCCCGAGAGTTTGAGACCGCGCTCGCCGATCACCGTGTCGTAGCCGGCAGGCAGGGTGGTGATGAAGTCGTGCAATTCGGCCAGGCGTGCAGCTTGGACGATCTCGTCCGGCGTCGCCCCTTCCTTGCCGATGCCGATATTGGCTGCGATCGTCGTATTGAAGAGCACGACGTCCTGCGGCACCACGGCGATCATGGCTCGCAGCTCGTCGATGGGCACCGTGTCGATCGCGACATCGTCCATCAGGATCGTGCCGGCCTGTGGCTCGCAGAGCCGAAGCAGCAGGCGCACCAGGGACGACTTGCCGCAGCCGCTGGCGCCGACGATGGCCATCGAGCGACCCGCCGGCACATCGAGGTCGAAGTCCTTCAGCACGGGCGTGCCCGAATCAAAGGCCAGCTGAACGCCCCTGAAGCTCACGCTCCCCGCGCGTCTCCGGCTGCCGCGCGTTTTGGTGACCCTATCCGAGTTCGGACCGCGACGGTTCTCGCGGGCTGTCTCTGTGGGCGCCTGAAGTACTTCGATGATGGGGCGGACAAACGCCAGCCCCTGGGACACGTCGCGCACGGCGGTGCTCAGCAGTTCGAGCGGGCGAATGAGCTGCACCATGTACAGGTTCGCCAGAACAAAGCCACCGACGGTCAGCACGCCGGCCGCCACCGCCTGCGTCGCGATCACGAGCGACGTGATCATGCACAGCACGAAGATCACAGTGACCGTGAGGCCCAGCCTCAGGCGTCGACGCTGCAGCCGGGCCCAGCAATGCTCAAGGAGGCCGCTAGACCGGACGAAGCTGTCGACAGTTCTGCGCTCGGCGCCGAAGCACTTGATGGGCTCGTAGTTGATCAAACTGTCGGTCAGCAGGGAGTTCGCATCGATGCTCGCTTTGGAGACGGCCTGGGCGGAAGCGCTGAGGTCGCCCCTGTGCAAGGCCACGGCCGCGAAGTAGGCGAGGGCGGTCGCGGCAAAGGTGGCCGTCAGGGCGGGTAGCCCAAGGGAGATCAGCACGATGGTCACGGTCACCCCTTCGACCAGGACGGGCACAAGGCTGTTGACAAGGCTGAATATGAGAATCTGGTAGCCCGAGATCGCCTGCTGGAGCCCGTGGACAAGGGCGCCGGTGCGCCGTCCCAGATGAAAATCTAGTGGCAAGTCCAGCAAATGTTTGAAGTAGCGCCGGCGCAGTCCTGCATACAGGCGTTATTCAGCGGCGCCGATGAGCAAGGATCGAAGCTCTGTCATCAGCCGACCGATGCTAAGGCAGAGCAGATAGGCTGCTCCAAACCAAACGATTGAGGCCGATGGGCTTCGTACTGTGGAGACTACGCTCGCTGCATCGATCATTTCCTTGAGGGCCAGCGGCGCCAAGCCCGCGAGCGCGCCACCCGCCAGAGCTAGCAGGTTGGCTGCAACCAGACGCCAAGCCACCGTCCGATCGGCGCTGTCGAAAAGCACTCGAAGCGCCAAGCTGAAGTCGCGGAACGAGGGCATGCGGATGCTTCCGAGGGCGGTACTGGAGCAGCTACCGAGTCCAGCGGGACAGCCACGCCTCGACCGCCACCAGGCCGTGGATCTGACTGACCAGGCCCGGCAGCGCTGTGGGCCTGCCAGAAAGCAATTCCTCGACCTTCGCGCGGGCCAGCATGCCGCGGCGGTTGAGTTCGCCTTCGAGCAGCATGCCGCGCACGAAGTCGATATTGGCATGCAGCACCGCCTTGATGTGCTCCTCCATGCCACCCTTAGAGCAACGGTTGACGATTTGCGGCGGCAAGTCGGATGCGAAAGCGCGTCGGGCCAAGGCGCGGCCGTGGTCGCCTTGCGTCAACACATAGCTCGGCAAGCGAAGGCTCAACTCCACCAGCGGTTGCGAAAACAGCGGATGGACCAGTTCCGGCGCCGCTGCCTGCTCGAAGGGGTCGTAGTAGCCGACCGGGTGCATCAGCGCGACGGTCTGCATGTACTTGCCGATCGGCAATTGGTTTGCACCCCGCAAGGCCGGATGGGCGAAGCTATTCTGCTCAATCTGGTCCTGCAAGATGCCTGGCGCCAGCAAGGCCGCTGGCCCTCTTGACGACCTTGCGGCCAGGTCGGGCCTAACGCGTTCCTTCAATGCCAGCGAAACGGCGCGCCAGACCGACACATTGCCAAGGCGCGCGGCGTCTATCGCTGCAGCGGCAAAGCCAGCATCCAGCCCCTGGTTTTTAAGATAGTCCGCCGCCGGCCACCACCTGGGGATCTCGTAGAAGAGCGCGCCGCCGCCCGCACCGGTGAACATCGCGGAGGCAGCATAGGCAGTCGCTAGCCTTGCGTCG
>JADMJQ010000330.1:0-2068 GCA_018780415.1 Roseateles sp. | reverse complement strand
GGCCGCATGTACAACGAGAAGGTTGCCAAGTTTGCGTCGGTGCTGGTGTTCATCCAGCCGACATAAGGGACGGGGTCCGGCATGCGGGCGATCAGGAGGACGCGGGCGATATAAAAGCTTGGATCTCGTTCGCGTTCCAGCAGGTCGCGGCCGACCCGTAGCGCCGCCAGCCGCGCGTAGAGTCGCTCGTCACTGTTCGAGCCCGGCGAGTGATAGTTGACGCAGATGACGTCGGCCGGCGTGCTGTCGGCGGCCAGGCAACTGAGCAGGATCGAGGAGTCGACGCCGCCAGACAAGCGAAGCAGCAGGGTGTCGTAGCAGGAAGCCCATGCGCGTATGCAGGACCTAGCGGTCTGCCTCAACAGCTGCGTCGCTTCTTCAAAACTGTAGGCCGCCGGGGACCGGGCGATCTCCACCGCGTTCCATAGCAAGGCCGACGTCTCCGCATGCAGGTCGAGCAACTCGCCCGGCAGCAGCTGTGTGACCCCGTCGAGCGCGGTCTCTCGGCCGCCCTGCGTGCCGTACAGGATTTGAGCCGTCAAGACGCTCCAATTCACGCTGCGAGGCTCGACATGGGCGAGCATCTGCAAGGCGTCTTCGAGCCAGGAAAAGATGATGGACAAGCCCTGATGGCGAATCCGAAAGCAGGGCAGCGCGCCGCTGGGATCACGCAGGACCAGGGTGGATCCCGCAGCCGTATGCAAAAAGGCCACATAGCGTCCCCAGAAGTCGCTCACCAAGGCGCGACCGCCGCTCGCCAAAATATTCGTCATGTCTTTGCTGTTGAGGGTCGCGCTTGGCGACGGCAGCGAATTGAACTCACCGCGCCGAAACAGCTTGCCGAGAACGACGCCCAGGTCTTCATGCAAGTCGCCCTGCAGAGAACGCACCTCATTGATCCCCGCTCTGGTGCCGGTCGTAAAAACCTGTAGTCCAGGGCGAAGCAACGCCGCATCCCAGCTGCTGCGCGCCTGCCATTCGAGAATGATTTGCCGCGCCGATTCCGAACGGTCTGGCAGTGCGTCGTCCCATGCGATCGCGAGGTATCGGAACATGTCGGCGTCGCTCGCAGGCTACACGACGAGGATGGGGCGGAACTGCCGCACGTACTCGTGTTGATCATTCAGAACGGTATGGCCGCTCTGCACCCATGAGTGCGCGCCGAACGGGCAGGTCCTGACGCCGATCACCCAGCGAGGAAACGCGCCTTCAGTAGCCAGAAAGCCGACCAACGCCAATGAGTCGAGCAGGCATTTCTCCCTCGCCGTGAAGACGAACGGTTGGACCTTCTCGTAGGCGCTTGTGCCTGCCCTCATCTGATACAGCGAATCGGACCTTGGCCCGTGGATATGCACGCGGCGGGCTGTGACCGCAAGCGCAATGGCGTGCAATGAGTGCGAGCGCATCCACCAGGCAGCGATCGCGACACTTTTTAGAACCTGCGCAAATCGTCGAATGCCGATGGCTTGATGCGACGATTCCCTGTCAAGTTCGAGCGTCGCTGCAGCCTCCTCGATGGTGGTGTTGGGATACCGTTCATATGGCGAGCTAGTCAGCAGCCCTTGCGACAGGAGCCGCTGCGCCGCATCGCTGATTTTCTCGGAGCCGGGCAGTGGACTAACGTGGTCCGCGCGCGTCGGCCAGCCTTCGACTTGACCGGCCAATGCCTTCGACGTCGTCTCGCCGATGCCGAGGTAGCGGTTGTGCCGCAGATCAAGCAGGATGACGTGGCCATCGCAGTCGCACGCGCGGACATGGGAGGCAAGGCTCATCCGATAGCTTGAGATCGGGTACATCGGACAACGCATCAACTTCTCCTCGCAGCGCTCTGTTCGATCTGCGCATGGCTAATTAGGGCCGGCTAAGGCGCGCACCGCTGATGCCGGCGCGCGCCACTTTCAATCAGGGCTCAAGACGCCCTTGGACCGTCGGGTTGTCCTCGGCGTAGGCGATGTCCGGGAAGCCTTTGGTCAGCTCCTTGGCGTCGCCGAGCTCGACGATTTGCGGTTCCAGTTCCGACTGTGATTTCTCATTCATGATGAACTCCTTCAAGTTGAGGTTGAGACTG